>NZ_JMLW01000005.1 GCF_000686905.1 Marinospirillum insulare DSM 21763
AGTTGTTAACACCCTTTGCTTCTGTTGGTTTAGTACATACTCTAACGGCAGATAATGGTAAAGAGTTTGCTGAGCATCAAGCCATTGCAAAAGCACTGAATTGTGACTTTTACTTTGCAGACCCTTATGCTTCTTGGCAACGTGGATTGAATGAAAATACAAATGGCTTAATACGTCAATACTGCCCCAAAGGTTCATGCTTTAAGCACTTAGATGATGAGCATTTTGAATTCATTATGCATCGTCTAAATAACCGACCTAGGAAAACACTTGGAATGAAAACACCAAATGAAGTATTGTTTGAAGAATTACAGGCTGTTGCACTAGCAAGTTGAATCCAAGTTCTTATAGCTACACAGGCAAGTCATCAAAATACTTTCACAAATCTACATATACCCCAAAAGAATAACAAGATACCCAGATATTCTTTTTAGTTACTCTTACCTCACGGCATACTCACTAGCATTGTTTTCTACAGGAGTAGGATATGCTCGCACTTGCCGAATCACGGCTTACCCATTTACAGCAGCTAGAAGCTGAAAGCATTCACATTATTCGTGAAGTAGCGGCTAGTTTTGCTAACCCAGTGATGATGTATTCCATAGGTAAAGATTCTTCGGTGATGCTGCACTTAGCACGCAAAGCATTTTACCCAGGCACACCGCCCTTCCCTTTATTGCACGTTGATACCACTTGGAAGTTTCAGGAAATGATTAAGTTTCGTGACCAAGCGGCTAAAGATGCGGGCATGGAATTGATAGTGCATGTCAATCAAGAAGGTGTGGATATGGGTATTAACCCAGCCCTTCACGGTTCAGCTTTGCATACCGATTTAATGAAAACCCAAGGTCTAAAACAAGCCTTAGACAAATATGGTTTTGATGCCGCTTTTGGCGGTGCTAGGCGTGATGAAGAAAAGTCGCGTGCTAAAGAAAGAGTCTTTTCGTTTCGGGATAAAAACCACCGTTGGGATCCTAAAAACCAACGCCCAGAACTGTGGAACTTGTACAACACACAAGTAAAAAAAGGCGAAAGCATTCGTGTTTTCCCTCTATCTAATTGGACAGAACTAGATATTTGGCAATACATCTGGCTAGAAAAAATTCCGCTAGTGCCCCTGTATTTTTCTGCGCTACGCCCTGTGGTTAAGCGTGATGGCACTTGGATAATGGTCGATGATAAACGCCTTCCTTTGGCTGAAGGTGAAGAGCCACAACTTAAACAAGTACGTTTTAGAACCCTTGGTTGCTACCCACTCACTGGGGCGATTGAATCCACTGCTGCCACTTTGCCAGAGATTATTCAAGAAATGCTCTTAACCAGCACTTCAGAACGCCAAGGCCGCATGATCGATAAAGACACGCGTGGTTCGATGGAACAGAAAAAAATGGAGGGTTATTTCTAATGACTGCCAGCTATATTCAAGAGCAAGGCGATTTAATTAGCGCCGATATTGAAGGTTATTTATTACAGCAGGAAAACAAACAGCTCTTGCGTTTACTAACCTGCGGCAATGTTGATGATGGTAAATCAACCCTGATTGGTCGTTTGCTGCACGACAGTAAAATGATTTATGAAGACCAGCTAGAGGCCATTCAAAAAGACAGCAAAAACCAAGGGGCTTCTTTTAGCAATGAAGAAGGTGGCGATACCCTTGATTTAGCTTTATTGGTGGATGGTTTACAGGCGGAAAGAGAACAAGGCATTACTATTGACGTTGCCTACCGTTATTTTTCTACCGCCAAACGTAAATTCATTATTGCCGACACGCCGGGCCACGAACAGTACACCCGCAATATGGTGACTGGCGCTTCTAACTCCGATGTTGCCTTAGTGTTGATAGATGCACGTAAAGGTATGCAGGTACAAACCTTTCGCCACAGTTACTTAGTGTCTTTATTAGGGTTGAAACACCTAGTGGTAGTGGTGAATAAAATGGACTTGGTCGATTATAACCAAGAAGTTTTTAACAAAATTCGTGAAGACTATTTAGCTTTTGCACAATCGTTAACCAGCAGCACTCAGCTTAAATTACCAGAACTGCACTTTGTGCCGCTTTCTGCTTTAAAGGGCGACAATGTGGTGAATGCCAGCCCGTCTTTAGCTTGGTATCAGGGTTTGCCTTTAATGGCTTTGTTAGAAAACCTTGATATGCAGCCAGCAACCGTGGAACAACCGCTGCGTTTTCCTGTGCAATATGTGAACCGCCCTAACCGTGATTTTCGTGGTTACTGCGGTACTTTAGCCGCTGGCAAATTAAGTGTTGGCGACCCTGTAAAAGTTTTACCTTCCGACGTAACCAGCCGTGTTAAATCTTTGCTAACTGCTAATAAAAAGTTAACTTCTGAAGATGAACTGCAAACCGCCTACCCGCAAATGGCGATTACTGTCACCTTAGAAGATGAAATCGATATTTCGCGTGGCGATATTTTAGTGGCTGCGGATGATGCTTCAGTTGCTACTGACCGAATTACTGCTGAAATGGTATGGATGGCTGAAACGCCTTCTTTACAAGGCAAAACCTACCTGCTTAAAACCGCTAGTCGCTTAGTCAATGCCCGTATTCTTGCTATTCACTACACCACCCAAGTAAATACCTTGGAGCGCCAACCCGCAGCAGAGCTTAAATTGAATACAATTGCTCGTGTTGAATTGCAGTTAGAAGAGCCGATTTTAGCCGATGACTATTTAAGCAACCCTACTACTGGCAGCTTTATTCTAATTGACCGCCATGAACAAGGCACCCTTGCTGCGGGTATGATTCAAGCCAGTAACCCACAACTGACTTCATCGAAAATAGAACTAACACCCGTTACCGCAAAAGAACGTACTGCACGCCTTGGACAAAAAGCAGCAAAAATAACCCTGCAAGGTGGAAGTAAAACTCAGCGCCAGCAACTAGCCGTTCAGCTAGAACGCTTAGTGTTTAACGCAGGGCGTTTCGCCTTAGTAATAGATGAAGAAGAGCTAGCATGTGGTTTAGCAGCAGAACAATCCCAGCTAGAAGACTGGTTGCTTAGCAAAGGTTTGCTCGTTATTAGCACACAAACAGCGAGTCACCCAAAACAGACAACTAGTGAAACCATCTATGCAGTGATAAAAAGCCCTGAGTTAAGCAAGCAAGCTCAGTACCAGGAAATTGCCTTGCTAGAAAACGCCAAAACTACACTAGCCGAGCAGCTTTTAGCCAAACTAAGGGAGTTAATGCTTATTTAAATTCATTTTCTCCTTGTAGTTACACTACCTAATTCGTTATACTTTCGTCTAGTTAGCAAGTGCAGCATTTGGAGGCAGCCATGATAGATACACAAGAGTTACAAGACCTTTTAGTCAGCAAGCAACACCATGAAAAGCGATTCGCGCTGAACATGACGGCTAGACCAGAAACTTGGCACTATATCTATAACAAACATCCAGAACTGGCTTTTACTCTTGCACAAAACCCTAACCTGCCAGAAGAACTAGCAAATGAATTAGCTAGCCACCCAGATACACGCGTTAGGCTAATGATTGCACGTTATGGTCAACCAGGTTTTAACGCTTTAAAGCAGCTTAGTGAAGATAAAGAAGCAGCAATACGCTTAACCATTGCTAAGCGACAAGATTTAGATGAACAACTGCTTAGCTCACTATTTGAAGACAAAGATACAGGTGTTCAATTAGCAGCCCACCTTTATCAGCAGGTACAAGAACCATTAGCAACAGCTATAGGTTGGTAAGAGAAAAGTCAGTCATTTTTCAAAGAATTGAAGGTCGATTATTGAGTGCGATTATTTGCACTAGGGGTAGCTTCTTAGCTACCCTTTTTTTTGCTTAATTTTTATTAAATCCTCAGCTATTTCTTTATCCACTTATGCACATTAGCTGTGGATAAGTTTGTGAGTAAGCTTGTAGCAGACTGCCCTTACCCCCATTAAAACAAGCCTAGCTACAAATTGGGTAAAAAGGCACCAGTAACCAAGTGGATGCTTTTAGAAAAAAACTGAACGAATGACTAAAAACACCTAAGTGTTTGATTTTTATGGTTTTAAAAAATAAATATAAAGTCAATACTTGACATAACCAAGTAAAAGAAAACCTCAAGATTTATCAAATCTTTGTCTAGCTAGTCAGTTAATAACAAAAATATTCTCTAATTTTTAGCCTGTGGACACTTGACAAAGATAAAACTCCGCAAGACTTCTGGCAAGCCTTCATGCAGCCTGCTATTCTTCCGCCACAACTTCTTAAGCGAGCATAAAAAATGACTAGCAGCTCTAGTGCAACAAACCTTATTCTAGGCAAAGATGCCCCACTTGACAGCACCATTGCTCGATTAGAAAACCAACTTAAAAAGCTAGGCTTTAATGTAGCGCCTAAATCTTGGTTAAACCCTGTTCCCCATGTTTGGTCGGTTCATTTGCAAGACCTAGATTGCCCACAGTTATTTACCAATGGCAAAGGCTCTACTAAAGAAGCTGCTCTTGCTTCAGCTTTAGGTGAGTTTTTTGAACGCCTAAGCACCAACTATTTTTGGGCTGACTTTTGGTTAGGTCCTAAAGTTTCTCTAGGTGAATTTGTTCACTACCCAGAAGAGCGCTGGTTTTCCGCCGCTAGTGAAGAGTTGCACCCAGATTTATTAGATGAACACTGTTTAGCTATTTATCAGCAAGAAGAAACGCTAGAGCCAGCCGGTTTGGTGGATATTAACTCAGGCGCAATTAACCGTGGTATTTGTGCGCTGCCCTTTGTGCGCCAAAGTGACTTAAAGCCTGTATGGTTTCCCGTTAACCTAGTCGGCAACTTATTTGTTTCTAACGGCATGGCGGCAGGTAATAACGCTTATGAAGCCTATACTCAAGCGCTATCTGAAATTTTTGAACGTGCTATAAAAGCCCGTATTTTAACCGAAGGTATGTGCCCACCGTTAATTCCTAACCAAGTTTTAGCACGTTACCCTAAAGTGGTTGCCGCCCTTGAAGCCTTAGAAGCAGCTGGTTTTTATGTGCAAGCCAGAGATGCTTCACTGGGCGGACGCTTCCCAGTCATTAACGTCACCTTGCTAAATCCTAAAGACGGTGGCTGTTTTGCTTCTTTTGGGGCGCATCCGCTGTTTGAAGTGGCGCTAGAACGCACCGTGACTGAACTGCTGCAAGGCCGTGCTTTAGACGAACTCGACGTTTTCCCAGCACCCACCTTAGATTTATACCAAGTCAGTGAGCCGCATAACTTAGAAACCCACTTTACCGATTCCAGCGGTTTGGTTGGCTGGCATTTAATTGGCGACCGTTTTGATTACCCCTTCACTGATTGGAATTTCCCCGGCACGAGCGAAGAGCAGTTCAATGCGCTGCTTGACCAGCTACACGATGAAGGCCGTGAAGTTTACATTATGGATTACCAGCATTTAGGCGTGGATGCTTGCCGTATTCTAGTACCTGGTTTTTCTGAAATTTACCCAGCCGATGATTTATTGTGGGATAACAACAACCAAGGCATAGAACTGCGTGATGCATTATTAGAACTGCCAGAACTTGACCGCCCAGACCTAGATGAAGTGGCCGAACTGATTAATGAATCCGGCTTTAGCCAACAGCACCCAGTGGCTGCCTTAATTGGTTTAGTGCCGGGTGGTTCAACTTTTTGGAAAGAATTACGTGTCGGTGAACTGCGTGCCATGCTGTGCCTAGCCCTAGGCGAACAAGAAGAAGCGCTGGACTTAATTGAAGGTTTACTGCTGTTTGGACACCTGCATGAACACCGCGAAAACCATTACCGTTGCATTAAGTCTTTGTTAGAAATTGCCTTATCTAACCAATCCATTGATTCTTACCGCACCGCGCTTAATCTTTACTTTGGTGAAGAACAAGTGAATGCCGGTGAGCGTTTAATCAATGGTGAAGATACCTTTGAAGGCTTTGCGCCAGCACCAGGGTTAGACGGCCTAGAAGCCCACGAAAAGCTAATTGAAGCCTACTTAAAAGTACAAAAAGCTAAAAAAGACTCTTTATTATGAAATCAACCCATCAAGATTTATTGACTAGCCACTATGCCGATGAACGCCTAGCGATTCGTTTACAAGAAGCGTTGGTTGCCGAAGGATTAAACCCAGAACAACTAACCTTAGATGACATAGCTGCCATCGACCAGCTGCACGTAGGCGGCAGGCGTTCTAGCCGACAACTCGCTGAACAAGCAAGCTTTTTGCCCGCTCAAAAGGTATTAGATTTAGGGTGTGGAACGGGTGGCAGCAGCCGTTTATTAGTCGATGAATATGGCTTACAAGTGGTTGGTGTAGATATTACTCAACCCTTTGTAGACGTAGCTCAGTGGTTAACCCAAGCCACAGGCTTAACCGCCCGTACAAAATTTATTTGTGCCGATGCCCAGTGCTTACCTTTAGAAGATGAAAGCTTTGATGCAGTCTGGAGCCAACACACCCTAATGAACCTGCCCGATTTAGCCAAAGGCTTGGCTGAAGTGAATCGGGTACTTAAACCTAGCGGTCGTTTATTACTGCATGAAGTTTTACAAGGCGATAACCTAGAAGCTTTAGCCTTCCCTGTACCTTGGGCAGATACCGCCAGCACCAGCCATTTAATCAAGCCAGCCGAGTTAGAAAAACAACTCACCACAGCCGGTTTTGTGAAGGTTACTCAGCAGGAAGTTACCGAACAGGCCTTAAACTGGCGTAAAAAACATACCGATAAAGAAGCCCGTGGCCAAACCGGTATTTTAACGCCCCAGTTAATTTTTGGACCACGCTTTTTACAGATGGGCAAAAACCTAATGGCAAATTTAGCTGCTGGCAAAGTACGCTTAATCGAAGGTATTTGGCAAAAGGCTGGTTAATACAAATTAAGTTGCTGAATGATTAATGTTGGTCAAACACAAGCGTTCAGCATCTAACACTTCAGCTAATTGGGTGTCATGGGTAAAAACCAGCAAAGCAAACCCTAGCTGCTGCTGTAATCGAGTCATTAATTTTACCCAATTCAGTTTGGCAATTGGGTCTAGGGCAGAAGTGGGTTCATCTAAAATAAGCAACTTTGGCATTAAACTTAATGCCCTTGCCAAAATAACCCGTTGTAATTCACCGCCGCTGACTTGGTGCGGTAAACGCTGTAAAAACTGATCAGTCGTAGGCAATTGCACCCAAGATAAAAAAGACTTGATTTGTGCTTTATCTACCCCTGTTTTATTTAAAATTAAAGGCTCGGCTAAAATTTGTTCAATATTAAAATAGGCAGCGCAAGCAGTATAAGCCTGCTGAGGTACTAAAGCAGCCTGTGGCCTATTTAACCCTGACAAACACCAATGCAACCGGCCTTTTTGTAACGGAATCCAGCCTGCCAATAATCGAGCCAAGGTAGATTTACCACTACCGCTTGTCCCTTCAACAACTAAGCGTTGCTGCTGGTGAAGTTGCATGGATAATTGATTAAAAAGCAACCGGCTTCCTACCCGACTTTCATCCACTTGATAAGCTAAACCTTCAACTGTTAAAACCTGAGCGCCTTTAGTACTTGATGCATATTTTTTTCCCTGATTCGCTTCTAAAAATGCTTGCCCTATTGCAGTGCTTGGCGCTTTAAAAAAGGCTTCCACTGGCTGACAAGGGCTTAACTGCCCTTCTTCTAGGACTGCAACTTTAGTGGCTAGCTGTTTAACCAAGTGCAAATCATGCGTTACTAATAATAATGCTGAATGCTGCTGTTGTTTTTTTAAGCGGCCAATAACTTGTTGCCTAGTTGCTGCATCTAAAGCCGCTGTTGGCTCATCTAACAAAAGCAAACTTGGCTGATGAACGCTAGCTAGCAAAATTAAAAAGCGTTGAATTTCACCACCACTTAAATGCCTTGGGTAGCGTTGATGCAAATGCTGGGGTAAATGCCCTTCTAATAACAATGCTGTTGCTAGTTGTTTACGATTATGCCAAGTGCCCACTTTAAACCTTGCCATAACTTCCAAAAGCTGGTCGATTATTTTACGCTGCGGGTTCAGTGTATCGGCCTGACCTTGCGGTACCCACGCCATTTCCTGCCCTCGCAAAGCTTGCAAAGCGTCAAGGTTAAGTACCTCTCCTTTCCAGACAAAATCACCAGACCACTGCCCATTAATTAATCCCAGCAAGCCAGTTATTAAACTTGTTTTGCCTGCACCCGACTGCCCAATAATTGCCAGCACTTCACCTTTGTCTAAACTAAAGCTTAAATTATTTAAACGGCAATTGCCTACTAGCGATAGGCTTACTTGGTTTAAAGCCAGCAAAGGTGTTTTATTCATCAGCATAACGATCAACCTTCTGCTGTAAATAGGTTAAAAAAAGTAGTAAACACGACAGCGCAATAACCGGCGGCAGCAGCAACCACCAAAAAGCATCCGTGTGTATTTGGTCTTGTGACTCAAATAACAAACTCCCCCAGTTAGGTAGGCGCGGGTCCATTAAACCTAAAAAAGCTAAACCAGCGGTCATCATTACCCCACGTCGGGCATTTTGAATAACCAAAGCAAACAACAAAGGTTTTAACACAGGCCATAAATGTTGCCTTAATAAATAACTTTTAGACGCAGCATAACTTTTCGCAACCGCTAAATTATCTCGTAACGAGGCTTTAAATAATGCAGTACGCAGAATACGAAAATCATCCATCCAAGCCAGCATAGACACCAGTAAAATACTGCCCCATAAGTCTGGCTCTAAAAAAACAGCTAATAAAATCAGCAACAAGGTACCAGGTAAAATCATTATTAAATCTGCTAGTTTAAGCAGTAGCTTATCAACCCAATTAGGCATAAAAAAATTTACAGAAGCCAATAACAAAGCAAACCCAACCGGTAAAAGCCCTGTCATCAAGGCAATAATGAATGTATTAGGTAAAGCTTGTAAAAGGCGAAGTAATACATCCTGCCCCAACACATTGGTTCCTAACCAATGTGAAGCATTAGGTGCGTGTAATATTAGGGTTGAAAGTTCAGGTTCTGGAATAAAAAGCCAAGTACACAGCCCTAATAAAGCGGCACTTAATAGTGCTAACCCTAGATTAAATGGCATCTAGGCTACCCCCTTAAACTTAATTGATGAACCATTAAATCAATTAAGCTATTCGTTATTAAAATAATAAAACCTATGGTTAGTATTGCGCCCTGAATGACTGGAAAATCTCGGTTGTAAATGGCATCTAATAAAAGCTGACCTATGCCTGGGTAAGAAAACACCACCTCAACAAATAAAGTTGAACCTAACACGCTAGGCAAAACACCCGTCATGCGCGTTAATATTTCAGGCCAAGCATTAGGCCAATAATAATGCTTTATTAACTGCCATTGATTTAACCCCCGTGCTTTGGCAACGGCTATAAAAGGACGCTGACTAAGTTGCTGTGCCAACCCTCGGGCTAAGTAAAAATACCTTAGCGCACCGTGTGCCGCTAAGACTAACAAAGGCAGCCAACCATGCCATAAATAATCAAGCACCCGTTGCCAGCCGCTATAGTCTGCAAACAAGGTTGCACCACCAGATAAAGGAAACCAACCTAGCTGATGGGCAAAAATACTGGACAGCAACAAAGCCAAAGCAAAAGAAGGCAAGCTTGAAAAGACTGCTGCCAGTATCACCAGCCAATAATCTAGGCGCTTGCTAACCTGACTGCCGGCAATTAAACCTGGCAGCACACCTGCAACTAAAGCCAAAGGTATAGACAAAAGCACCAAGGCCAAAGACCAAGGCAAACTAGCAGCTAATAGCTCGCTAACTGGTGCAGCATGATAAATTGAATAGCCCAGATGCCCTTGGGCTAGTTCACCAATATACTGCCAACCTTGCGCCCAAATACTGCCATGCCAACCCAAGGATTCTCGCATTGCTTCCCTTTCTACAAGGCTAACACTGCGCGTTATATCACTTGAATAAAGCACATCTAAAGGATCACCTGGCAACCAGCGCAACAGAATAAAGGTAATGCAAACCAAAACAAAAAAGGCCAGCGCGTTATTCAATACTAATCGCCACCCATAACTTTGCCAAAACTTCAAACCGTTACTCCTTCAAGCCATTAACAGCAGATTTGAAGAAAAGTGTTGTTTTGTTGTAGGGCAAAGGAATGCCTAGTGCAATACCACCTTGGGTAAACTGTATATTGACTTTAGCAGGGTTAAAAGCCACAAAGTTCATAGCGTTCACTAAAGGAAACGAGGGCAGCTGTTGGCTATAAATTTTTTCAGCTTCCAATAATAAAGCAGCACGTTTGTCTGTATCTAAGGTTTGTTGTTGCTCGTCTAATAATGTTAATAACGACTTGTCTGCTAAATAACCATCCCCCCTTTGTTGTTGCCCCGTTAACATTAAACGAAAGCGGTCAGGGTCACCTTCATGACTGGAAGAAAGCAGGGCTAAATCAAACTCGCTTTGTGCTAAACGCTCTGCTAGTTGTAAATCAGGTTCAAGTTTTAAAGTGATTGAAAATCCTGCTTGCTCTAACTGATTAGCAAGGGTTACAGCCAGCAACTCAGCGTTAGGTGTTGCTAATAAACGTAAAGTAAGCGGTTTAGATGCTGCATCTAACCATTGACCTTGCGGTGTTAAACGCCAACCTGAAGCGGTTAATAAACTTTGAGCTGTTGTAGGGTCTTTTAGATAGGCATGAGAAAGTGCATCACTGACAGCTTGTCGATAACCTACCCTTGCAACTTCAGCTACGCCTCGGTAAGCAATATCTACTAACGCTTGACGATCAATTAAATAAGCCAGCCCTTGCCGACGATTTACATCAGCAAATAAATTTTGATGATTAAACAATAAACGAGTGGGGTGATTAGATAATTTTTTAATCACTTTAAAACCAGCGTCTTGATAAAGCTTAACCAAAGGTTGGGGCAATGAAATGGCATCAACTTGCTTGTTTTTCATTGCACTTAAAGCGGCTTGTGGACTCATTCGCACAATACGCACTTCATCATAAGCAGGTACACCTAAGTGATAGTTTGTATGCGCCTTTAAACGGTAATAACCTTTAGCACGGTTATATTCAAACATTTTATAAGCACCCGAACCTGTTGCTGCTGGTTGCTGATTAAACTGTAAAGGGTTAGCAATGCCTTTATAAATATGCTTAGGAATGATAGGAAGGCTGGCAGCAATATTGGTTAGAAATGGCGCATAATCTTGTGCCATACAGACTTCAACCACTTCGCCCTGCGACTGGTGTTTACCTTGCTGCCTAAGCTGTGTTACTGCCTTAATGGGCTTTAAATCAACAAAGCGGTAGTTGTGTTCTTTTAAATAGTTAAAAGAAAAAACCACATCTTCAGCAGTAACAGCTTGCCCATCTTGCCAGTTAGCTTTAGGGTGCAGCTCAAATTCATAACACTGGCTTGGTGCGTTATAACGCCAACTTTTAGCTAACAGCGGCTGTAATTGCCCATTAGCATCTTTCCAAATTAAAGAATCAAATACAAAGCTGGTGTAAACAAAACCAGGGCCTCGTGCTGAATGTAAAAAAGGGGCTAATACGCCCCAATCACCTTGTGTATCGGCAATAGTCAGATTATTTTTTGCAAAGGCAACGCTTGGCAATAATAAGCTGGTAATAAGCAATGCCTGAGTTAAAATCCGATTACGCATTGGCATCTACCCCAATATAAATTAAGCAAGACCAAGGTAAGCTTTTATCAGCAAGTTGTTCATTAAGCTGTTGCAAACTGCCAGTTATCACTTGTTGTTGCTCTGCAAAACCAGCACTAATCACAATCGAAATAGGATAAGTCAGCGGGTAGAGCTGTTTAAGTTGCTTAAATACCTTGGCTAAATCTAATCCCATACAAAACAACACCCACGTTTCTGGCGCTGCTTCTGGGCGTATCGTTTCCAGCAAGCTTAAATTGCTTAATTGCAAACGCTTGCCTTGGGCTAATAACGGCTGTGCTAACAAAGCATTGGCAGCATTAAAGCTGGAAATACCCGCGACCACTTCAGGGTTTAAGTCTTTAAATGCTTTTAAATAACCTGCTTGTGGGCCAAAAATGCAGGGGTCGCCCATCTCTAAAACAACAATGCTTTTGCCTTCTGCCCAGAAGTCACGTACTTGTTTAGCCAGCTGCGCTTCCTGCTGTGCTAAATTATCTAGCTGCTCTTCATTTAGCCCACGCTTGGCTAAATCCGAAAACAGCCCATGCCCTGCATCTAACAGCAGTTTATCGTGTAAAACATCGGCAAACACTTGGCTTACCTGCGGCATGGCAATCACAACATCAGCTGCTTTTAATAAACGGTAGGCCTTTAAGGTAATGTTTTCAGCATCGCCAATGCCCGCGCTAACCAATAACAAACGCCCTTGGGCGCTTGTATTTATTTGTGAAGAATTTTTAGAAAGTTCAGAAGCATTAGAATTCATAGGTAGCCGCCACTCGAATATCACGACCGGGTTCTGCAACAATGCCAGTAGAGCTGCTATATAAACTGGCGTGGTCTGCATAGTTTTTATCAAACAGGTTATGCACAGCTAAGTTTAAAGTTAAGCCTTCTAACTGCTGCAACTTATATTCTGCTTGTAGGCTGTGGGTTACATAACCCGCACGTTCAGGTTGGTTAGCTGGCACATCTTTTAAGCGTGCAACGGCATTTAGCGTATAACCTAACTGTAAGGCTTGTGTGGTTTGCCAACGGGTATCCCAAACAAACTGATCGCCCGTTGCCGCCGCCACACGGCGCACTGCACCTAAGTCTTTACCATTTTGCTCAATGTCTTTGCTGTTAAAAGAGAATTGGCTGCTAATATCATTATTTGCCCAGCCCAAGCTTAAACGCCAACCTGTAATTTCAATGGCTTCTCTATTGTTAATGGACGTTCCCGGTGACATACCACCACCAGGTATTTCAATTAAACCATCAAGCTCTGTTTCAAAGTAAGCTAGTCCAAAACTTAACTGATCATCTGCTGCAAAAACACCTTTGCTTAGGTAGTTAACCCCAACTTCTTGCTTCTCAGATTTTTCAGATTCTAAAGAGCGCTGACCATTATTTTGCAAGGTTGCTTCACTCATCCGGCTTAACCAACCCACAGGAACAATACCAGTTGCGCGTACTGCTTCTTCGTAACTAGCAAAAACACTTAACTCTGGCGTAATGGCGTAGTTAACCCCAAAATTAGGTGAAATATCACTATCATCGAGTTCAAGGTGACGATAATCTGCTGAATAATCATCAAAACGCGCACCTAGATTAAAGGTGAAATCTTGCCAGCTCAGTTCATTTTGTAAATAAGCACCTAAATTTTTGCTATTCACTTTGAAGTCACTGGTTTTACCATCTTCAGACAAGTAATCAAGCCCTAGGGTAGTTTTAAACCACCAGTTAGCTTGTTCAAATAACACGCTATTACTTAGTGCAAAACCTTGTTCTTCAGTAGAAATGGGCGTAGCAGTACTGCCTGGGTAACTCACTTCGTTTTCACTTAAATACACATTAGCTCGCCAATCTAACCAAGGGCTAGTGGGCTGATAACGGTGATCTAACGAATAGCTTTTTCGGTCAACTTTTTGGCTAACAGGTACTGAAGGGCCGCTGGTTGGCAGTGGGTCAGGCAAAATACCCGCATCACTACCGTTACTGCCTCGCGCATAAATACCAGAAGATTCATGGTTATTTAGGCTTAAACGCACTTGATGATCGCCTACGTCTAACAAACTTACTTTTATAAAGTAATCACGGTCATCACTGGCTGATCTAAGCACTTCATCACCGCCACCTGTGCGGTAATCATCACGGTCAGCCGCTGCTGCATGCACTAATAAACCCAGCTTATCGCCCACCTTGCCATACACACTGACACCGCCTTGCTTAGAACTGTCTGCCGATGCGTAACCCGCTCTAACCCTTGCGCCAGCAGCTCTGCCTTCGTTTAGTAAGTCTTGGGCATCCACCGTTTCAAACTTAATAGAACCACCCAAAGCACCCGGGCCTTGTTGCCCACCGCTGGTTTTAGCTTCAACACGTTTTAATAACGCAGGGTCGATACCCGTTAAACCGCCACGGTGCTGAAATAAACTCCGGCCTTGCCTTGCGCCATCAATGGTAATGTTTAGGTTCGTGCCTTCGACACCATTTAAGTAAATACGCTGCGCGTTTACACCCCCACCGCCAATGTTTACTGAAGGGTCGGTATTAAAAATATCACGCATACTAGACGCTTGCTGCCGCTGCAGCGTGGCTGAATTAATAACTTTATCTTGAATTTGCCTTGCGGTTACTTCCACTGTTGGCAACTTATTAGTTTTTTCATCAGCATACGTTTGTGAGACCAACCCCAAAGCTAATGCCATGCTGGTGAAAGCAAAACCTGAACAAGTCCGAACTTTTAGTTTCATATTTACACTCTTAACTAATGAGAATTGTTTTCATTAGCTAATAGTAATGAGTAGCAGCTATAATAAACAGACACAAAAATGGAACAATCAGTTGAAGAAAACAAAACACTTATGAGCAATTACACTACGCTACAGACGCTGGTTTTTTTACGCGATGAAAAAAGCCTAACCTCAACTGCTAAATTAATGAAGGTAGCCAAGTCAACATTGAGTCGCCGTTTAGCCGTTTTAGAAGAGCAGTTAGGCTACCGATTAACGCAACAAATAGGAGGCAGGTTACTTTTAACGCCTGCAGGTGAATGTTATGCAGATTATGCGGTGAACATTTTACAAACAATGGAAGAAGCAAAGCAGGCATTAGGTTTGTTAAGCCAAGAAGTGAAGGGTGAAATTAGCATTCAGCTTTGTCCAGAGCTAGCTATGAATTGGACTATAGAAGCACTGAACCTGTTTTTAGAAAAAAATACCAAAGTAAAATTAAAAATTAATACGTTTTCTGCCGAGCATTTTTTAGCAGATAATAACCCGCAAGATGATTTATACATTAGTTGTAAACCCTTAAATTTAGACCAATACAAGGTTCAACCTTTAGGTCAGTGGCGGGTAGCTGTTTACCAAGCTGCTACTTGGCAAGAAGGGGTTCATTTAGAAGCCCTTAATGACTTAAAAGCACTCAACTGGATAATGCCAACCACCAAGCAATCCATTCATTTAACGCACATTACAACAAGAGAAAAATACCAATTAAAACTAGAGCCAAGGTTACAGCTAGACTCTTTTTCCATGCAGGCTAAGGCCATTGCCGATGGTTATGGGGTTGGTGTTTTGCCTAAATGGCTGGCTGAGTGTCCTAAAAATGGTTCTGTTGGGCACTTTAAAGAAGTAAAAATGCCATGGAAAATAGAACCTATAACGCTGATACTTTATTACAAAAACTACACTTCACCGGCTATTAAGGCACTTATTGAACATTTAAGCACTTGCCTACCTAGAAAATGGGGGTTTAACCGCTGAAAATCCTTATATTTAAAACCTACCCGAACCTTTCGCGTGAAACTCACCCTGGTTATTCCTGCGCCAGCCTAGCATTTGTAGGGCTGGTTGCAGTTTAGCTTGCTCTTCTAACTTAGCTTGAGCAGTAAAATTCCAGCGGCGGGTTTTGGCATTGGCTTGGCCTTCAAGGTTTATTTGATGCTCACTTGTTTGCTCAGCGGCTAACAACCAATCTAAGGTTTGAGTGTCTGGGCAAGTAGGCTGTAGAAAAACCCGCCCTAAATCTAGTGGCATGGGTTGTAAAACAGTTAAATCACCTTGCCAGCTTCCTGTTAAGCTTTGGCAGCTAAGCGTTTGCCCTTGCAGTTTTGCTTGTAAATTAAGCTCACCCGCTAATTCACCTTTTAAAGCCCAAGGAAAACCATTACTTTTTAATAAAGCTAAATCACCGGCTTTTAAATTGGCGGTTAAACTGCCCCAAGGTAATAAACTGGCTTGTAACTGCCAAGATTGGTCTTTGCCTACTTGTAGGTTAATTACTGGGTTAGCTAGAAATAAATGCCAAATAGAAAGATTCCAGCTAACGTCTTCTAGGCTAATAAAGGGCAGCTCTAATCGCTGGGCGCGGCCTTTAGATAAAGAACCTTGAACATTTTGCCAAGCTAGCTGTTTAATCAGTCCCTTATTCTGAGCTTGAAACAACAGCCATTCTGCGGGCGCTTGAGCAATAAAGGTCACTAAGAATATCCAGCTAAACAGCAGCAAAAATAATAAGCCGAATAATAAAGTACGTAGTTTTTTTATCAAAGAAGTAGCATTCATAGTGGACGCAGCTCTACTTCTAGCTGAATAGGCGCACCTTGTAGATTTAAAGTTTGCCAATACCAGCCTTTTTTTGCTGCCGCATTAAGAAAACGCTCCACCATTGCTGGGTTAGCTGCCTCTGCAGATATTTTTCTTAAATCTCCTTCTTCAACCAGCTTAACTTGGCGCAAACCAACACTTTCCGCCAAGCCTAACCACTGGCGTTCATCTAAAAAAACCACTGACACTAAACGAGTAGATAAAGCTTCTAATCGCTGTAAATCTTGTGCTTGCTGCTGTTGATTTATTGCACTGCTTTCACGCCACGCTTGTACTGGTTGCCACACTAATAAATATAAAAGCATCAGCACTACCAAAGGTGCAGCAATTTTTAACAGTCGTTGTTCGCTGGCTTCTAAATCTGACCAACGCTGACCTAGCCAAGAGTTATTTAAACTAGCCATCATAGCGAAACTTCCCAAGTTGCTTGCTCAGCACTAAATTGCCAACGCCCAGTTAAACTTTTTAAAGCAGTTTGCTCGGTAGGTTTTACGCCTTGTAATTTAGCGATTAATCCCTGTTCATTTAACACTAAAGCAGCCACTTGAATGTGTTGTTTGCTTTGTAGCTGATTTAAAAGTTGTTGCCAAGCATCCATTCGCTGCTGCTGATAATTTAAATGGTTAGTGTAATTATCTAAGCGCCTGTCTAAACGCTGCAACGCTTGCCCAACATCCACTGGGTTTGCTTCACTTACTGGCTTAGCTAACCAAATAAACATTTGCTGACTCATTAAAACCACCACTAATAATAACCAAGGCGAAGCCTGAAACCATTGCTTAGGAGTTAGCTGCAAGCTTTTAGTTAGAAGATTTTTAATGGGTAGTTTGTTAAGCCAAGCCATTAAAAAAGATTCAGACCATAAATTCAGCTTGGCAGGAATACCCGTCGCTAACCAAGGCACTAATGCTTGTTGCGGTAAATCTGCAATGTTAACTTGCTGAGTATCGGCAGCTAATAAAGGCGCTGCTTCTGACACGTTATTAGAGGAATTAATCCAAGCCAAGGGCAAGGTTAAAAGGGTTTGTTCTTGGCTATTCCATAACCTAGCTTGCTGCTTATCAATCAATAACAATGGCTCAGGTTCTTGCCATAACTCAGCTAAACACAAGGCTTCTGGAACCCAACGTGCCACGCTAATGTTTTTATCGGCTAAACGCGCCTGCCATTGTTTAGCTAACAGCTTATCTAAACTAGCTACTTTAAGTTCACGGCCTTTTTTTTCTAAAATTAGCACGTCTACATCTTCAAGCGGCTGGCTTAACTGGTCTTCTAATAACAAAGCCGCTTCGTTAGTTTTTACACCCGGTGGTAAAGCTAATTTATCTAAACGAATGGCTGCAGCGTCTAACAAGACTAAAGCAGGTGTGGTTTTACTAAAACTAGCCGCTTGCTCAGCAGTTAAACTAGAAGCTGCTGCGCCCTCAGGTAGCCACCAGTATTCATCTTGAGACGAATTAACCGCTAAACGTATAACTAATAAGGGCTGCTTAACTTTCATTGATTAATTTCCTTCCTGCTCAACCAGAAAACCGGCTTGAACACGCCCATCAACTGGCCCTAGGCGGCGTGCATAAATTTGGGTTTTAGCATCGGGGGCTAGGTAAATATCAGCTTCAAATTCTAGCGTTACATCATTTAACAACATACTAATGGTTACCCGATAAAAATCACTCACAAACATTAAACTACCGCCTACTCGCTGTTTCCAACTTTCATCTTGTGGCAGGTTGGTTTCACCTAAATCTTCCCAAAAATCGTCAAGGTTTTTATAACCAACAGTAGGGCGAGTGTTCCACCAGTTTTGTAGGCTAGCTAGTTGTACCTGACCTTCAAACAAAGCCCATAACAAAGGTAAATCTTGTTCTGCTAAGGTATTAATATTTAGTCTTAAACGGGTATCGGGTAGTACACATAAATTTTCGGGTAACTGCCTAAAGCGTTGGCGATTTTCTGAGCTGAGCCAATTCACTTCCGACACATCAGCAAAGGGCTGGTTAGCTACAATTCTAGGTGGGTCGGCTAATAAGTATTGACCCGTTTCAGCACCATCAGGTAAGGCTTCATTGTCTTTGTCTATCCAGTCTCTGGCTAAATCTAAAAATTGGTTTAAATCTAAATCGGCAGTCCAGCTTTGGCTTTTTTGGACAGTGGGGTTTTCTTGTGCGGCATTAATGTACAAACGCCAAGGCAATAATTCTCTCACTTGAATACTGGCTTCTTGGCTAGTAATGCTGGTTAAATGATTCAAGTTATAACAGGTGCGTAAGTCTTTAACCTGAATCGTTAGCATACCTTCATCCACCGGATAACTAACTACTTCACCACGAATTGTTGCCCACCAACGCGGCTGTTCACGAATACGTCCATCGGTTAAAACCTGCCTTGCTAGGGTTTCTGCGCCCAGCAAATAACCCCAGCCTTGCTGCTGTAAATAACGTGCTTCAATGCGTTCTAAATCTTGACGACTAGCAGCCTGCATTTGCGTTAAAGCCACGGTGACTACCACTAAAATTAACAGCACCATTATCAGCGCCACGCCTTTTTGATTTCGAGGCGAAACTACTGGCTTAGAAGTGAGTTTAGTCATTATTTCCTTCTCTAGCAGGTCGACTTCTTAACCTTCTTAAACCTCTGCGATTACTGGCTTCACCCTGCTCGTTGGCTTGATTACCCTCACCCTCAACTTGCCTGCTGGGTGGAAATATAAACATTAATTCTGGTAATAAAACCCAGCGTTGGTAATCTTCACCCTGCCAAGTAAGGCTTAAACGTAACCCCTTAGGAAAGGAGCCTGCTAAGGTGTTTTGCCAAGTCTCGTCTCGATAAAAAGCCCAATCTAAAGCAGTGACTTCTTCTAGCTGGTCAACCTCTGTCCATTCTTGTTCGTCGGCTGCATCTAACAAGCCAGAAGAAGCGAGCGATAAAATTTTGTCTTCTTTGTCCCAATTTAAACGCCATAAACGTAAGCGTGAACTATAATCTTGCAGCGGTAACACCCATTGGCCAGCCGCTACCCAATACAATTCTTGGTTATTATTTAGCAAGGTTAACGGGCTAGGGTTAATGGGCTGCCCCCTTTCATGGGCTTGCCTTACCACAAGTTGGCTTAGTTGTCGGTCGGTGCGGGTTAAAAAATCGACCAACCTTTCTGGGCCTTTAGCTCTTACTTCGCTTAACTGTTCTCGCGCATCTAAAACTTGACTAACCAACAGGGTTAAAGCTGCCGATAAGGCCGCCATAATCGCCAAAGCGACCAACACTTCTAACAGCGTAAAGCCCTGCTGCTTGCTGGTAAATTGCCTAGCTAACTGGCATTTCATTTATTACCCACAAAACCCGATACTTGGGTTAATAAATTTTCACGTTTTGCTTCGGCATAAACTTCAATGTCTACACGGCGCATGGTGGGTAAAGGTGTGGCTTGAATGGCCACTCGCCAAAAACATTGCATTGCACCAGCAGCGGCTTCGCCTTCACGCTGCCCTACTTCTGGCCATTCTGTCGCTAGCATCCATTCCACTAACAAATTATCGGCACATAATTGCGCTAAAGCTCTTTCTTCACTGGCTTGGCGAACATCTGCTGCACGGCTCACCACCTGCACAGCTATCGCCGCCATCATGGCTAAAATAAACAAAGCCACTAACACTTCCACCAGGGTTAAGCCTTGCTGATTTTTAGTGACTAACTTATTCATCGGCCAAGTCCAACAGTTCAAACTTGCCAGCTTTCACTCGAATAGTGCGTTTAGCTTCACCTAGTTGCAGAGTTAAACTTAAAGCGGTGACTTCCCCTGCAGGAAAAAACACTAAAGCAGGTGCTGGGTCATCAATTTGTTGTTCTGGTAAACCCTTTAGATCTAAGTTTTCTGACCATTGGCGCTGGGGTAAACCTCGGCTGGAATAGGCTTGCCATAAACCCAGCTCATCACGCAGTACAAAACGATAACCGGTTTGGGTTAGCTGCCAGCCTACCAAACGATGCCGATTTAAAGCTAAATCTCGTGCATAAGAAAAATCTTCTAACAGCTGTCTGGCTTGCTGGTCAACTAAATCTTGGTCACTGCGCTGCATAGTCACCACCGCTATCGAAGTGGTAATGCCAATAATAAACAGCACCACCATCACCTCTAACAGGGTGAAACCCTTAGACCTAGACAAAGGGGGGTTATAAATCCCAGTTACCGATATCAGCATCTAAGCCATCACCACCTAGTCGGCCATCGGCACCAAAAGAGAAAATATCAATTCGGCCTTTTTCACCCGGCGAACGGTATTGGTAAGCATTGCCCCAAGGGTCGGTTGGTAAACGGCGAATATAACCATCAGCTCGGTAGTTTTTTGGCTCAGGTGCCACGCTGGGCTTTTTAACCAAAGCATCTAAACCTTGGCTAGTTGTCGGGTAGGTGAAGTTATCTAGGCGATACATTTCTAATGCTTGCTCTAGACTAGATAAGTCTGCCTTGGCTTTTTGCACCATCGCCTTGTCTTGGTTATCTAGTACATTGGGCGCAACAATAGCCACCAACAAACCAATAATCACCAAAACCACCATGACCTCAAGCAAGGTAAAACCTGTTTGAACTTTTTTCTTATCAGCTAGCTTTGTATCTCTAAGCATTTCAATTTCCTTTACTTTAATCATTAAATTTTTAATACATCATTTAACTGCATTATGGGCAATAAAATAGCCAGAACAATGGTTAACACCACACCACCCATAAACAAAATCATTAGTGGCTCAAATAGCGTTAAGGTCACATCAACTTTTTGCTGAAACTCATTGTCTTGTAAATCGGCAACCCTAACCAGCATTTGGTCTAGCTCACCACTGGCTTCTCCACTGGCCACCATGTAAGTCATCATGGGTGGAAAGTGACCGCTTTGTTCTAGGGCACGGTTTAAACTTACCCCTTCTCGCACTTGGTCAATCAGGCCATCCACCACCTGCTGCAAAAAAACATTATTTAAGGTGTTTCTAGCCACTTGCAAAGCATCTAACAAAGGAATGCCGCTGGCGGTTAAAATGGCGACTGTTCTTGCTAAACGTGCAGTATTTAAAGCTTTAACCAAGCGCCCCAACATAGGTAGCTTTAACTGCCTAGCATGCCATTTTAGTTTTATGCTTGGTTTACTTAATAAAAAGCGCACCGCTAAAACCAACAGTAAAAAAACTCCACCTGCCACTAAGCCCCAATCTCGAATCGCATCACTTAACCAGATGAGCCCACGGGTTATGGCTGGTAAGGTTTGTCCGGCATGGTCAAACTGGCTAACAATACGTGGTACCACAAAGCTCATTAAAGCTATCACAATACCTAAAGACACCAAGGTTAAAACCACTGGGTAAGCCATAGCCATACGGGCTTTTTGGCGTTGTTTTTGGCTAGTTTCTAAGTAGTCTGCTAGGCGCATTAATACTTGGTCTAAGCGCCCCGCTTTTTCACCCGCTGCCACCAAAGCACAATAAAGGTTTTCAAAGGTTTTGGGCCAGTGCTTTAGGGTGCTAGCTAGGTTATGCCCTTCCCTAACTTTACTACGCACACCCTGAATTAAACTGCGCTGTTTTTCGGTTTCGGCTTGTCTGGCCAGGGTTTCTAAAGCCGTTTCTAAAGGCAAACCAGCCGCAACTAAAGTAGCTAACTGACGGGTAAATAAGGTTTTTTGGTCATGGGTTAATAAGCCTGTAAGGTTCTTTTTACGCTGGCTTTTTTTGGCTTGTCCCCCACTGGTAGCTTGGTTACCTTTACCCTCGCCAGTGGTTTGTACTTTACGAGGAAACAGCGCCTCTTCACGTAATAGTTGCCGAGCATGGCGTTCTGAATCGGCTTCCAGTACGCCTTTAATCAGCTTGCCTTGCTTGTCTAATGCCTGATATTTAAAAGTTGCCATTAATTCAAAACCTCCTAGTTGCGTGTTACCCGTAACACGTCTTCTGCGGAAGTTTCGCCACGCGCTATGCGTTCTACGCCGGCAGCCAATAAATTAGGCCATTCAGCAAAAACCTCATCGGCCATTTCAGCTTCAGCTGCTTCACGGTTAATTTTATCGGCCAAACTGGCAGTAATTGGCACCAACTCATACAAACCCACCCTGCCTTGATAACCCGTATGCTGACAAGCTTCACAACCCACTGGCTCATATACTTCCACCAGTTTACTAGCCGCCGCTCCTAAACCAGTTTTTTCTAAATCACTAATCGGGCGGCTCTTAGTGCAATGCCGGCATAAACGCCTAACCAAACGCTGCGCCATCACACCCTTTAAGCTGGAAGCCAATAAAAAAGGCTCTATGCCCATATCCCTTAAACGGGTAATGGCACCTAGGGCTGAATTGGTATGTAAAGTCGATAACACCAAGTGGCCGGTTAAACTGGCTTGTACAGCTATAGAAGCCGTTTCCACATCACGAATTTCACCTATCATTACTACGTCTGGGTCTTGGCGCAAAATTGCCCTTAAACCCTTAGCAAAAGTCATATCGGCTTTAGTGTTAACAGAGGTTTGCCCTATACCAGCAATTGCATATTCCACTGGGTCTTCCACGGTTAAAATATTGCGACTGGCATCATTTAGCTGCGTTAGGCTGGCATAAAGCGTAGTGGTTTTACCCGAACCCGTTGGGCCGGTAATTAGCAAAACACCATTGGGCTGCTGTAATAATTCTCGAAAACGTGTTTCTACTTTGTCTGGCATACCCAATTCAGTAATGCCCAATAAAGCCGCAGTTTTATCTAACAAACGCATCACCACTCGCTCGCCATAAATGGCTGGCAAAGTGGAAACACGAATATCCACTTCACGCCCAGCGGCTCTAACCGTAATTCGCCCATCTTGTGGATGGCGTTTTTCAGCTATGTCTAAACGCGCCATCACCTTGATACGTGAAACCAACATAGGTGCTAATTTACGTGGTGGTTTTAAAACCTCTAACAGCACGCCATCTACCCGAAAACGCACCACTAACTCTTGTTCAAAAGTTTCAATATGAATATCTGAAGCATGGAGTTTTAACGCTTCGGCAAATAAACCATTGATTAAACGAATAATTGGCGCTTCGCCTTCGCTTTCTAACAGGTCTTCAATGGCGGGGAGTTCTTCAACTAGGCTGTCTAAATTAACCTGGTCTGAAATGCCTTCAATCAATTCAGACGTACTGGCTCGCCCTGCATCGTAGGCTTGGGCTAAACGACTTTCAAAAACACTGGATTCCAGCCATTCTAAATTGGCTGGCTCACCCGCTAGGCGCATAACTTCATGCAAGTCTTTGATTGCGGCATCTTCTTTAGCTACCAGCCGATACTGGCCGGCGGCTAAAGGTTCAACCAAAACACCCGTTTGGCGAGCAAAGCGGTAGGGAAGCAAGTCAACTTCTAGCGCCATTAGTTAGCCTGCTTATTTAAAACTGCCGCCCGTTGTTCACGACGCGAGGGAAACAAGTCTTTTAAAGAAGTGCCTTGGCTAACCTGCGCTGCACCCCAAGCTTCCATACGTGCTTCGTTGCCACTTTCTAACAAGTGGGCAGCACGCATATAGCGGTATTTTTCAGAACTTACTTTTGCCAAAGAATCACGGTCATGCATAATTTGCGGCTTAATAAACACCATTAAATTACGTTTTTCTCGGCTAATGCTAGTAGAGCGGAACAAAGCCCCAATAAAAGGAATATCGCCCAATAAAGGCACCTTGCTGTAGGTTTCACTTTCGTCTTCACGAATTAAGCCACCTAAAACAATAATGTCGTTATTATCGGCCATCACTGTGGTTTTAATTTCGCGTTTATTGGTAATTATGTCGCTGGCTTTGACTGATTCTTCAATATTCGACACTTCTTGCAAAATTTCTAAACGAACCGAATTACCATCATTAATTTGTGGCGTAATTTGTAAGCGCACGCCCACTTCTTTACGCTGAATGGTGGTGAAAGGATTAGCGTTATTATCGCCTGCGGTAGAGCCTGTTACAAAAGGCACTTCCTGCCCCACTAAAATAGACGCTTCAGCATTGTCTAGGGTTAAAATGCTGGGTGTGGAAAGAATATTAAAATTGGTATTGCTTTGCAGGGCATTTAATAACACCCCAAAGCTAATGCCATTTTTGCTGATTCTACCCACCCCAGCAGTAATGCCTTGTAACCCTGCCAAAGCTCCTAAGGCACCTTCTGTTCCGCCCGAGGCGGCACCAGCGGCAATTGAACCTAAGCCTTCCTTGCCGGTAAAATTACCTGAAACCAAAGGAATAGAACCTGAGTTTTGGTCAACCATTAACCACTGCACACCTAAATCTCTAGCTTGTGTATCGGATATTTCGACAATAATGGCTTCAACCAAAACTTGCGCACGGCGAATGTCGAGTTGATCAACCAGCAAACGCATTTCTCGTATTTGGTCAGGATTACCCGCCACCACTAAGGCATTGGTGGATTCATGCGCCTGTATCATGGCTTTTTTATTAGTACCGGCCTTTTCACTTGTAGGCGCAGTTTGTTCATCAGTCATGGCTTGTAATAAAGTAGCCATTTCTGCGGCTTTGGCATGGCGCAAATAAAACACCTGAGTAGTCGCTGAACGCTCAACTGGCTGATCGAGTTCAGTTACTAGGCGTTGAATTTCTTTGCGTGTGGCTTGATCGGCTTTAACAAGCAGCAAGTTTAAGCGGCTATCCGACATTATTTGTGGCGGCTGCCCACCCCGCCCTTCACGCCTTAAAAGCTGGGTTAATAGCTGTTCCATTTCTGAAGCAGAAGCATGCTCTAAAGGTATAACAGCTAGGTTTTCGCTGCTAACTTGATCAATACGCTGCACCAAATTGGCTAGGCGTTCTAGGTTAGTGCCCCAGTCGGTTAAAATCAGCAAGTTGGTCGGCGCATAATGGGTAATTACGCCGATGCGCCTGTCCATTAAAGGGGTAAGAATATTAACTAGCTGGGCAGCATCAGAGTTGTGTAACGACAACACACGGGTTGCCAAAATATCTTTACCGTTAGAATTAGGCTGTTCATTACTTTCTACAGGAATCGCTTCTAAACGGGCGGTTTGCTCTGGCACAATTTTTTGCGTGCCATCATTTAACGCTACTGCCGCAAAACCATTCACCCTAAGTTGCGATAAAAATACTTCATAGACTTCATTAGCGGTTAGCTTTTGTTGGCTGCGAATACTCACCTTGCCACGCACCCTTGGGTCAACTAAAAAAGTGGTAGCAGTAATTCGTCCCACACTGTCGATAAACTCACTTAATTCAACGTCTTGTAAATTAACGCTAAAATGCTCGTCGTCAGTTGTTGCTAACGCCAAAGCTGGCAAGGGTACAACTGTTAAAGCTAGTACCACTAGCCAAACCTTGGATAACCTGTTTTTTATTCTTAGCCGCTTCACTGGCTACTCCATTTCTAAACGAATATTTACACGCTCATTATCACGCAGCAATTCCACATCTAGGCTTTCTGCCGTGGCTAAACGTGAATGCAAAGCCAGCATTGCCGAAGTATCACTCACCGCTGCACCGTCTACTTTTATTAATAAATCCCCGGCTTGTAAACCAAAATGCTTAAATAGCTCTGGTTTGCTGCCCGGTTGTAATACAAACCCTTGTAACTCACCCTTTTTAGAAGAAGGGCTGACGCTGACATAACTCATTAGCTGCAAGGGGTCTTTAACTAGGTCTTTACGAAACTCTGGGCCAAAGGTTTCTTCTAATACTCGGGTACCTACCTTTTGCTCTGTAAACTCCTCTCTAAACTCCTTTCTAAACTCTGTGGGCAGCTGTTGCTTACTATTAGTGGCTTGTTTATTAGTATTGGCTTGTTTATTAGATAGTTGAGAAGGTTCATCAAATGCTAAAAGTACCTGCTCTAACACGCCATTACGATTAAACACCAAAGCCTCTTGCTGAATCGCTACTAACACAATACCTTCTTCTAACCTATCGCCTACCGAAAGGGTTAAATCTTTATTACGGTAATTCAGCAAGACCACCGAGCGTTCAGCTAGGTTAGAAAATAATACGCCCTGCACTTTAACTGCTAAACGGCTGATTTGAATGGGTTCAGCAGTTTTTTCTGGTACAAAACTAGGGGTTTCTTGTTCTTTCTTTAACCAATGCTGGTCAAGGCCTTCTAACCAAGCTGCTGTGACTTGATGTGCAGTTTTTTCAGCAGAAGTTGTCTCAGGCGGCAAAGGGTAACGCCACACTAAAATCGACCAAAGCAAATTTGCTAAAGCCATCGCCAATAAACACCAACCTAAACCAGCCACTAATATGGTCAGCCAAGGCCTAGTTAAACTAAGCTTCACAAAAGTGCCTCTGGATGCCAACCTGGGTGACCATCAACAAAGGCCAAACTTGGCTGCTCAATGGCTGGCAATTGCCAATCGTTTGGCTGAGTTTTTAACCAGTTTTCTAGTAACTGCCACAGGGCTATGCCTTCTATTTGCTCAGCTGATCTAGCTTGATTTTGATAATGGGTAGACCAGCCTGCCACGCGTACTTTTTCACTGGTGGAAGCCACGGGCCATTCTAATTCAGAAATACGCTGCCCTGCCAAAGCTTGGTAACGCAATACAAAATGGCTGCCGGTTAAACGTGGTAAATCTTCACTGGAATGCAAAAACCAATCATCACTTAACAACTGGTCGGCACCCACTTCTAAGCGGGATTGTAATTCACTGCGATTAGCAGGCAGGTTAAATACTTTAGCCGAATAACCAGCCGTTAAACTAAGTAAATGATCACGGGTAATCACTGCACCCGGTGGTAAAGCCAAACCATGACGTAAACCTGGTGCTAGGGTTAAATCAGCACCGGTGGTTTTTAAGGCTTCAGCTATTATTTGATCCCAACTGCCAGCCAAGACATCACGGCGATATAACCAGTCGGGTGTTTTAGCTAGAGGCTGATCTAACCAACCCGCATAAGCAGCACGCAACTGGGTTATTTGTTGAGCAACGGCGGCTTGTGCTGGTTCCACCTGAGTAAACAAAGGCTGATACTGCATGGCTAGCTGCCAATTATCACCTTCTGCGGTTAGTTGTAATTCAACAAAACCTTGCCCTTGGCTACCTGCAAAACACACAGGAATGGCTTTACCGGAATTACTTTGCACCCTAACCGGCTGCGGCCATAAATCTTGCCCGCGAGACGATAAAATAACATCCACGCCTTCTAACTGGGTTGATAACCACAAGCTGGGGTTAGTACCTGCATCACATAACAGAATAACCAAACTGGCCGATTTAGCGGCTGTTTTAATGTGTGCTTGTAAACCGGCTAACCAGTCTTGCTCGTCAAAACCTTGTGGAAATTGCTGCCAAGGATTAACACTACCCACCACCGCAATTTTCACACCCGCTTTAGTGAGGTAACTAATCGGCTGTTCAGCAGTTAATACAGGGCGTTTAAAATCCCTGTAAAGCTGGGCTAAATTGTTCGGCCATAAAACCGCTTCTTCACTGGCTACACGCACTTCAGCCCCTAACCAATGGCTAGATAAAGGCCCGTAACGTCCAGCTGTCATACTTGATAAACCACTGCCATTCCAGCACTGACCACCTTCTAAGGTCAGGCTGGCATCCACCCCAAAAGCTTCACGCTTTTCGGCAAGGGCTTGGGCAAGCACGGCATAACCGCCCATTTTGCTTAATTCATTATTACTAAAACGCTGCACTTGCTGCCGCGCACCTTGGGCGGTTAACCAACTTGCTGCCACTGGGTTAGCTTGTAAACCTAAAGTGGCTAAACGGTTTTGTTCAGTTAAATAAGGAGCTTGGCCCAATAAAGACATAGGGCCTAAATGATTAGCCGCAGGATGGGCATAAACAGACTGCCATTGGGCATGGGTATCGGCATAAAAAAGTAGTTGTAATTGAGCATTAGTTGGTGGTGCAAGGCGTTTAATACCCGTCTTACCGCTGCGGGTAGCACAGCCAGATAAACCACCTGCCGCTACACTGGTAACCACACCTGCAGCAGAAGCAGCTAAAAATTGCCGACGTGAAAAATTGAGCATTCAGTTATTTCCAAATAGAAACCATTCGCATAAAGTGCAGTTTAACGGAAAACTATAAATATAAGAAATGGTAATTGTAAAACAAATAGTTAAGATATTTTATATCTAAGAGGTTATTTATCTACCCTCACCCAACTACCATCCCATTCAGTTGCGGGTGGCTCTTGGTTGAACTGCTCTAAACGTTCTAGGTATTGGCTGTATTGATAGGTTTCTGGGTGGCTTTCGTGTAACTGGCTAAATAAATTTTTTGCTTGAGTAAAGTCTTGGCTTCGAAATGCAGCTAAGGCTTGGTCTAAAAGCTTGAGCTCCTCTTCCAGCTCAGGTGTTAGCTCTTCTATGGAGCAAAGAGGCTGGTAGATTTTAACTGGCTGATCTTTTCCTTTGACTCTGACTAGGTCTAGTTCGCGCCATACAAAATGCTCTAAAGCTAGTTCTTTGGTGCGTTCTCCTACAATTAAACTTACACCATAGTATTTAGTTGAGCTTTCTAGTCGTGACGCTAGGTTTACAGCATCACCTAACACTGTATAGGCACGTCGATATTTCGACCCCATGTCGCCCACACTCATTTCACCTGAGTTAATACCTATACCCACCTTAATTTCAGGCAAACCCTCAGAAGCAAAGACTGCACTTATTTCTTCGGTAGCTTTTAACATTTGTAAGGCTGCTTGAATAGAGTGCAAAGCATGGTCTGGGTCAACAACAGGAGCGCCCCAAAAAGCCATAACTAGGTCACCTATGTATTTATCTATGGTGCCGCGGTGATCAAAAATAACGCCTGTTACGGGTGTGAAGTAGCGATTTAATAGTAGTTTAAGTTCATCGGCAGTTAAACGTTCAGACAGGCTAGTAAAACCACGAATATCGGAAAAAAGTACACTGAGTTCGCGTGACTCACCTGCAAAACTAAATTCACCTGGGTGCTTGCTCATTTCTTCTACTAGTTCTGGTGGTACATACTGACCAAACATATCGGTAAGCAGATTGCGGGTCATAAACTCATAGAAAAAACCCCAAATAAAGTTGAAAATTGTAATTAATAAATACACCACTAGTAGCGGACCCGCCAAGGCTAAGACTAGGCCTTTAGAAGCCCATAGCCAACCTGTTACAGCTAAAATTATTGCTGCAACACTTAAACTAAGCACAAATTGCAGTAGTGGAGTTAGCCAAGGCAAAGCGATTGCTAATACCAAGCCGCTAATCAGTGCGATAACAAAATCTGCTCCTGTTACCCATGAAGGCTGCTTTAGAAATTTTTTATCCAGCATGGCAGCCAATAAATTGGCATGTACTTCCACGCCAGGATAAACAGAGTCGATAGGGGTTGCCCTTAAATCAAATAAGCCTGGTGCACTGGTACCTATTATTATTAAAGCACCCTCTACTAAATTTTTATCAAAATCTCCCGATAAAAGCTTCCAAGCGGGTATATAAGGAAAAGTTTCTGCAGGTCCACGGTAGGGTATTAATAATTGGCCACTAGAGTCTGTTGGTAATGAAAAATTTGCACCTAAATGAATTTTCTCAAGATGCTCTCTACCTTTAATGGTCGATGTTTCTAATTCAATAGCATCTAATAGCAAAAACTGGCGAAGCATTTCTAAAGATAATGAAGGGTAAAGCTGGTTATTGTAGCGAGCTAACATGGGAGCACGTCTTGTTACCCCATCTTGATCAAGTGCTAAACTAAAAAAGCCACCTTTGGCGTTACTGGTTAGCACCTCTATAGGTGCTGCATAACCAGTCATACTAGGCATACCAAGTTGACTAACTAAGTTATCTTCTGTGTTTTCAAGTGGCAAAGGTTCTGGAAGCAAACCACTGGTTAGCGGGTATTGAAAATGAAATAAATAGCCTAAAATAGCTTCTGAGTTTGCAAGGGTGTTAGCAAACATTTGGTCGCTATCATAATTATGTTGAATTAAATTGATTTCTTTATGTAATTTAGATTTTTTATCTAACTGGCTTAATACTACTTGTGCAGGGTTACGTTCAGCTTCTCCAAAAAGAATATCGAAGCCAATCACAGCAGCGCCAGCAGCATTAAGCTTTTCTACTAGATCAACCATTTTTAACCTTGACCAAGGCCAGCGCCCTTCGTGCTGTAAAGACTCTTCATCTATATCGATAATGACTATTCGAGTGCCATCCGATGGCTGCACTTCATTTTTTTCTGGCAGATGAAAGCGCATACGTTGGTCATAAACCAACAACTCTAATCGTTGATAAATATCACTGAATACAGGAACTTTTTCGCTTACCACTAGCATTAAAAAAATAACTAAGAGCAGGCCACTTAGGGTTGCTAAAATACGGGAAAGTTTAGGGCTCATAGCTTCTACCTTAAAATTTTTATTTTTTTAGTAGGTAATTGGTATTTAACACAACAATTGAATAGGTAGTGTATTTAAACTGTCAGCTAACAAGCTCTAATCGTTGCGTTCTTAATTATCCATACTAGTAGAGCAATAAAACCTGCGCCAGCAGCAGCTACTAGCAGCCATTGCATCCAACTAAAGTTTAATTTTAGGTTAAAATTTCTTTTCTTTCTGATAACTACTTCTCTTTTATCCGTTCGCAGCCCTTCTTTTTCTAACTCAATTTGTGTCGCTGCTTCTACCAACAGCTTTACATCTGGTGCTGCGCGTTCCATTAAAAACTCTGCAGCGGCTTTCCAGTTAGGGTTTTTTTTTCCCGTTCGCAGGGTACGCAGTGCTGATCCTGAGGAGGTAAAAGTAGGCGTATACCCACTCGTATCATTTGAACTCATTGTGGCTCTTACTCTAAATAATTAGTCATTCGTTGTTGCTTGTTTTACTCACTGGAACAAGCAATTCTATACAGCAACCTTGGCCGGGTTGAGAGTTAAGGGTTAGCTTTGCATTTAACTCCACTGCTCTGTAGTGAAGGTTGCTCAAGCCTCTACCTGTAAACTCTACTAACTGCTCATCAAACCCACAGCCATCATCTTTAATCTGAATTTTTAAAACCTTAGGTGCAATCATGCATGCCATTAAGCTTACCTTGCGGGCTTTAGCATGCTTTATTGTATTCACTAAAGCTTCTTGCATTAAGCGCTGTAAGTTTAAAGCATCTTGCGGAGTCATATTGGGAAAATTGGGTAAATCTTCAACTTGCCAGCTTAACTCTAAACCTGCTTGTTGAATGCGTCTTTCTAAGCGATAGCGAAGCTGTCCTAATAAAGTCGCAACATCACCATCAAAAGCTTGCATAGAGTCCATCATAATACGCAGGTCTTCTAAGGCTAACTGCAAGTAATCGGCCACTTCTTCTACACTAGCCTGCTCATTACGTGCCGCATAAAGTGCTGTGGTTAACTGTGCACCAAGGCCATCATGCATTTCTCTTAATAGTCGACTGCGTTCTTTTTCTGTCGCATCGCGGTTTCTTATTGCTTGCAGTTGCACTTGTGCTTGGTGACGGCTTTTTTCATAAAAGTAAACAAGAACAACTAAAGCAATAAAGGCAACAGAAATATTGTAAATTGACACCTGATCATAGGGGGCTGGTTCCCATACGCCTAAATTAAGAATTAAGGTAATAAAGACAGGAATAAAAAGCAAAGCCACTGCAAATGTGCCGCGCTTAGTACCATTAAGAAAGTAGGCAAAGGGCGGGAAGGTAGCCAACCAAAAAAGGCTGTACTCATAATGTTGGGTTAAATAAAGAAAACTGAGTAAAGCTAAACCAATGATTACCGTGGTGATAAAACCGCTCTTTTTTACGTCTCGACTAAAACGGAAGTAAATTAAAGCAGTTAAAGCAGAAACAAAGGCAACTAAATCAACCACTGCCACTTTAAAGTCATTAAAAACCAGCAAGTTTAAAAGGGTAAAAAGACCAAAAACACCCATTGCTGCTAAGAGCATGACGTTAATTAAAAATACTCTGCGGTAATGACGACTACCTGGAAAGAAAACACCACCACAGGTGGTTAAATTATTCCAAAGTATATTTAGCTTTTCAGTAATGGGTAGTTTTAGCATTGTTAATCTAACTCATGCATATCCAATATCCCTTGGCGTGTAGCTGCAAAAACGGCTTCGTTTTTGGTTTTAACGGAGAGTTTTCGATAGAGATTTTTAATGTGTGAATTAACTGTATGACTAGAAACATTCAAATCTTCTGCAACTTCACGGTAGGTATAACCGCGTGCTAAGAGCTTTAGTAGCTCCATCTCGCGGCGCGTTAAGGTTGCAGCAGCACTGTTAGTATCTAGCTTTCTTTTTGTGTTGACTTCAGTTGCTTGCATACGCTTTAAAAGATGGCGTGCAATCATAGGGCTCATTGGGCTACCGCCATCGCATAGCTGGATAATATGTTCTGCTAGGCTTAAATCGTCGGTATCTTTTAAAATATAACCGCTAGCACCTGCCTCTATGGCTTGAACAACATGGCCTTCATCGCCAAACATGCTGACAACCATAATTTCTGTATTAGGTTGTTTTTGGCTAACTTCTTGAATAACTTCCATGCCTGAACCATCGGGTAATCCTAAATCTACCAGCAGCACACGTGGACAAGTTTTTAAAGCAAGCGCTTTACCTTCTCGTACACAAGTTGCTTCACCCAACCAAGCTAGGTCTGGGTGTTTTTCTATGGATGCTTTAAAACGCTCTCGCACTTTGGGGTCATCATCGACCAAAGCAACACTAATTTTTTCTCTTGTCATTTTTTACTCATAAATCAGTCTATTTAGCTTAGCTTGTGCTTTTTTGAAAAAAAATAACATCCCTTAGGTTAGTGATGCTTATGCTTTTCACTCTTTTAGTTTAGGAAAAACATCGAGCAGATTAGCGTGAAGCGAGGGCAGTATTGCTTCTGTTCTAGTGGCACGTAAATCTGCCAAAACTTTTAGTACCTGCTTAACTCTAGCTGGCTCATTACGCTGACCCTGATAACCTTTTAGTGGCATATCAGGGCTGTCGGTTTCTAATAAAAAAGCATTTAAGGGCAGGTTTTTGGCGACCTTACGTAACTTATTAGCTCTTGGATAGGTTAAACCACCGCCTAAACCTAGCTTATAACCTAAATCAAATAATTGTTCCGCTTGCTGCTGGCTACCCGAAAAAGCATGTAGTAAGCCCGCTTGTGGTAACTGCACTTGTCTAAGACGTTGAATTACCTGATCCATAGCTTGGCGAACATGAATGACCACTGGCAGTTCTAACTCTTTAGCTAGTTTTAGCTGAGCATCAAAAAACTGCCATTGTTTGGCTTCTTGGGCTTGTAATTCAGGGCTGTGTAAATCAATGCCTATTTCACCTAAAGCAATAACTTGAGGATTAGCCAGCAACAATTTTTTTAGTTGAACTAAATCTTCTGGCTGATGCTGGTCGATAAACAGTGGATGCAAACCTAAGCAGGCGTATAGCTGAGGAAGATGTTTAGGAGGGTTTTTAGAAAGGCTTTTAGAAAAGTTTGCAGCCGTTGGGAATTTTTCTAGCAGGGCTAATAGTCTTGGCCAGGTAGCTGCACTAATACCAGCGAGAACTATTTTGTTAACACCCGCCAACTTTGCCCGCTGCAACACTTCTTCTCGGTCAGTATCAAATACTGGAAAATCTAAGTGGCAGTGGGCATCGTAGAGCATTTTACTTACCTTATAGATGACCTAAAAAAATCGTTCATCCGTGTTATCCGTGGCTAAGGTCGCGCATCACCATGGCATATTTGAGGTTATCGCCTTCCAACATTTCACCGGGTAGCTGGCAGCGTACAAAGTGGCCAGTACCAGGCGCAACGCTCATGGCTTTACCATTTTTGCTGTTTTCTAAGGCATCTAATTTAAAGCGACGGTTGCCAGCTGGGGTCATTAATTCCAGCGTGTCACCCACTTCAAACTTGTTTTTTACTTCTATATCTATCCAGCCATTATCTTTAGCTTCTAATACCTCGCCCACAAACTGCTGATGCACGCCCACAGAATTACCCGTTTCGTAGTTTTGGTATTCATCGTGTACGTGGCGACGGTAAAAACCTTCGGTGTAACCGCGGTTGGCTAGGTTTTCTAGCGCGTCCATTAAATCCATGTCAAAGGGCTTACCTGCTACTGCATCATCAATCGCACGGCGATAAACCTGTGCAGTACGCGCTACGTAATAATGGCTTTTAGTACGGCCTTCAATTTTAAGAGAATCCACACCCATTTCAGCCAAACGTGAAACGTGCTGTACAGCGCGTAAATCACGCGAGTTCATTATATAAGTGCCATGCTCATCTTCAAAAATGGGCATAAACTCGCCAGGACGTTTGGCTTCTTCAATTAAAGCCGATAAGACTTCTTGGCCTTCTTCACCACCGGCTGTTTTGCTGTTAGCTTCTTTTTGGCCTGGTGTCCAAATGCCCTGATCACTGGCTTGAGCTAGGGGAATTAAATCACCCGTATCATCGGTGGCAACGTCATGGGTTTTGTAGTTCCAGCGGCAAGCATTAGTACAAGAGCCTTGGTTAGGGTCACGGTGGTTAAAATAACCAGAAAGCAAGCAACGCCCAGAATAAGCAATGCACAAAGCACCGTGTACAAAGGTTTCTAATTCAATGGTGGGGCATTCTTGGCGAATTTCAGCAATTTCATCTAAAGAAAGTTCACGCGATAAAATAATCCGCTGAACGCCTAACTTTTCCCAAAAACGCACCGCTGCATAGTTCACTACATTGGCTTGAACAGAAAGGTGAATCACTTGGTCTGGCCACTTTTCACGCACCATCATAATTAAGCCAGGGTCAGACATGATTAAAGCATCTGGCTGCATTTCAATAACGGGCTCCATATCCTTTAGGTAGCTACGAACTTTGCTATTGTGTGGTGCGATATTGCTAGCTACAAAAAATAATTTATTGCGCTGGTGGGCATATTCAATGCCATCTGCTAAGCCTTGTAAGTTAAAATCATTATTACGCACACGCAAACTATAACGTGGCTGACCTGCATAAACTGCATCGGCACCATAAGCAATGGCATACTGCATGTTGCGGAAAGTTCCCGCAGGGGAAAGGAGTTCGGGAGATTTCATTAGATTGGATATACCTGACCATTAAACTAGGATTAATCAATGAATTTTAACACAGCCAGAAAGTAATTGAATAGATGATCCCTTTGAAAAACCTCGATAGTAACTTGAATCTCTCACCAAGTACCCGTCACGCATGCCGTGTAGCTTGTGCTGCTTGCTGTATAGCCCCTTCTATAAGCTCAACCACTAAGGCTATGCCACAAGGTAAGCCTGCGGGTAAAGTGTGCATTCACTTAAATGAAGAGCTGCTTTGTGAGCTGTTTGGTCAAGCAGATCGTCCTAAAGTGTGTAGCGACTTTAGTTTTGATACTGAGGTGTGTGGTAGCAGTCGCACAGAAGCCTTAGAGACGCTAAATTGGTTAGAGAAAAATACAGCCAGCTAGCAACTTAGTCTTAGCTTATCTACAATCAACGCAACTAAAAGAATAACTAGGAGACTTCATTATGCACCAAGCCTTTATTATTGCCTCGGGTGGCTGTCAAGACGGAATTGGTAGTTTGGAAGCCCTACAAGCAGCTGTAAAACAGGTTTCTGAAGCAGGCATTAAGCTTGAACGCTTGGTGATTGATCCGCTCAGTGTTGCTTGGGATTCACCTCTAGAAGAAAACCATTTTCGGACGGGTTGCGGCCCTTTAGAAGCTTTAGCCTATGCGCAAACTCAATTACGCGAAGGTGCATTTGAAGCGGTTTTAATTGAAGGCACTGATGCTGTTAAAACAGGCTACCCGCGTAACGAACGCCTGGCCTTAATGGAAATTTATGGCAAAGACTACCCAATTACTGAAGCTTACACAGATTTAGCCAAACAATTTTGCCATGAAGAAGGCATGACTTTTGATCAGTTTCGTCACCTAAGAGACTTGGTGTTTGAAAACCTCAGCCAGAGCGCCCCTAACAAAACGCCCGATGCAAGTTGGTTCCAGTCACAAACAGAATTATTTAGAGGTGTAGACTGCGCCAACCCTTATACCGACTATTCAGGCGGTCTGCTATTAACCCGAGACGACCTACTAACTAAGCTAGATTTATCTGAGCCTTTAATAGAAGTGGCAGGTGTGGGCATAGGTTATGCACAGGGCGACGGTATTGATTACCTCGATGAGTTAGCCACCTACTGGCACTTAGAAAAAGCCCTTTATTACGCCAACCTTGAAGCAGAACTCAATTTTGCTGAAGAGTTTAATCAAGGTAAAGCACTCTTAGAAGCCTACACCTGCTACCCAGTTGTTCCCTTAGCTTTATTGCTGCATGGCGGTTTTGTAAATAGCTGGCAAAGCTTACCAGCCTGGCTTCAAAAACATTCGCTCACCTTAAAGGGCGGTATGAACCTTAATCGAGCACCTTGGAATTTACCCGCTTTACGCGCCTTAATTGAAATGACCCAAGCTTTAGCTACTAGCGACAAACACCTAGGGGGTGTACAAGGCAATGGTGGTTTAGGCTATAAACAGGGCTTTGCCATTTTAAGGCGGAACGCTTAAGCTAGGCGCTGGTCATATAATAAGTATTCAACCTAAACTTTGTAGGAGTAACACCATGCGTTACGACGCTTCAACCACCCAAACGGGTTCACGCGCCCTTAGCGCTTCAGCACAAAAAGTGCTACGCAACACCTACATGCTATTAGGCATGACTTTAGCTTTTAGTGCGCTTACTGCCTTCTATTCTTTAGTAACCGGCCTACAGTTAAATATTATTGTATTTTTTGTGGGTGTATACGGCCTAATGTTTTTAACCCATAAACTAGCTGACTCGGCTTGGGGTCTTTTAAGTGCCTTTGCCTTTACCGGCTTTATGGGTTTATCGCTGGGTCCTATCCTAGGCATGTACTTAGGTGCTGGCATGGGTGATGTGGTTGTTTCTGCACTTTCCATGACTGCTTTTGTTTTCTTTGGTTTATCGGCTTTTGCGCTAATCACCAAAAAAGACTTCGACTTTATGGGTAAGTTCTTAATGGTCGGTGGTCTGGTACTTTTTGCCGGTATAATCGCTAACTTATTTCTTGGTTTAACTGGTCTACACCTAGCTATTAGTGCTGGTTTTGTAATTTTCTCTTCTGCTTTAATTTTGTTCCAAACTGGGCAGATAGTGAATGGCGGTGAAACCAACTACATTCGCGCAACCGTTACCTTGTTTGTTTCAATTTATAACTTATTCTTAAGCTTGCTCTCTTTATTAGGTATGAGTAACGATTAAGAGAAACGCTAGGACATCAGGTTTAGTGACAGATAAAACCTTAGTATTAAATATCTGTGGGGCACCTTACGCAAGTTTGGCGCCCCTTTCTGCTTTGCGTTTTGCCAAAGCTGCTTTGGCAACTGGGCATAAAATTCAGCGGGTATTCTTTTATCAAGAAGGCGTTACTCTAGCTAATGGTTTAAGCTGTCCACCCCAAGATGAAATAAACCTCACCAAAGAATGGCAAAAATTAGCAGCAGAACACCAGGTAGAACTTGCGGTATGTGTTGCAGCGGCACTTAAACGCGGCATTATTGACGCCAAAGAAGCGGCACGTTATGGCTTAGAGCAGCATAATTTAGCAGAAGGTTTTGTACTAACTGGCTTAGGTCAGCTGGTTGATGGTATGGCAAATGCTGACAGAACAGTGACATTTAACTCATGAAAGCCAGTAACTCTTTTGATCTGCTAGTGGTTTTTACCCAACCACCCCTCACCGCTAGTTTAGCTAAAGAAGGTTTAGACTTAAGCTTGGTTAATAGCACCTTTGAGCAACAAACCGGCTTAATTTTTTTAGGAGCGGGGGTTTTACAACTACACCCCAATCAGCAGCCTGATATTTTAGCTTTAAAAGGTACTCAAGCAATGCTTCAAGCCCTAGGGCTTTATGATATAAACCAACTCTTTGTAGATGAACAGGCACTGCTAGATTACAGCCTTACCACTGCTGATTTATTACTACCAACAGAAAGTTGTAATCCGCTTCAGCTACAAAAACTACTAGCAACAAGTCGTAATGTTTTAACTTTTTAATTCCTTAACTCGTTGAACCACCTACCCCATGGCTAGCCTTCACCAACTAAACGCCCAACATAAACTAGCTAACTGCTTAAAACTTTTAGCTAAAACAGACAGCCTAGTTTTAATTGAAGCTGCTGTTGCTTTAGCTGTTCAAGCAGATTTTCTACAACAGCTCCCTCAAGGGGTCAGTGTTTTTGCACTCAGCAGTGATTTACAAGCCCGAGGTTTATTAAATAACTGCTCACCAGCTATTCAACCGCTTTCTGATGCTGAATGGGTAGCAGCAAGTTTGGAGGCTGATCGTGTCTGTAGCTGGTAATTTACCTGAGTTAGATCCAGAAGGTTTTTTAGTAAATTTACAAGACTGGTCACCACAAGTGGCTGAATACCTTGCTGCTCAAGATAAAATAAAGCTAACACCTGAACATTTAGAAATTATTTTATTGTTGCGTGATTTTTACCAAACCTATCAATTATCACCGGCCATGCGACCTTTAACTAAGTATTTGCGCCAACATTTAGCAGCCGAAAAAACCAGCAGTATTTATTTAATGCAGCTTTTTGGTCAAAGCCCTGCCAAAGCCCTAGCTAGGTATGCTGGCTTACCTAAGCCAGATAATTGCTTATAAGTGGCTAGTCAATTGCTTAGATGCAGTGCAATAAAATACAATGTTAAAAAGCATTACTCATTTTAAGGAAAATAGGAAAATAACCCATGTCTGATAACAAGCGCGTACACAACCTTAACGTCGCTTCGCAAGAAGTTTTAATTACACCTGATCGTTTAAAAGAAAAAATTCCTTTAACGGGTGCAGCTGAAAAAACAGTCTATGAAGGTCGTCAGGTTATTCAAAAGATTTTAGATCGTGAAGATCCGCGCCTATTTGTTGTTATCGGGCCTTGCTCTATTCATGATGTAGACGCAGCCAAAGACTATGCTAGCCGTTTAAAAGACCTAGCTGCCAAGGTAGGTGACACCCTTTATTTAGTAATGCGTGTTTATTTTGAAAAACCACGTACTACCGTTGGCTGGAAAGGTTTAATTAACGACCCGCACATGGATGATAGCTTTCAAATTGAAGAAGGCTTGCATATAGGTCGTCAGCTTTTGGTCGATTTATCTGAGTTAGGCTTGCCCTTAGCAACTGAAGCCTTAGACCCTATTTCGCCACAGTATATGCAAGACTGCATTGCTTGGAGTGCGATAGGTGCACGTACTACTGAATCACAAACCCACCGTGAAATGTCCAGTGGTTTATCTTGCCCTGTTGGCTTTAAAAACGGTACCGATGGTGGCTTAGAGGTTGCTATTAATGCTTTAAAATCTATGGCACATCCGCATAATTTTTTAGGTATCAATACTCAAGGTCAGGTAGCAATTATCCGCACCAAGGGCAACAAATATGGTCATGCTGTTTTACGTGGCGGTAATGGCAAACCTAACTATGATTCAGTGAGTGTAAAGCTGTGCGAAAATGAACTAGCCAAAGCTGGTTTAGATAAAAATATTATGATTGATTGCAGCCATGCTAACTCTAATAAAGATGCCAACCTGCAGCCGCTAGTGTTAGATAATGTTGCCAACCAAATTTTAGATGGTAACCAATCCATTCTAGGCTTAATGGTTGAATCGAATATTGGCTTTGGAAATCAGTCCATTCCAGCCGATAAAAGCCAACTTAAATACGGTGTTTCAGTAACCGATGCCTGTATTGATTGGGAAACCACTGAAAAAGCGCTAACTGAGATGGCTGACAAACTACGCCCAGTGTTAAAAGAGCGACTTACTCGGTAATTTGTAGTTTGGTCTTTAGGCCAACAAGTCGGGCTGAAGCCCGACCTTGAGCGAGTAAAAAGCCCCCAAGGTAGGATTTCTCTTACACTTGAGGGCTGTGCGTCGTCCCCGACCCTTTTTTAACTACCAACACCTATAAAAAACTACTGACTTTCTTCGGTAGGGTTAGCATCATCAAATAGCGGTTTATCGTCTTGTTCAGTTTTGCCAAGTATTCTATCGCGGAAGGCTTCTAGCTTTTCAAATACCAGTCTTTGAGTTTCTTGCACGGTATCTTTTACGTGACCTTCAAAAGCACCAAAGCCTTGTAAAATATTAACTGCTTCGCCCATACCTTTTTCAAGTGCTGGGGTGATTAAGTTCATATATTTTTCAACTGCTTCTTCATCACTAAGGCGTGGATTTTGCTTTTTAAAGGTTTCAAAATAACTGGTTGCACCAATCATAATGCGCTCAGCAGTATTTTCTGACGACCAATAATCTTCTTGGCCTTCAATGCCTGATGTTTTATCTATCAGCTTTTGTAGGCTAAAGTCTTCGTCGCCAAATTCTTTTTGAAGCACGCCTTCAATGGCACTGGCGGCTTCTTGGTAAAAAATACGCATAGCTTTGCTATCGCCTTCTTTACCTTGGGCAAACATGGTTTGTAGCAGGGTTCTTTTATTTTCTAGCGTTGTCGCTTCTGCTTGTTTAGCAAACTCAGCTTTTTCTTCCGTTGTTAGCTTAGTTTTAACGCCAGCAGGATTTTTATCTGTAGCTGTGGTTTGTAAACTTGCGGCAAAAGGCGCGTTGGATTTTTTTGTTGAAGCCTGAGCTTTACCTAACTGAGACGAGCTAGGTGAAGCGTTTGATAAGGTAATATTTGCACTAGCCATAAGCTAACCTCTTGTTAGATATTTTTAAGTAAAGTCAATCTGCTTGAGGTAGTTATCGGCTGGTGGTGGTTAAACTTTAACCATTAGTCTAAAGAAAGGAAGTCTTTTTGGTAAAAAGGCAAAAAAATGGAAATAAAAAAGCCCCCGAAGGAGCTTTTTGTAAATATTTAAAGCAAGGCTTTGCTAAGGACTAGTAGTTTTACAGCCCTTAATATCAGTTCCACTAGTATTATCACAAGACCAAACACCTATATCTGAACGAGTAAGTTCTACTTCATTTTTGGTTAACTTTATTTCCGAACCACCAGCGCCAGTTAGAGTAATATCTGACTCGGTAAGAAGATCCTCGCCAACCTCTTTCTTTAATCCATCATTATCTATACTTGGTTTAGTGAAAACAGCGGCATCTACTGCTGTTTGTAAAGCACGCAAACTAGCATAATCTGCCGTTACTTCTGCTTTGGTCACATACTTCTGATACTGAGGCACTGCCACGGCCGATAAAATACCAATAATGGCAATAACCACGAGTAATTCAATTAGCGTAAAACCTTGTTGTGTTGCTTTCATTGTTGTCTCTCCTAAGAATAAAAAATCTGTGAGTAGACTAACAGCAACCCTTTTGCTGCTACTGCCTACTCTGCGCTAAGTATGAAAGATAATGTAACTTTATGCAACTGTAATTTAGCGCCAAAGCACAAAAAATATCAACAAGCATTCAAGCTTCAAAACCACTCGCTAACTGGTCTGCAAATAGTGCGGCTAGAGCATAAATAGACAGTTGCGGATTCGCACCCACACTGGTTGGAAATAAAGAACCATCGTGGATAGACAGGTTTTCTATTTGATGATGTACACCCCTGCTGTTAGTGACACCTAGTTTAGGGTTATTACTCATAGCGCAGCCACCCATGACATGCGCACTCCCTAAACGTGCTCGATGAATGGCTAGGTCTAAACCATCAATAACACGCCGTGTTTCAGCTAAACTAGTCATATAATCAGCTTGATTATGCACTGGAAAAACTTTCTCTGCGCCTGCTGCAAATTGTATTTCTGCCATACTCAAGTAAGCACGACGCATAGCCTGCCAAGTAAAGTCGGTCATTTGGTAATCCAACACTGGGCTGCCATCGCTACGCAGCTCTACCTTGCCACTGGCACTTGCTGGGTGAAAACCATCACGCATTAGCGCTAGCATCATGTGAGTATTGGGTAGTTTTGCCATTCGCTGAGCATTTTGTTCACCCTTTCCGCCTAAAATTGTTGCTGCAAAAGCTGGGTGTAAAGGGGGTACTTCTAGCTTGTAACCCATAGCGCCAGCCGCACCAGCTTGCCACTGAAAGTGATCACTATAAATGGATTGCGGCGCACCATAGAAAGGATTGACCTGTTCAGCAAACTGAGCAGCAGAAAAATTAACAGGGTGTAAAAATGTTCGTTTTCCACACAGCTTATAAGGATCAGGCGCTTGAGAACGCAGCAAAATAGCGGGCGTGTTAATAGCGCCACCAGCCAAAATATAGTGCTTGGCTTTAAGGGTTATACGTTTACCTGTTGTTTCAACACCCCTAGCATCTAGGGCTAAACATTCTAACTCTGCTACCTTGCCTTGCTTAAAGGTCAGTCGCTCTGCTCTGGCTAAATAAATGAGTTGACTGCCCTTTTGTAAACTGGCTGGTAAACAAGTTACTAACATAGATTGCTTAGCATTGGCTGGGCAACCCATACCGCAGAAACCCAAACTTAGGCAGTCACGCACATTACGGGGTATGACAGCCCAGTCATAACCTAAAGCTTGGCAAGCTTTTTTAATTACCTCGTTATTGGCATTAGCCGCAATAGGCCAAGGCTCTATACCTAAACGCTTTTCTATACGCTCAAACCAAGGCTTTAAGGTTTCTTCGCTTAAACCACTCACCTCATGTTGATCAGCCCAATGTTTTAAAGTTTCAGCTGGGGTACGAAAGCTGGAGGTCCAATTAATAAGGGTTGAACCGCCCACAGCACGGCCTTGCATAATGCTTATGCCACCGTCTTTGCTCATTCTTGCCATGCCTTCTTGATAAAGTTCAGCATAGGCGGTTGCTTCCTGCATTTTAAAATCACTACTGGTGCGTAACGGGCCTTCTTCAATAACTAATACTTTTAAACCTGCGGCCGCTAGAATTTCTGCACTGGTTGCACCGCCAGCACCACTACCAACAATAACCACATCCGCTTCAAGCCGTTGGTCTTTAGTAAACAAGGAGGCATTGTGTACTTTCCAACCGGCTTTAACGCCTTCTAAAAACACATCTTTAATTGCCATGCTATTAACCCTCTGCTTATTAAACCCCATGCCTCTTAACCCTCACGCCCCCTAATCCCCACGCTTCTTAACCTAAATTGGGTGGACCAGGGTAGCCACATAGCTGCCAAGACTGTGGCTGACTGTAATAAGCCAGCCTTGCGAGTTGTAAAATAGCTGCTTGTCCTTGGTTTAGAAGCGTCCAGCGACTAGCTTCCCAACGGTTAAGAAAGTGTTGAATAGTTTCAGGCGATGCAGTGGACCAAGCACCCCAAATACCTGTTAGTGGCCCACGCGTTACGGGATTAGTTATTAGGTCGAATAACTGCAAGGTTAGCTTGCGCATACTCGGTGAAAGATGGGCTAGGTTATAATCTATTGCTATTAGTGAGGCGCTGATTTGCGTTGTCTGTTCTGCTGAATTATTGGTAACAGTAGCTGTATAGATCACGGGTAACAGGGCATTTAACATAGCAATATCTTGACTACGCAAATAACTAAAGCCTGAGGCTGTTTGATTATTCACTAGGCTCGTTACACCTAACGTTACAGTCATAAAACTTAAAGCTGCACCACTTGCTAAACCTAGTTTCAAGAAACCTCGGCGGGTTAATTGATAAGTCATTTTAGGCATGATGGCTTCCTTTATTTTTGTTTTTATTTTGTTTTTTTCTTATCTAACGCAAAAAGAACCTAAGGATCAGCTTTTGTAACCAACTGCCATAGGGCGGATAAATAAATTTAGCTGCATTAAAGCGTGGTTTACTGAACACTGCTTTAGCATGACTGAAAGTTAAAAACCCTTCATAGCCGTGGTAATGCCCCATACCCGAAGCACCCACACCACCAAAAGGCAGGTCTTCTTGCGCCACTTGTAGCAGGGTATCGTTTAAACAAACTCCGCCGGCGTGAAGGGTTTGTAACACTTGCTGCTGTTCAACCGGGTTATACCCAAAGTAATACACAGCTAAGGGTTTAGGTCTTTGACGAATATAATCCAAGGCTTCGTCAAAAGTTTTGTAAGTAATAATCGGTAAAATAGGCCCAAAAATTTCTTCCTGCATTACCTGCATCTCATCGGTCACGTTTAATAGCAGAGTTAAGGGTAAACGGCGTTGATCTTTTTCACCCATCTCTGACTCAGCAACCCTTGACCCTGGTAGTTGTATAACCTCAGCCCCTAAGTTTTTGGCATCGGCAATATAGCTTTCCAAGCGCTCTAATTGGCGTTGATTAATAATGGCTGTGTAATCTGAGTTCCCTGCTAGGCTGGGATAAAACTTTTTGACCGCTTGGCTTATAGCCTGAACCAACTCCTCTAGGCGGCTTTCATGCACTAGCAGGTAATCGGGTGCAACACAGGTTTGCCCAGCATTGACTGTTTTACCAAAAGCAATACGTTGGGCGGTTTCTTCAAGGGGTGCTTCTTCACTAATAATCGTGGGCGACTTGCCACCTAATTCTAGTGTTACTGGCGTTAGGTTTTCTGCCGCCGCCTGCATGACTTGCCGCCCCACCTGAGTAGAGCCAGTAAACAGTAGATGATCAAAAGGTAACTGTGAAAATGCTATGGCGACGTCTGTTTCGCCTTGCACTAGCGCAACCAAGTCTTCAGCAAATACCTTGGCTAGCAGTGCTTTAAGTAGTTGAGCAGTTCTGGGCGTGTGCTCGCTCATTTTAATCATTACTCGATTACCCGCCGCTAAAGCACCAACCAAAGGCCCGATACTTAAAAACAAGGGGTAATTCCAAGGCACTAACACACCTACCACACCTAAAGGCTGGTAAACCACTTTGGCAGCAGCAGGCTGAAAAGCTAAGCTAACTGAACGACGAGAAGGCTTCATCCAACGCTTTAAGTGTTTGCAAGCAAAATCAATTGCCTCTAAGCTAGGTAAAACTTCAGCTAAATAGGTTTCATCAACACTACGATGACTAAAATCAGCACTTATAGCCGCTGCAATAGCAGACTTTTCTTCTAATAAAAGGCTACGTAACTTTTGTAAATTAACGCGACGCTCAACTGCTGAGGGCAAGGGTTGTTGAGTAAACGCTTGCTGTTGAAGGCTTAGCAGCTTGGCTAACTCACTAATAGAAGTAGACTCGGGCATAACTCACTCCACTGACTGAATAAAACAGTATTAGCCTATCTTGCTGCTCCAGTCAAACAGGTGTTTTAATTTACCTTTTACTCTACTAAAGTTACTTTTGGTAAAGCTTGAAGTCATAATAGGGCTACAGCATACTCATGGCTCTTACCTAAGGATTTGATTTTATGGTGGATACAACTAACGCTAACCTTCTAAGTTCGTTATCTAGACGCTTAATACGTGAAGGGTTATTGGACGAGCATGAAGCCTTATCTGCTCAGGCAGACGCTAAACAAAAAAACCTTGCTTACATTCACTATTTAAGCTCTACAGGCCGAATAGACAGTGATTTATTAGCCTACCTAGTTGCAGAAGAGTTTGGTTTACCCTACTTAGACTTAGATACCTTCGACAGTCGCTATTTGCCCAAAAAAATAGTCGATGAACAACTGCTGCGTAAACACCAAGCACTGCCTTTATTACAAAGAGAAAACATTCTTAACCTGGCTTTGTCTACACCCACCAATCTTGCCGCCATAGATGAAATACAGTTTCAAACGGGGTTAATTATTAACCCCATTATTGTTTCTGAAGAAAAACTACACCAAGCTTTAGAAGCATCTTTAGAGACAGATATAGGCGCGTTGGGCGATTTAGATAACGCTGAACTTGAAGCGCTAGAAGTAGACAACACCCCTGTAGAAGATGACAACCTTTCCTTCGATGGCAGCCAAGATGATGCGCCCATTGTTAAGTTTGTAAATAAAATTTTATTAGATGCGGTTCGTAAGGGTGCATCCGATATTCACTTTGAACCCTTTGAGCATAGCTACCGTATTCGTAGCCGTATTGATGGTATTTTGCATGAAGTCACTCGCCCACCTCTTTCTTTACGAGGTCGGCTTGCGGCACGCATTAAGGTAATGGCGCGAATGAATATTTCTGAACGTCGCATACCACAAGATGGCAGTATCAAACTAAAAATTTCTAAAACGCGTAGCCTAGACTTTCGTGTTAACACTCTGCCAACTCTCTGGGGTGAAAAGTTGGTATTGCGTATTCTAGATGCCAGTAGCGCCAAACTAGGTATTGAGCAGCTAGGCTTTGATGCAGACCAGCGTGAACTTTATGAGCAAGCTTTAGCTAAACCTCAAGGCATGATTCTTGTTACCGGGCCAACTGGTAGTGGTAAAACTGTTAGCCTTTATACTGGGTTAAATATTTTAAACACCACTGAACGCAATATCTCTAGCGCAGAAGACCCTGTAGAAATTAATATGGAAGGCATTAACCAGGTGAATGTTAACGCTAAGGTGGGCTTAACTTTTGCTTCGGCTTTGCGTGCTTTTTTACGCCAAGACCCAGATGTAGTTATGGTGGGTGAAATTCGGGATTTAGAAACCGCAGAAATTGCTATTAAAGCGGCACAAACAGGTCACCTAGTGCTTTCCACCTTACATACCAACTCTGCATCCGCAACCATTAACCGCTTAATGAATATGGGTATTCCTACCTATAACTTAGCTGCTTCTTTACAGCTGATTATTGCTCAACGCCTTGCCAGAAAACTTTGTGAGAAATGTAAAGCGCCTTGCGATACGCCTAAACAGGTTTTACTCAACCTAGGGTTTACAGAAGAAGAGCTGAGCAACAACACTATTTATAAAGCGGTAGGTTGTAGCCAGTGTACTTCAGGCTACAAGGGTAGAAGCGGCATTTATGAAGTTGTAAAAATTACCGATGCCTTAGCTGATTTAATTATGCAGGGGGCAAGTGCTCGAGAAATAGACTTAAAAGCCCGTGAAGAAGGCTTTATCGATTTACGTAAAGCAGGTCAAAAAAAGGTGCTCGCTGGTATTTTAAGTATTGATGAGCTAACCCGTGTGACTATGGAATAAAACCAAGGAATAAAAACCAAGGAATAGATAGCTAAACAATGAAAATGAAAGTTAATAAAGTTTATGCTTTTAACTGGGAAGGCGTTAATGCAAGACGCCAAAAAGTTAAAGGCGTTATGGAAGCTGAAGACATTAATTTTGTACGTGCAAAATTAAGAGAGCAAGGCATTAATCCTAAACGGGTTAGAAAAAAATCCTCTTTAAGTCTTAGCTTTGGTAACAAGATAACCGCACGCGATATCACGCTTTTTTCTCGTCAACTTGCCACCATGATTAAAGCAGGTGTACCTGTCGTTCAAGCTTTTTCAATCACTATTGAAGGCCAAACGAAAGCCAGTATGCGTAACTTACTGATAGACTTACGCGACCAGGTTTCTGCAGGCACGCCTGTCGCTCAGGCACTGCGTCGTCACCCTAAAGTATTTGATGACCTCTTTTGCAGCCTGGTAGAAGCAGGTGAAAACTCAGGTACTTTAGAAACCATGCTAGAGCGAGTTGCCATTTATAAAGAACGCATGGAAACCCTAAAGAATAAAATTAAAAAAGCCCTTTATTACCCAGTGTTTGTATTGTTAATCGGTATGGGGGTTTCTGCTTTATTGCTGATTAAAGTCGTACCTGAGTTTGAAAAAATGTTTGCTGGTTTTGGTGCAGAGCTACCTGCATTTACTCAGCTAGTGGTTAATATGTCCCGCTTTATGCAGGAATGGTGGTACCTAGTATTTGGCGCGCTAATAGCCGGCATTTACCTGCTTATAGTGATGCGTAAACGCTCGCCTGCTTTTGATTTACGCATGAGCCGTTTTACCTTAAAAATTCCTGTGATTGGCGAGCTGCTGCATAAGTCTGCTGTGGCGCGTTTTTCCCGCACCCTAGCAACCTCATTTTCTGCTGGGGTTACGCTGGTAGATGCTTTAGAAGCTGCAGGTAATTCATCGGGTAATTTAGTCTACAGCAAGCATGTTTTACAAATTCGAGAAGATGTTTCTACTGGTCAACAGCTAAATTTTGCTATGCGTAATGGACAGCTTTTTCCAGCGATGGTTAACCAAATGGTGGGCATAGGTGAAGAGTCAGGTGCTTTAGATACCATGCTTTCAAAAGTGGCAGACTTTTATGAAGAAGAAGTGGAAGCTATGGTCGACAGTATGACTAGCCTTTTAGAACCCATGGTTATAGTGGTACTAGGGGTTATTGTGGGTAGCTTAGTTATTGCCATGTATCTACCTATTTTCCAAATGGGCGATATTCTGTGAACCTGGATCAACTACTTAACTTTAACCTTTGGCCTAACAGCCTGTGGTTAGTTTTTATTACCCTGCTAGGGCTAGTAGTTGCCAGCTTTATTAATGTGGTGATTTACCGCTTACCTTTAATATTACGCCGTGAATGGGGTGAGGCTGGTATTCCTGAAGTTTCACTGAGCTGGCCTGCTTCTCACTGCCCCAAGTGTAAAACGCCTTTAAACTGGCGGCATAACCTTCCCTTAGTTAGTTGGTTAATTCAGCAAGGCAAATGCACTCAGTGTAAAAAACGTATTTCACTGCAGTACCCACTGGTGGAACTGATCGGTGGTATTTTGGCTTTGTTAATTGCTTGGCGCTTTGGTGCTGGTTTAAGCAGTTTGGTGTATTTAGGTTTTGCTTTAAGCCTTTTAGCCTTGGCAGTGATAGACGCCCAAACCCAGTTACTACCCGATAAAATCACCCTTCCCTTAGTTTGGGCGGGACTAATTTGGCACTGGCTATTTTCTTCTAGCACTATGTTTGACCAAGTTTTTTTGGGTGCTTTGCTGGGCTATTTATCGCTGTGGAGTTTGTTCTGGGTGTTTAAGCTATTAACTGGGCGTGAAGGCATGGGCTATGGCGATTTTAAGCTACTAGCCGCTATGGGTGCTTGGTTAGGTGCGCCAGCTTTAGTTCCCGTGGTTTTATTGGCCTCTGCTTCAGGTTTAATCGCCGCCTTAATTTTAAAACTTAATGCAAAATGGCAAGGCCAAGCTTTACCCTTTGGTCCGCACCTAGTGGTGGGTTGTTTAGTTTTACTAATTGGCGGCAAAGAGTTAGCCGCTTGGTTGGGGTTAGCTGCTTGGTTAGAAATAACCCGCTGGGCGTTTTAGGTTACTAATCAAGTTCGGCTTACTACGCTTGTTCTGTGTTTAATTTTACTCAATAGACTTGTCAAAGTTATTGCTTTATTGACAGTAAAAAGACCGAAGGGTTACTATAACCCCAGGATTCAAACATGGAGGTAATTTTGAAAAGTTCGGCATTAATAAAAATGCTTGAAGCTGATGGCTGGTATTTGGTTGGAGTAAGAGGTTCGCATCACTACTTTAAGCACACAACAAAGACGGGCAAAGTCACGGTTCCTCACCCAAAAAAAGACCTGCCTAAAAAAACGACCCAATCAATTTTGAATCAAGCTCAACTTAAAGTTAGGTAGCCTAGCAACTAAAAGCTAAATATAAGCAACTAAAGTCCAGTGTCTACTGGTAAGTTAAATATAAAACCTAGCTAATAAAGTGGATAATCACACCAATACGAGTGTAAAAAGATGAAATTTACTATAGCAATAGAAGCGGGTAATGAGTCTCAAGCTTATGGGGTATTATTTCCTGACCTTCCAGGATGCATTTCCGCTGGTGATACGCTTGAAGAAGCTATTAGCAATGCACATGAAGCTTTGGCAGGTTATATGGACTTTCTTTTTGAAGAAGGAGACTCTTTACCTCAGCCAACCAGCATTGAAGAGCATAGAAAGAAGCCAGAATATCAAGATTGCATTTGGGCAGTTATTGATTTTGATATAACACCCTACTTGGGTAAGTCTCAAAAAATTAATGTGACCCTACCCGACAGACTAATTAAACAAATTGACGATACCGTATCTAGAAATCCCCACTATGTGAGTCGATCTGGTTTTTTAGCAAAAGCTGCCTTAGATGAATTAACAGCCATCAGTAACTAGCAAGTTGAGTCCAAGAAAGTTAATAGGCTAGCTTTACTTAAACTCTATTTCTCAAATCAAACAACCCTAACTTCTTAATAAAACACTTAAGATTATTTTTTACCGGCTTGACCATCTAGCTGCCTTAAATAGCGCATTTTTTCGGCTATCTTTATTTCTAGCCCTCTTTCTACTGGCTGGTAAAAGCTAGTGTCTGCTAGTTGCTTAGGTAGGTAAACTTCACCCGCTACATAACCTTGGGGTTCATCGTGGGCGTAGCGATAAGCTTGGCCATAACCTAAGTCAGACATGAGTTCAGTGGGCGCATTTCTTAAATGAACAGGCACTTCATAGCTAGGGGTGCTTTTAACGGTTTGCATGGCGGCATTATAAGCTGTGTAAACCGCATTCGATTTAGCTGCTACTGCTAAAAATGTAATCGCATGAGCAATGGCAAGTTCACCTTCTGGGCTACCTAAGCGGGTTTGCACATCCCAAGCATTTAGGGCTAGCTGCACCCCTCTGGGGTCAGCATTGCCAATATCTTCACTGGCCATTCTAACCACACGTCTGGCTATATACAGAGGATCACAACCGCCATCGAGCATTCTACAAAACCAGTAAAGTGCAGCATCGGGCGCTGAGCCTCTAACTGATTTATGCAAGGCTGAAATTTGATCGTAAAACTGCTCGCCGCCTTTATCAAAACGCCTCAGGCTTTCTTGTACCACTTCAGCAACCGTGGCTGAACTAATCACGCCTTCGGTGGCTAAATCTGCGGCTATTTCTAAAAAGTTAAGTGCTCTGCGGGCATCACCATCTGCAGCTGCAGCCAAGAGTGCTAGGCTATTTTCTGAGACGGTTAAATGCTCTTTGCCTAAGCCCCGCTGAGCATCATTTAAAGCTGTTTCTAATAGTTCTTCTAATACTTCTGTAGCAATGGGTTTTAAGACATAGACTCGGGCACGGGATAACAAGGCTGAATTTAATTCAAACGAAGGGTTTTCAGTGGTAGCACCAATAAAAATAAAGGTGCCGTCTTCTATGTAGGGCAAAAAAGCATCTTGTTGTGATTTATTAAAACGGTGTACTTCATCAACAAACAACAAGGTTGGCTGGCCATTCAATTGACGTTTTTCTTGTGCTTCACTTACCGCCTCACGTATTTCTTTAACGCCACTCATCACTGCTGAAAGACTGGTAAAACTAAGCCCACCCAGTTCAGCTAACAGCCTTGCTAAGGTGGTTTTGCCTACACCGGGTGGCCCCCATAAAATCATTGAATGCAGTTGCCCAGCTTCTAAGGCTTGGCGTAGCGATTTATCTTTACCTAGTAGGTGATCTTGCCCTAAGTATTCATCTAGCTGGCGTGGTCGCATTCTGGCAGCTAGAGGCTGCCAAGCGAGACTAGGTTCTGCTAGTGATTCATTATTAAACAGATCATCAGCCATGGTTATTCCTGAATAACGTCCACATTGGCTGGCACTTCAAATTCAAATAACTGCTTATCAATTGGTTGATTAAACTTGCTGATACTTAAGTCCACACGTGTTTTTTGTCCTAGGCTATCTTTTAATTGTAGGGCGTTAATACGCTCATCAACAAAGTGCAGGCTTAGCTCTTCAAATAGGCTGTCTGCCTCTAGTGGAATTAAGTTAAAAACTACACGCTTCCCTGTCACACTAAAATCGATTGCAAAATGCTGAGTTAAGTCTTTGGCTTCACCCGCTAAAATAATGGCTGGGCTTTGGGTTGCCTGTTTATCTAGGGTTTGAATAGTGACCTGTTCTAAGTCTGGATCATAAACCCAAAGGGTAGCTCCATTTGAAATTAAAACCTGTGGAAAGGGTTGCTCAGTGCTCCAATAAAAACGACCTGGTTTGGCTAAGAGCAGGGTGCCTTGAGCTTCTTGCATTCGTTGACCACGTCCATCAACTGTTAACTGTTCAAAACTACCCTCTAGGGTTTGCATCTGTTTTAAGTAGCCTTGCAACTTTTCTGCTGCTGACTCTGCCAAAGCTAAACTTGTAAAAGCAAGCAAAACTAACATTAAGCTTATTTTTTTTAACATACTTTTTTTAAACACAGTTGTTCCTTTTTTATTCGGGAAGTAGTAGTTCACGTTGCCCATTAGATTGTAAAGGAGAAACCAAACCTGCTTGCTCCATACCTTCAATTAGACCAGCAGCACGGTTATAACCTACTTTAAAACGTCTTTGTATGGCAGAAGCTGAGGCCCTACGACTTTCAATAACAAAGGCAACGGCTTCATCGTATAATTCATCCTGTTCTGCTGAACCTTCGGTTCCCTCTGCTTCTAAACCTGCTAAGGCCTGAGCATCCACTTTGCCATTCAAAATTGCATCTTCGTAATCGGGTTCACCACGCAGTTTCCAGTTTTCTACAACTCGGTGAACTTCATCATCAGATACAAAAGCACCGTGTACACGAATTGGCTGAGGTGCACCCGTTGGCATATAGAGCAGATCACCATTACCTAGCAGTTGCTCCGCGCCACTTTGATCAAGAATAGTACGCGAGTCAATTTTACTGGAAACCTGGAAGCCAATACGAGTAGGAATATTGGCTTTAATTAAACCAGTGATAACATCAACCGAAGGGCGTTGGGTTGCTAAGATTAAATGAATACCTGCAGCTCTAGCTTTTTGAGCTAAACGAGCAATTAGCTCTTCAACTTTTTTACCAACCAGCATCATCATATCGGCAAATTCGTCTATCACCACCACCACATAGGGTAATTGCTCTAGGTAGGTTGGCTGCTCACCTGGCAATACTTCTTTAATTGGATCAACAACCTGTGCGCCCTGTTTCGCGGCCTCAGCTAATTTTTGGTTATAACCCACTAGGTTACGCACACCCATAGCCGACATTAGCTGATAACGCCTTTCCATTTCTGCCACACACCAACGCAGGGAGTTAGCCGCCTCTTTCATATCGGTCACTACAGGTGCTAACAGGTGTGGAATGCCTTCATAAACTGATAGTTCAAGCATTTTGGGATCAATCATTATTAAGCGGAGTTCTTCAGGGCTACGCTGCAATAACATTGATAAGATCATGGCATTCACACCCACTGACTTACCCGAACCGGTTGTACCTGCAACCAAGAGGTGAGGCATTTTAGCTAGGTTAACCACCAGAGGATTACCAGCAATATCCTGGCCTAATGCAAGGGGCAAGGGATGCTTATCTTCTAAAAAAACAGGGTAATCTAATACTTCTTTTAAATAAATAAGTGCCCTTTTCTTATTAGGTATTTCTATACCTATAGTGGATTGACCCGCAATCACTTCCACAACACGAATGCTGGTTACTTTTAAAGCACGTGCTAAATCTAGGGCTAGACCAGCAACACGCGACGATTTAACCCCTGCGGCTAGCTCAAGCTCAAACTGGGTAATAACTGGACCAGGGTGAAGACCAACCACTTCTGCTTTCACACCATAATCTTTTAAATTTTGTTGTATTAAAGCAGCCAAATCTTCTAATTCTGAACTAGTGAAACCAACCTGTTGTGCTTGTGGTTCATCTAAGAGCTCTAAGCCGGGCTTTTCTCCTACTAGGCTGGCTGCATCCTGTTTATTCCCTTCTGGCTGAAGGTCTTGCAGAGTCATTAACTTGGGAGTTTTTTCTTCTGTTTCAAAACTGGTCTTTTCTATTTCAGGCGTACCTTCACCAGAAGTTAAGTCACCTAAGCGTGGTTCTTCCTTAGCTATTTCTGAACTTTTTGGTTGGGAAGTAGGCGAAGGTAAGCTAGGTAAGCGTTCTTTTAGGTTGGGTAACCACTTAAATGAAATTTTTGGCTTACTGAGTTTTGAGCTGATTACTTTAACCAGCCTTAGCAATATATTACCGATTTCATCCATAACAACCAGCCAAGACCAGCCAGTGATAAGAGATAAACCAGCAACCACACCACTAATAAAAATAAGGCTTGCACCTAAATGGCCTAAAACAGGGTTAATTAAATTAGCTAAACTTTCACCAAGAATACCACCAGCACCATAAGGAAGGTGGGCAGCAAGGGCATGTCCTGCTGCACTGGCCGACACACCAATTAATAACAAAACAAAACCAAAAAATCTAAGTGATGGTATGTAGGGGTCCCAGCCAGCTTTTTCCCAAGGGCGGCGAACTAGCTGAATAGATAAATGCACCAGGGCTAAAGGAAATAACCAAGCAGCAATACCCGTTAAAGAAAACAGTAAGTCTGCCAACCAAGAGCCAAATAAGCCCATTAAATTGCTAGGTATTTCTTGGGTCGCTCCATTCCAACCTGGGTCATTAGGATTAAAGCTAAAGAGCGCTATAAGTAGCATAAGTGAGATAAGTAATAATAAAAGAATCGCTGTTTCTTTTAACGCTTTTCTTAACTTATCAGAAAGATTGAGTTGCTCGGACATAGTTTAAAATACCTACGGCTTGTTGCCGAGTTGGCTGAAGCCTTATGATAGGGGTAGTGTTTAATGACTTGGTTTGTCTCTATTATATAACAGCTAGCAGGCTCATACATGCTTGAAATCTGGCAACTAGACAAAGAACTCTGGTTTCCTTCTCCGAATCTTGCTTTGCAAGAGCCTAATGGCTTGCTTGCTTTTGGTGGAGATCTATCTGCAGAACGCCTTTTACTGGCTTATCAGCAGGGAATTTTCCCTTGGTTTAATGAAGGAGAGCCGCCACTTTGGTGGTCACCTGCACCGCGCATGGTACTCTATCCTGAAGAAATAAGAATTAGCCGCAGCTTGAATAAGCGTTTAAAGCGCCAAGAATTTCAATTAAGTTTTGATACCTGTTTTGCAGAGGTGATAAACCAGTGCGCTATTTCGCGTCAAGCCACCAGCGGTACTTGGATAACCTCTGAGATGCAAACAGCTTATACGCAGCTTCATCAGCAGGGTTATGCCCACTCAGTTGAAGTTTGGCAACAGGGTCACCTAGTGGGTGGTTTGTATGGCTTAGCCTTGGGTGGAATGTTTTTTGGTGAATCTATGTTTAGTCATGTAAGTGATGCCTCTAAGGTAGCCTTAGTTGAACTGAGCTGGCACTTAAAGCAACAAGGTTTTAGTTTAATTGATTGCCAAGTTTACTCAAACCACTTGGCCAGCTTAGGTGCTAAAGAAATAAGCCGTGAACTTTTTTTACACACCTTGGCTAAAGCCAGTCGTGCTGAGGTCAGTTTTTTATGAACAAGCCTAATCCACAAAGTTTTACCTTACGTTTTTACCAAACCCTGCCACATGCCTGCAGTTATTTAGAAGACGAAGAAGCAACCACTCTCTTTTTAGACCCTCAGCAACCGGTCACCGCTGAAGTTTATGATGCGCTGACTCAAGTCGGCTTTCGTCGCAGCGGTAAACACCTTTACCGACCCCACTGTGATACTTGCAACGCCTGCAAGTCTGTTAGAGTCAAAGTGGCTGAATTTACACCTTCACGACAACAGCAGAGAACGCTAAAGCGTAACCAAGACCTTAGTTGGAAAATTTTACCCACCACTTTTAGTAGCGAGCACTACCAACTTTATGAAAAATACATTAATCACCGCCATGCAGATGGCGATATGTACCCAGCTAGTGAAGAACAGTTTCGTAGCTTTTTATTGGTAGGCAATGCTTGGGCTAACCTAGTTGAGTTTAGAGACTCTAGTGGACGGCTGGTTGCGGTTGCTGCTGTGGATAACTTAAGGGATGGGCTTTCGGCCATTTATACTTTTTTTGACCCTACAGAAAATCGTCGTAGCTTAGGTGTCTTTGCGGTTCTCTGGCAGCTAGAGCAGGTAAAAAAACTAGGGCTTCCTTATTTATACTTGGGTTACTGGATTAAAAACTGCCGCAAAATGAATTACAAACAAGCCTACCAGCCCTTGGAAATACTAGAAGAGCAACAATGGCAAGCTTTTCCTGAAAGCTGAATTTCCTTACTGAATCCGCTTACCTTTGCTCTTTCTTAAAAAATGAGGCAGAATGCACGCGGTTTTTTCAAATATTAGAGGTTTATGCCGAATGGCAAAAGAAGATCATATTGAAATGGAAGGTGTTATTATCGACACCCTACCTAACACCATGTTCCGTGTTGAATTAGAAAACGGCCATGTTTTGACTGCTCATATTTCTGGCAAAATGCGTAAAAACTATATTCGTATTCTGACTGGCGATAAAGTTAAAGTTGAGTTGTCACCCTATGACCTAACCAAGGGTCGTATAACTTACCGCGCCCGCTAAGTACACATTTAAGTACAAAGCCTTAATTTTGCTAACCGGCCTACAAGCCGGCTTAGTTGTTTATTTAAACTAAATAACTAGCGCAAAAAAATAGCGGGCAATTCCTTTTGCCCGCTAGCTATAAGACGCTTAAACTGCGTCTTTTTCTGTTTCTTCCAAGGCTGACTCAAAGCTTAACTGCAAGCCTTTCTTATTAGCAGTTACCTTCACTGTACCGCCTTTTTCTGACAGTTCCCCAAAGAGAATTGCCTCAGCCATAGGCTTCTTAATTTGCTCTTGAATTAAGCGTGCCATAGGTCTGGCACCCATAGCTTCATCGTAACCCTCTTTAGCTAACCAAGTGCGCGCTTTCTTGTCGACTTCTAGCACGACTCGCTTGTCATCTAGCTGCGCTTGCAACTCTACCAAGAACTTATCAACTACGTTTTTGATCACCTCTATATCTAAAGCTTTAAACTGAATAGTGGTATCTAAACGGTTACGAAACTCTGGCGTGAACATTTTTCGTATGGCTTCCATACCGTCAGTTGCATGATCCTGTTCTTGGAAACCGATAGAGCGACGACTAGTGGCTTCAGCACCAGCGTTAGTTGTCATTACTAGAATAACATTACGGAAGTCTGCTTTACGGCCATTATTGTCAGTAAGCGAGCCATGGTCCATAACCTGCAACAGCAAGTTAAAGACTTCTGGGTGAGCTTTTTCTATTTCATCTAACAATAAAACACAGTGAGGGTTTTTGGTCACTGCTTCGGTTAGCAAGCCGCCTTGGTCAAAACCTACATAACCGGGTGGCGCACCAATTAAGCGAGAAACCGTGTGCCTTTCCATGTATTCAGACATATCAAAGCGTACCAGCTCTATACCTAATGTACGTGCTAGCTGTTTAGTGACTTCAGTTTTACCTACGCCTGTAGGGCCAGCAAACAAGAAGCTTCCTATGGGTTTTTCTGGTGACTTTAACCCAGCCCGTGACAGTTTAATGGCATTGGCTAAGGCTTCTATGCCTTCATCTTGCCCAAAGACCAACATTTTTAAGTCGCGCTCCACGTTACGCAGCACTTCTTTGTCGTTGGTAGACACTGTTTTAGGTGGTATGCGTGCAATTTTAGAAACGATGGCTTCTATTTCTGTACTACCTATCGTTTCTACTCGGTCTTCTTCAGCTAACAGCTGCTGATAAGCACCGGCTTCATCTACCACATCTATGGCTTTGTCTGGCAAGTAGCGGTCATTAATGTAGCGTTCTGCTAAACGTGCGGCGGTTTCTAATGCATGATCGTCATAGCGTAATTTGTGGTGTTCTTCAAAGCGGCTTTTTAAACCTTTAAGAATCGCAATGGTGTCCTCTACGCTAGGTTCAAGCACATCAATTTTTTGGAAACGACGTGCCAAGGCACGGTCTTTTTCAAAAATGCCACGAAACTCTTGGAAGGTGGTTGAACCTATGCAACGTAAGTCACCATTAGAAAGCATAGGTTTCAGTAGGTTAGAAGCATCCATTACACCACCTGACGCTGCACCTGCACCAATAATGGTATGAATTTCGTCGATAAATAGAATTGAGTGGTCTTCTTTTTTCAACTCATTGAGCAAGGCTTTTAAGCGTTTTTCGAAGTCACCACGGTATTTAGTGCCTGCTAACAAAGCACCTAAGTCTAATGAATAAACAATGGCATCGGCGATGACTTCTGGCACTTCACCATCCACAATACGTTTGGCTAAACCTTCTGCAACTGCTGTTTTACCTACGCCTGCTTCACCAACAAGCAGTGGGTTATTTTTACGCCTTCTGGCTAAAACTTGTACTACTCGCTCTATTTCTTGGTCACGACCAATAAGCGGGTCTATTTTACCTGCTTCAGCTTGAGCATTTAGGTTGGTCGCAAAACTATGCAGAGGATGATTACTATTAACCGCTTCTGCTTCTTCTTGCTCTTGACCAAACACATCGCCTGCCTGCTCTGAGTCATCGGCAACTTTTGATATTCCATGGGAAATAAAGTTAACCACATCAACTCTGGCGACATCTTGCTGTTTTAGAATATAAACGGCTTGGCTTTCTTGCTCGCTAAAAATAGCAACCAAAACATTCGCACCGGTTACTTCATTTTTACCTGAAGACTGCACATGGAATACAGCCCTTTGCAGCACTCGCTGAAAACCTAAAGTGGGTTGAGTTTCTCGCTCCACGTTATCATCAGGAATAACTGGAGTGGTAGCTTCAATAAAGTCGTTTAATTCTTTACGAATACTACCTAGGTCTGTACCGCAAGCCTTTAATACTTGGGCTGCAGACCTGTTATCTAACAAAGACAGCAATAAATGCTCTACTGTCATGAATTCATGGCGTTGTCGCCTTGCCAGGGTGAACGCCTCATTCAGCGTATGTTCTAGATCTTTGCTAAGCATGCGCCTACCCTCACTTACCCGACTGGGAACCAATGATGACCTGTTTGGTCTTTTAACTCTTTACTTTACTCTACTCTGCAACTTCAACATTACACATAAGAGGATGTTCATTCTCACGCGCAAAGTCTATAACTAATGCTGCTTTTGTTTCTGCTACATCTTTACTAAAAACTCCACAAACACCACGACCTTTCTGATGAACATCTAGCATCACTTGGGTGGCTTTTTCCATATCCATGTGAAAATAGAACATCAATACTTCTACCACAAACTCCATAGGTGTAAAGTCATCATTAAGCATAATAACCTTATACCTAGGCGGTTGTTCAAGTTTAGGCTTAGCTGTAGCTGTTGCCAAATCACCATTTAGGTGCCCACCTTGCCCATCTTCACTCAAAACTTAACCCTCTTGTATCTGCACCCCTAACCCTTACCAACCACTCTCTAATAGATAGGGATAAAATAATAAAATCACAAGGTGTTTAAGCAAATAAATTTATTGCTGCTACTACTTGTGCCGTCTAAAGGCTAAAATGCCATAAATTAACTTAACACCTTTCTGAGATACTCATGAGCGACCTTTATTTATTCTACAAACCTTGGCAGGTACTTTCACAGTTCACCGATGATAAAGGCCGCAGCACCTTAGCTGACTTTATCAAAACTGAAGGCATTTATCCTGCTGGACGTTTAGATTATGACTCAGAAGGGCTATTGCTGCTAACTGACGATGGTGCTTTACAAGCACGCATTACCCACCCTGAATTTAAATTACCTAAAACCTATTGGGTACAAGTTGAAGGGCAGATAACTGAAGAAGCCCTGAAAGCTTTAAGTGATGGCGTAGAGTTAAACGATGGCAAAACCCGCCCTGCGCGTGCGCGGTTAATGAAAGAGCCTAAGCTGCCCGCACGTGCTGAACCCGTTAACCCTCGCCCCGGCTTAGGAACTAGTTGGATAGAAATCACTCTATTAGAAGGTCGCAATCGCCAAGTACGCCGTATGACAGCCCATGTTGGCTTCCCTACTCTGCGTTTAGTACGCTGGTCTATCGGTAATTGGTCACTTGAGCACCTGCGCCCCTCACAAATCAAAAAAACACGCATACACCTGCCAGCTAAGCAACACAAGGTTGTACTTAAGCCGCGCAAAAAAGGTGTTAAAAAGGAAGGTTAATGGAACGCTGGACACCCAACTGCACAGTCGCCACCTTGGTACACCATGAAGGTAAGTTCTTACTAGTCGAGGAATACGACAAGCTGTCTGCCACTGATATGCCTGTACTGAATCAACCAGCAGGGCACGTTGAAGTTGATGAAAGCTTAATTGAAGCGGCAGTACGCGAAACCTTAGAAGAAACCGGTTGGTTAGTAGAAATAGAAGCTTATTTAGGTTTATACATTAATGTTGCACCCAACAATATTACCTATCATCGCCATTGTTTTATTGCTCGACCTCTTGCTGAATTGCCCGATGCTGAACTGGATGATGGCATTATTTCAGCGCCTTGGTTAACCCTAGACGAAATCAACGCAGCAGAAACCGCAGGTCGCTTTCGTAGCCCCATGGTTAGACCTTGCTTTGATGACTTTTTAGCAGGCAAGTCTTACCCCTTAAGCCTAATCCAAGACTTCCGTTAAGCCGTCAGTTTATTTGACTTAAAAAAGACTGGGCTTGTCATGTATAATGGCGCTTTAAATTATTTCTTTCTGCGGAGTGTTAAGTGACCGAGTGTTCAGTAGCATCTACAGCAGCTCATGACCCAGCTTCTACTCGCGTAATAGTCGGTATGTCTGGCGGTGTAGACTCATCTGTTTCAGCTATTTTGCTTTTACAGCAAGGCTATCAGGTGGAAGGCCTGTTTATGAAAAACTGGGAAGAAGATGACAATACTGAATACTGCACAGCTAAAGAAGACTACGCCGATGCCCAGGCCGTTTGCGACAAACTAGGCATTAAGCTACACGCTGCTAATTTTGCTGCTGAATACTGGGATAATGTGTTTGAGCATTTTTTAGCTGAATACAAAGCAGGCCGCACCCCTAACCCTGATATTCTTTGCAACCGTGAAATCAAATTCAAAGCTTTCTTAGAGTATGCCCAACTGCTAGGTGCTGACTTTATTGCCACAGGTCACTATGTAAGGCGTGGTACAGATGCAGCAGGAAAAACACAGCTATTACGTGGTTTAGATAATAACAAAGACCAAAGCTATTTTTTACATGCCGTGGGTCATAAAGAATTAGGCTTAACGCTTTTCCCTGTGGGTAAATTAGAAAAACCAGAAGTTCGCCGTTTAGCTGAAGAGTACAATTTAGTTACTGCTAAAAAGAAAGACTCTACTGGCATTTGTTTTATAGGTGAGCGCCGCTTTACTGACTTTTTAAAACAATACCTACCTGCCCAGCCGGGTGATTTAATCACCGACAAGGGTGAATTGATTGGCCAACATGCTGGTTTAATGTATTACACCCTAGGTCAACGCCAAGGTTTAGGTATAGGTGGTGTTAAAGGCTATCCAGAAGCACCTTGGTTTGTGGCAGCTAAAGACTTAAACAATAACAAGCTAATTGTTGTTCAGGGTGAAGACAACCCCTTGCTATTCACTGATGGTCTTATTTGCTCTGCACCTGACTGGGTTGCAGGCGAACCACCAACCAGTAGTTTTAAATGCACTGGTAAGGTGCGCTATCGACAAGATGATCAAGCCTGCCAAGTAGAAGTATTAACTGATGGCCGCTGTAAAGTTGTTTTTGAACAACCACAAAGAGCGGTGACTCCTGGGCAATCCATGGTTTTTTATCTTGATGATGTTTGTTTAGGTGGTGGTGTCATTGAAAGCACCTTTTTAAAAACCGCTAGCCCCTCATTAGAAATTGAGTCTGTCGAATGAATAATTTAGATTATGGACAACGCCAAACGCTTGCTTTAGCAGGAGTGTTTCAAGTTGCTCAATTAGTGAATGACTTAGCAACGCGTGGTTTAGTAGACCAACAAACCTTTGCTACAAGTATTAACTCCGTTCTAGTTACTGATCCTGAAACAACCACTGATATTTATGGTGGTGAGCTTTCCAATCTTCGATCAGGTGCCAACACCCTGCGCAAGGTTTTACTTAAAGACTCTAGTGTTAACCCTAGCGTACTTCGCTATGCCATGGCTATTTTAATACTCAACACCAAACTAGCTAAAAATCCCCAAATGCTAACTGCCATAGGTCAGCGTTTAGATGCAGTCAAATCACAAGCCATGCACTTTAGCCCAACTCATGAAAATGTATTAGCTGCACTGGCTGGACTTTACCAAGACACTTTAAGCACCCTTTCATTTCGTATTCAGGTACAAGGTGATCCTAATATTTTGCAACAAACCGGCAATGCCGACAAAATTCGCGCCCTACTCTTAGCTGGTATACGCTCTGCCATGCTCTGGTCTCAGTCGGGTGGCAAGCGTTGGAAGCTTCTATTTTCACGCAAAAAAATTCTGCAAGACTTAAATCAATTTGGTTTTTAAAGCAGGCTTTTAGCAGCAGTTTTTCTTTTACCTTTAATTTCTGGAACTAACTATGTCTCTTGAACAGCTCTCAACCCTAACTTCACTGACTGCCCTTTCACCTGTAGATGGTCGCTATGGCAGCCGAACTGTAAGCTTACGTGAACACTTTTCTGAATACGGTTTAATTCGTGCGCGAGTCGAAGTTGAGGTACGTTGGTTACAACGCCTAGCTGAACACCCAGAAATTACAGAAGTACCCGCTTTTTCGGCTGAAGCTAATCAGTTATTAAATGATTTAGTCGCCAACTTTTCAGTTGCCGATGCTGAAGCCGTTAAAACCCATGAACAAGTGACTAACCACGACGTTAAAGCCGTGGAGTACTTTATTAAAGACCGTATTGAAGTTTTACCCGAGTTAGCTGCTGTTAGTGAGTTTGTACACTTTGCTTGCACCAGTGAAGACATTAACAACCTGTCTCACGCTTTAATGCTTAAAGGCGGTTTAGACAAGGTTCTTTTACCTGAGATGCAACAGGTTGCCGATGCCATTCGTGATTTAGCTCATAAAAATGCACAAGTGCCTTTGCTCTCACGTACCCACGGCCAAACCGCTAGCCCCAGTACGCTTGGTAAAGAAATGGCCAATGTGGTTTACCGTTTAGAGCGTCAAATTAAGCAGATAAAAGCCGTTGAACTGCTTGGTAAAATTAACGGTGCTGTAGGTAACTATAATGCGCACCTAAGTGCTTACCCCACCCTAGATTGGCAAGCCAATGCAAAAGATTTTGTAGAAAGTTTAGGGCTAGTTTGGAACCCCTACACCACGCAAATTGAACCCCACGATTATATTGCTGAGCTATTTGATGCTATTGCCCGCTTTAACACCATTCTTATCGACTTTGACCGAGATGTATGGGGTTATATTTCTTTAGGTTACTTCAAGCAAAAAACTGTCGAAGGTGAAATTGGTTCTTCTACCATGCCGCATAAGGTTAACCCTATCGACTTTGAAAACTCCGAAGGTAATTTGGGCATTGCTAATGCTATTTTTAATCACCTAGCGGTTAAACTGCCTATCTCTCGCTGGCAGCGTGATTTAACCGACTCCACCGTGTTAAGAAACTTAGGTGTGGGTATGGGGCATAGCCAAATTGCTTACCTAGCCAGCCTTAAAGGTATTTCTAAACTAGAAACTAACCCAGAGCGTTTAGCCGCAGACTTAGATGCCGCCTGGGAAGTTTTAGCCGAGCCGATTCAAACCGTAATGCGCCGTTACCAAATTGAAAAGCCTTATGAAAAACTTAAAGAACTCACGCGTGGTAAGGCAATTACTCAAGAGGGCATGGCCGTATTTATTGATAGCTTAGATATTCCTGAGCAGGCTAAGCAAGAACTCAAAGCTTTAACCCCTGCTAATTATATTGGCAATGCCATTGCCCAAGCTAAGGCTATTTAAGAATGACTGCTTCCATCACTTTGCCAGCTTCCATTTTAGGCTCCATTAGTCGTGAAGAATTTTTACGTGACTATTGGCAAAAAAAACCGCTCTTAATTCGTCAAGCTATCCCTAGCTTTACGCCACCCTTAGATATTAATGAGTTAGCCGGTTTAGCTTTAGAAGAAACCGTAGAAGCTCGCCTAGTGATGGAGCAAGGCCCTGAAAGCCCTTGGCAATTATTTAATGGCCCCTTTGAAGAAAGCTTTTTACAAAACCTGCCAGAAAAAGATTGGACGCTACTCGTGCAAGCAGTTGACCACCTACTACCCGAGGTAGGCGAACTACTAAAAGCCTTTGACTTTTTACCCAGCTGGCGGGTTGATGATTTAATGATTAGCTACGCACCAGAAGGTGGCAGTGTTGGTCCACACTTTGATTATTATGACGTATTTTTGTTACAAGCATCCGGTAAAAGACGCTGGCAGCTAGGACAAGACTGCGATGAAACCAGCCCCTTAAGAAGTGATACCCGCTTAAAAATTCTAACTGAATTTGAAGCTAGTTCTGAACAAGACTGGGTATTAGAACCAGGTGATTTACTCTATTTACCACCCCAGTTAGCCCATTGGGGTACTTCTTTAAGCCAAGACTGCACCACCTGGTCAGTAGGTTTTCGTGCTTTAAGTGCAGAAGAAATTTTATGTGGTGTGGCCGATTTTATTGGTGAAACCCTTGAAGAAGATTGGCGTTATACAGATGCTGACTTAACCTTACCTGAGCAACCAGCAGCAATCGATGATGCGGCAATAGAAAGGGTAAAAACATTACTTAATCAGGTAATGAATAACCCAGCGGCTATTAGTGAATGGTTTGGTCGAGCCATGACGCAAACCAAATACCCTGACCAACTACTACCCCAAGATGAACCTTGGACAACGGCTACTCTGCATGAATTATTAGATGAAGCTGAACCCTTAATAGTCTTAGCTGAAGGTAGTCGCCTGGCTTTTAGAACATCTAATGAAGGTAACTGGCTCTTTGCTGATGGTGAAGCTTTTATCTTTACTGCTCCCCTTAAAGATTGGATAGCCAGCCTTTGTGCTAGCACTGAGTTCGACCTATCTTTTATTGAAAACACCTTGGCTTTACCTGAAGCAAGTGAGCTAATGGTTAAACTGATAAATCAGGGCAGCCTTTATTTAACTGAAGAAGATGAAGCTTCTAGTTTGTTGCATTAACTCATCAATAACAGGGATTTTAATATGACGTCTCCTCTTGCCAGCTCTAACCCAAACAAAGGCGCAAAGTTAACTGCCAAGCAAGGTAGTTGGCAACAACTAGGTGAAGCTTGTCGTCAAATACGTCATAAAGTTTTTATTGAAGAACAAGGCATCTCTGCTAAAGATGAGTTAGATGATAAAGATGCAACCAGTGAACACTTTCTTTTGCTTATTAATGAGCGTCCAGTTGCTACTGCGCGCTTAACCCAAGATGGACATTTAGGGCGTTTAGCAGTTTTAAAACCACTACGCGATAAAGGTTTAGCAAAAAAACTGATAGCTAGAATTCTAGAGCATTGTCGCCGTGTTAATTTAAGACAAGTACACTTAAATGCACAAATCAGTGCTGTTAATTTTTATTCCAAGCTAGGCTTTAAACCTAATGGTGATGAGTATGATGAAGTAGGCATTCTACACTTACCTATGCTACTCGATTTTGATAGCCAACTATTAGATGACACTCAACATACAGAAGAAACACTAATAACTGCACTGAACACAACAGGTCAGCTGCGTATTCAAGGGCAAGAGCAGGTTTACTTAGCCATTAAAGTATTAATTCAGCAAGCGAGCCGCAGCTTTAGCTTAGAAACACCCAGCTATATAAATACCTGGTTTGATGAAGCCAGTCTAGCACCACTCATACAAGTTGCTAGAAGACATGATCATAGCAAAGTACGCTTTTTATTAGCAGAAACACGAGAGTTTTCTCGTAGAAGCAACCCACTGCTTAAACTTTATCAGCGTGCATCCAGTTATATTGAAATTAAACAAAGTCATTTACTCTATCAAACTAAACAGTCTGCTTATTTATTAGTGGATGACCGCCATTTACTTTGGTGGGCAGACTATCAACAACCAAGAGTAGAGCTATATTCTGCTGACCACCGAGAGGCTTATCGACTAACCGCCCAGTTCAAACTGCATTGGGAAAAGTCACAAGCTGTTAAAGCATTACAAAGCCTAGCTTTGTAGTTTTATTTCATTGTAGTCAAATTACAACCAAACACCCCCTACCAATGGTGGCTTGCGGCTTGGATGCTTGCTAAGGCATCATTCGCTCCATTGAAACGCCCCACTAAATTCAATTTACCCTCTAATAAGGATGCACCATGTCAACTTATAAAGACCAAATTCAGGCAATTGCCGCTGTTAAACAAAAAGCTGGAAATGGCTGGAGCGCTATCAATCCAGAGTATGCTGCTCGCATGCGCTACCAGAACCGTTTTAAAACTGGTCTAGACATTGCTAAGTACACTGCCGCTATCATGCGTAAAGATATGGCTGAGTATGATGCTGACACCTCTGCTTACACCCAATCACTCGGTTGCTGGCATGGTTTTATCGGTCAACAAAAAATGATCGCCATCAAAAAGCACCTTAAAACTACAAACAAGCGCTACCTTTACCTTTCTGGTTGGATGGTTGCTGCACTACGTTCAGAGTTTGGTCCTTTGCCTGACCAGTCCATGCACGAGAAAAACTCTGTAGCGTCACTGATTGAAGAACTCTACACCTTCTTGCGTCAAGCTGACACGCGTGAACTTGATCAGCTATTCACTGCGCTAGATAAGGCTCGTAAAGCTGGCGACTCAGCAGAAGAAAAATCTTTGCTAGACCAAATCGAGAACTTTGAAACTCACGTTGTACCAATTATTGCAGATATCGATGCTGGTTTTGGTAATGAAGAAGCTACCTACCTAATGGCTAAGCAAATGATTGAAGCCGGTGCTGCTGCCATTCAAATTGAAAACCAAGTTTCTGATGAAAAGCAGTGTGGTCACCAAGATGGTAAAGTAACCGTTCCTCATGCTGACTTCCTAGCTAAAATCAACGCAGTTCGTTATGCCTTCCTAGAGCTAGGTGTAGATGACGGTGTTATCGTTGCGCGTACTGACTCTTTAGGTGCTGGCTTAACTAAGCAAATCGCAGTAACTAACGAACCAGGCGACTTAGGCGACCAGTACAACAGCTTCCTTGATGGTACTTTCATTAAAGATGCTAGCGAAATTGAAAATGGTGATGTGGTTGTTAAGTCTGATGGCAAGCTACTTAAGCCTGCACGTTTAGCTAGCGGCTTATTCCAGTTCCGTGAGAACACAGGTGTTGAGCGTGTTGTTCTAGACTGTATTACTTCACTACAAAACGGTGCTGACCTACTCTGGATCGAAACTGAGAAGCCACACGTTGGTCAAATTGCTGAAATGGTTGATGAAATTCGTAAAGTGGTTCCAGATGCTAAGCTGGTTTACAACAACAGCCCATCGTTTAACTGGACACTTAACTTCCGTCAGCAAGTTTACGATAACTGGGTAGAAGCTGGTAAAGATGTTTCTGCTTACGATCGTGCTCGCTTAATGAGTGCTGACTACGATGGTACAGACTTATGTAACGAAGCAGATGCTCGTATCCAAAGCTTCCAGGCAGACGCAGCACGTGAAGCGGGTATCTTCCACCACCTAATCACACTACCGACTTACCACACTGCAGCTCTGTCTACAGATAACCTAGCTAAAGGCTACTTTGGTGAAGAAGGTATGTTGGCATACGTTGAAGGTGTTCAGCGTAAAGAAATTCGTCAGGGTATTGACTGTGTACGTCACCAGAACATGGCTGGTTCTGATATCGGTGATACGCACAAAGAATACTTCTCAGGCGATGCTGCACTGAAAGCAAGCGGTGAAGACAACACGATGAACCAGTTCGATAACGTTTAATCGAACACTAGGTTTCTAACTGTTATATTTAAAGCCACCTTAGGGTGGCTTTTTTATTGCTAGTTAAGAATTTCAAACAAAAAAAACCCTGAATAATCAGGGTTTTTAAATTAACTAGCTATTTAATCTAGCTTATTCGCGCTCTTCCGTTACCCAGCTTTCTACTACTTCTGAACCGTGAGCTGCTTTCCATTCTTTTAGTTCTTTATGATTACCACCACGCGTTTCAATGGTTTCTTGTGTGTGTGGGTTAACATAAACTTTAAGCTTACGCGTACGACGGTTACCACGACCGGACTTAGCTGTAGCAGCAGACTGATTAAGACCAAAAATAGTGGCGAGATCAGCAACATTACGCTGATGCTTATCTAAGACAGCTTGAACTTCTTCTTTAAAGCTTAATTCTTTTTTAAGCTCTGGGTTTTCTTGCATTCTGCTCATTTCTTCTTTGAGCTTACGAAGCATTTCTTCTTTTTCACGATAATTTGCTAATATAGACATACATTACTCCAATAGGATATTTTTCAACAGGCCCTGTAAATTTTATACACAATCTTAAGTTTGGCAAGTCTAATGTTGTATAAATGGATTAATTAACATAAATTCAAACCTAATAAGCCTTGTTTTGTATAAAACTTACTCCAATTAAGACTCACAAAAGGTTAATAAGTGCCGAATAATCTATTAAACAATAAACATAAGCAACTCATTATAGGCTTAACGGGTGGCATAGGCTCAGGCAAAACTGCTGCTAGTGATCTTTTTGCTAACTTAGGTATAGATGTAATAGATACTGATGTACTTGCTCGTAAAGCACTCGAGTTAAATTCACCCTTATTAAGCAAGGTATTTAATCACTTTGGTCAACAGCTTAAATTAGCTGATGGTAGTTTAGATAGAGCAGCATTAAGAAGTATAATATTTAATGATTCAACTGCTAAAGTTTGGTTGGAAAATTTAATACACCCTTGGGTGAAACAAGCGGTTCTTAGTGCTTTAACTAAAGCAACCAGTGTTTATGTTCTACTAGCCTCACCTTTACTCATTGAAAGTGGCCAAGTGGAGCTTGCAGATAGATTATTGATTGTTGATCTACCTGAAGAAATGCAAATTAGCCGTACAGCTAGCAGGGATAATAACTCCCCAGACTTGGTTAAAAAAATAATCGCACAACAAATTAGCCGACCAGAAAGACTAGCTTTAGCGGATGACCTAATAGATAACTCTGGGGACTTAAATCATTTAGAAAAACAGGTAAACTCCCTACATACTAAATACCTTGAGCTAGCTAAGCTTAAAACTAACCAAGAGTAATAAACATGAAAGAAGAGATTACCCGTATCTTTCCTTGCCCAACTTGCGGTAAGCCAAGTATTTTAAGCAAGGAAAATGCCTTTCGGCCCTTTTGCTGTGAACGTTGTAAGTTAATAGACCTAGGCGCTTGGGCTGCAGAAGACCATAAAATAGCAGGCGATGAACTCTTAGACGTTGATGATCAAGACCAATACTGAGTTATACCAGCTAAGCCTTGCCCACCTAAGCCAAAAATTCTATCTAGCTGCTTTTTATCCATTCCACCTAACGCATAAACAGGCAGCTTAGAGTTATCTGTTAGGTTATTAAAGTCATGCCACCCTAAGGCTTGCGCTTTGGGGTGAGAAGGAGTCTTTAATACTGGAGATAGGGTAATAAAATCGGCTCTAATGTTTTCTGCTTGTGTTATAGATTCAGCATCATGACAAGAAGCGGCCAACCATTTATCAACTGGAACTGGCCGCTGATCATATTGAGCAAGACGTGCTGCCGTTAGGTGGATACCGTCTGCATCCACTTGGTTGAGTAGCTCTGGGGCTGCATTAAGCATTAATTTAGCACCCGCACTTTGGCAAGGCCCTAAAAATGCTTGTGCTAGTTCACGGTAACTTTCTGCATTGAGTTGATGGGCTCTTAGCTGGACTAGCTTAACACCCTGCTCTAAAGCTTTATTTAAACGGTTTAAAGCATCTTGAGTATCTTTGAATGCGCCAGTAATTAAGTATTCTTCTGGTAGCTCTACGGCTTTTATAATGGGTTTGTTAGCTGCTGGAAAGGTATAGTTAACTAAGTCATCTACCGCTACCCAGCGTATGGGCTGCCCTTCTCTACCCCAGGGCTCGCCAGCAAACTCTAATACCTTCCAAACGTCGAGTAAAACTGTTTTATTTGAATAGCTATGCCTTACTCTAATTAAAGGTCGTGCTTTTAATACCTCTATACCCAGCTCTTCGCCTATTTCACGTTTAAGCGCCTGGAAACCGGTTTCATAAGGTGCTAGCTTTCCACCAGGTAATTCCCATAACCCAGCTTGGTCAACTCCTGCAGGCCGACGCGCAATTAATACCTGGCCTTTATCATTTATTATGGCTGCAGCGGCAACTAACATAGGTTGTGGCATAGTGTATAAATCCTTAACTGCGATAATCTGCATTAATTGAAACGTAATCATGGGAGAAGTCGCAAGTCCAAACAGTTTCTTCTGCCTGACCACGACCCAGTTTAATGCGCAAAGTAATTTCTTCTTGTTGCATCACTGCCGCGCCCGCTTCTTCTGTATAACTAGCAGCACGACCACCCTCTTCAACTAGTAGCACATCACCTAAAAAGATTGTTACGCCTTCCACTTGCAGGTTTTCAAGGCCTGGAGTACGTCCAATAGCAGCAAGAATGCGTCCCCAGTTGGCATCACTGGCATAAAGGGCTGTTTTAACTAGAGGTGAATGAGCAACCGTAAAAGCTGCTTCTAAAGCTTCTGAACGAGTCAGCGCTTCTTCAACTTGTATGGTGACAAATTTGGTAGCACCTTCACCGTCTCGCACAATACTCCAAGCTAGCTCTTGCATTAGGCTGACAAGAGCTTCACGAAAGGCTGCAACTGCTGCTGTATCTTCAACTGCTACTTCAGCCGATTTGCCAGTTGCAATTAGCATGCATGCATCGTTTGTAGAGGTATCACCATCAACCGTAATTCTATTAAAGCTTAGTTCGCTAGCCTCTTTTAAAAGCTGCTTTAATAGTGGTTGAGCAATGGATGCATCCGTAGCAATAAAACCTAGCATGGTAGCCATATTGGGCTTGATCATGCCTGAGCCCTTAGCAATACCGCTAATCGCTACTTTTTCACCATTAATGGTGAAAATGGTGGTCGCACCTTTAGGTTGTGTGTCGGTTGTTAAAATGCCAGAGGCAGCAGCTGCCCAACCTGATTCATCTAACGCGTCCAGTGCATTGGGTAGACCAGCAAGTAGCCTATCCATTGGTAAGGGCTCACCAATAACACCTGTCGAAAAGGGCAATACCGCTTGCGGATTAACTTGGGTCAATTCTGCTAGGCTTGCACAAGTTTGTTTGGCATCAGCTAAGCCTTTAGAACCAGTACCTGCATTTGCATTACCCGTATTGATTACCAGGTAACGAGGCTTTACTTCTTTTATGTTTTCGCGAGCCACTTGCACAGGGGCAGCACAAAAAGCATTTAAGGTGAATACACCCGCAGTTGTACTTGTGTCTGCAAGTTCAAAAATAACTAAATCTTGTTGTCCAGGCTTTTTAATTCCTGCACTGGCTGTACCTACACGCAAACCAGCAATTTTATTAAATTCTGGCAGCTCAAATTGACCTACGGCCATACTTTTCTCCTCCCACCTAGGGGGCAAGTTTTAACTTAATTTACCGTGACACTGCTTATACTTTTTACCCGAACCACAGGGGCAGGGCTCGTTGCGCCCAACTTTAGGAAAGTCACGTTTAAAGGGCTGACCTGAATTAGTTGCGGTAGCTTCTTCATTGGATTCTGGGGAATCGTGGTGTGCGGTTTGACGCTGCATTAAGGCTTCAGCTTCGGCACGACGTTGACGCTCAATGGCTTCAACTTCTTCTGGAGTACGAATTTTCACATGACTTAAAATTCTAACAACATCACTACGCACATTGGCTAAGAAGTTCTCAAACAAACCAAAAGCTTCTCGCTTGTATTCTTGCTTAGGGTTCTTTTGTGCATAACCTCTAAGATGAATACCTTGGCGTAGCTGATCCATGCTCTGCAGGTGTTCTTTCCAGCGGGTATCTAGAACCTGCAACATAATTTGTTGTTCAAACTTCCTTAATAGGTCGCCACCTGCTTGCTCTTCTTTTTCTTTATAAGCTTCTTCAAGTGCTTGCTGCAGTTTTTCTCTTAAGCTTTCTTCATGCAAGCTTTTATCTTCATCTAGCCACTGTTGAACTTCTGCATCTAAGTTAAATTCTGTTGCTAGGTAGCTTTCTAATTCGGCCACGCGCCACTGTTCAGGCATAGATTGAGGTGGAATGAATTGAGAAATAGCCGCATCTAGTACGTCTTCACGCATTTCTTCAATTTCTTCAGCTATCTCTTCTGCTTCAAGTATTTCACGGCGCTGGGCATAAATAACGCTGCGCTGATCATTATTGACATCATCGTATTCTAGTAGCTGCTTACGAATATCAAAGTTACGCCCTTCAACCTTGCGCTGGGCTTTTTCAACTGCGTTGGTAACCATTTTGTGTTCTATGGCTTCACCATGCTTCATACCCAGCATGGTCATCATGCTTTTAACACGGTCCGATGCAAAAATACGCATTAGACTGTCTTCTAAGGAGAGGAAGAAGCGGGTTGAACCTGGGTCACCTTGACGACCAGAACGACCTCTTAACTGGTTATCTATACGGCGAGATTCATGGCGCTCTGTACCTATAACGTGCAAACCACCAGCGGCTACAACAGCATCATGGCGTTCTTGCCAAGCCGCTTTTAGTTTTTCTAGTTGTTCTTCAGTGGGGTTATCTAATTTCTCAGCTTCAACTTCCCAGTTACCACCTAATTTAATGTCTGTACCACGACCAGCCATATTGGTTGCAAGCGTTACAGCACCTGCTCGACCAGCTTGAGCAATGATTTCTGCTTCACTTTCATGCTGTTTAGCATTAAGCACTTTGTGGGCAACACCGGCTTTTTTTAGTAACCCACTGACAAACTCAGAGGTTTCAATAGAGGCAGTACCAACTAAAACTGGCTGGCCTTGTTCAACCGTGTGTTGCACGTCTTTAATAATGGCTTCAAATTTTTCTTCTGAGCTCATAAAGACTAGATCATTTAAGTCTTTACGTTGTACCTGACGGTTAGTTGGAATAACCACTACATTTAACGCATAGATATGATTAAATTCATAAGCTTCTGTATCAGCAGTACCTGTCATACCAGACAGTTTGGTATATAAGCGGAAGTAGTTTTGGAAGGTAGTAGCAGCAAGCGTTTGGCTTTCTGCTTGAATATTCAAACCTTCTTTGGCTTCTATTGCTTGGTGTAAACCTTCACCCCAACGACGACCGGGCATAGTACGACCCGTGTGTTCGTCTACTATAACTACCTGCCCTTCACTGACTATGTAATCAACATCTTTGTTGAACATTTGATGAGCACGTAGTGCGGACTGAACATGATGTAGAAGGCTTAAGTTAGCCGATGCATAAAGACTATCGCCTGCTTTTAACACACCTTCTTTACTTAGCAGCTCTTCTACTAACTGGTGACCTTGCTCGGTTAATTCTAAGCTGCGCTGTTTTTCATCGATTATAAAGTCGCCTGTCTCTGTTTCTTCATTCCAAGGCGTTAATCCAGGTACCAGTTTATTAATTAAACGGTACATAGCAGAGCTGTCTTCTGCTGCACCAGAAATAATTAAAGGCGTACGAGCTTCATCAATTAATATAGAATCAACTTCATCAATTACGGCATAGTTAAGGTCGCGCTGAACACGCTCTTCTAATGAAAAAGCCATATTATCGCGCAGGTAATCAAAACCAAACTCGTTATTGGTACCGTAGGTAATATCGGCTTGATAAGCTTGGCGTTTTTCTTCTTGGCTTTGGCCTGAATAGATAACACCTACACTTAGCCCCATAAAGCGGTAGAGTTTTCCCATCCACTCGGCATCACGCTTGGCTAGGTAGTCGTTAACTGTGACAACATGCACACCCTTGTTAGATAGAGCATTTAGGTAAACAGCCAAGGTTGCCACCAGTGTTTTACCTTCACCAGTACGCATCTCCGCGATTTGGCCTTCATGTAAAACCATACCGCCAATCATTTGCACATCAAAATGGCGCATATTAAGCGCACGAACACTGGCTTCACGTACTAGCGCAAAACTTTCTGGGAGTAGCTTATCTAGTGACTCACCCTGGGCAGCTCTTTCTTTTAAGGCTTGAGTGCGTAGGGCAAAATCTTCATCGGCTAAGGTTTTTAACTCGGGTTCTAAGGCGTTTATTTGTTCTACTACTTTACGAATACGCTTGAGTTCACGCTCGTTTTTACTACCAAATATTTTCTTTAACAAGGCGGTAATCATCGAATGTCCTTACCCGTGGTTAGGCTGTTGGAATTATGACCGCACAACATACCACGTTTTAATTAAAATGTGTTTGAAGCTGACTGAAACATAAGAGTTGAGCTAGGTTGCTAGCATAATAATTTCTAGCGCATATAAAAACAACAAAACCCGCCTTAGCGGGTCTTTGTTTTAACTTTAAAACTAAGGTGCCGATCGGGACACATAACGTATAGGGTCTACAGCACGACCGTTTCGAAGCACCTCATAATGCACATGAGGCCCAGTACAACGTCCTGTACAGCCCATTAAACCAACTGTATCACCGCGCTTCACTATATCACCTTTACTGACAACAAAGTCGTTTAAATGCGCATAGCGAGTTAAGTAGCCATCACCATGATCTATTTCAACTAGATTACCAAAACCACCGCGTGCAGCAGAGTGAACTACGACCCCTGCACCAGTTGCTAATACATTTGAATTTTCTTTACCAGCAAAGTCTATTCCTCCATGCCAAGAGGTACGACCAGTAAAAGGATCACTGCGGCGACCAAAGGTAGATGACATCCAGCCCCGTTCAATAGGACGGCCAGCAATATAAACCTGATCAGCAAAGCTACGTTTAGTTAGTAAAGAATGAATAAGCTCTAGCTGTTGTTGGCGTTGCTCAATTTTATTGGTTAAGGAGTCTAGGGTTTCCATCAACTCAGAATCTGTATAGGCTGAACCTTCTTCATAAACGTATTCAGGTCCACCCATAGGTGGTGGCTGATCAAAATCGAATTCATCACCAAGATTCGCTACAGAGGTTAAGCGTTTACCTAGTGCATCTAAACGCATCAGCCTAGCTTGAAGCTCACCAACTTTAGGCGTTAAGGCATCTATTTTTTCTATAGATTGGCGCTTAACTAATTCAACTTCTGCACGCTGCTCGTTAAGCTCTTGCTGCCACATTTTATTGGCATGGTCTTTCATTTGTCTTTCATTATGGTCTACCCACCAATATACCAGCGAACCACCTATGGCAGCAGGTATAAAGAAAACCAAGGCAAAAACCAAGGCCAGTAATTTAGATGAAAGATTTACTGAGCGACTCGAGCTGTGCTTACTACTGCAAAAAATCAAATTCATTGGTTGTTTCCCATTCGCGCCACTTGGTGTTTTTATCAATATTGATTAAGCTCTTATATCTATTTGCTTAGTGGAGGCAGTAGTGAGTATAAAGCCAAGAGCCGGAAGAACAAAATCTTTAAGTGCCATAATTAACAAAGATACTTCAATTTTAGGACAGGTTTTAAACAAGGCCGCCTATCTGAAACAAATTGAAACTCTGGTACATAATTACTTACCTAAGGAGCTTGCCAGTCAATTTAGGGTGGCTAATTTTCAAAATAATAGGTTAGCATTAATTACGCCAACTGCTAGCAACCTTACCCACTTACGGTTTTTTCAAGCTAAACTGCTCTATGATCTACAGCAAAAAATACCGGAACTAAAAAGCATCGATGTAAAAGTTAGGCCTAACCCACCTGAACCCAAAAAAGTTTTTAAAAAACTTAATATTCCTGCTAACAGCCAAAACCAATTAAAGCTTTTAGCTGAAACTACAGACAACCCTCAACTTAAAGCTGTATTGCTAAGACTCAGTCAAAAGTAACCTCTTAACTATTTCTTATGACCAAAAAAAATCGACATAACGTCGATTTTTTTGGTTCAACTTGATGCAAGCTAAGCTATTTCTATTGCCGAGGTGTAAGAGATGGGTGCTTTTTCTTTCTCACCTTCAAAAGTAACCACCTCATAAGCATCTGGGTTTTCGAGCAGCTCACGTAGAAGCTTATTATTTAAGCCATGACCAGATTTATGCCCTTTAAATTCACCTATCAAGCTTTTGCCTAATAAGTAGAGGTCACCAATTGCATCTAAAACCTTGTGCTTAACAAACTCGTCTTCATAACGTAAACCATCTTCATTAAGAATACGGTAATCATCTACAACGATAGCATTTTCCATGCTGCCACCTAAGGCCAGGTTGTGTGAACGTAGGTATTCTATATCACGCATAAAGCCAAAGGTGCGTGCTCGACTGACTTCACGAACAAAAGATGTTGTTGAAAAATCTATCACAGCATTTTGTTTTTGGTCACGAAAAACTGGGTGATCAAAATCTATGCTAAAGCCAACTTTAAAACCTTCGTAGGGTTCAAAGCTAGCTGTTTTATCATCTTCTTTAACTTCGATCTTTTTCTTAATACGAATAAATTGCTTAGGTGCGTCTTGCTCTTGGATACCCGCTGACTGAATAAGGAACACAAAAGGCCCAGCACTACCATCCATAATTGGAACTTCAGCAGAGCTCACTTCAACGTATAGGTTGTCGATACCTAAGCCTGCCAAAGCAGAAAGCAGATGCTCTACCGTACTAACTTTGACATCACCTTCATTAAGTGTTGTAGACAAGGTGGTTTCATGAACATTTTTAGCGCAGGCACGGATTTCAACAGCTGGGTCTAAATCTACGCGACGAAAAACGATACCTGTGTTTACAGGTGCAGGACGCAAGGTTAAATAGACTTTATCACCTGAGTGTAAGCCAACCCCTGTTGCTCTAATGGTGTTTCTTAAAGTGCACTGTTTAATCATTGCCTTTGTCTCTGCCCTGTAGGACTTATTACCTTATAAAATGCCGTTAAACCCACTGTTAGGTGGTAGTGGCTTAAATTCTTTAGTTACTGCATATACTAACAAACTTTTAGCTGGTAAAAAATAAAAGATCGCTAGTACATTTTTACTAGTCTGCTTGCTTTCTTAAAAATGCAGGGATATCTAAGTAGCTCATATCAGAGTCACTTTTAGGGTTAATTCTAGCACTTTGTTGACGAGTATCAGCTGCTTGATTTTCAGCACCACTCACTTCTTTTAGTGTGGGTCGTGCGGCCCTAACAGGCTGCTTTTGAGCTGCTTTTTTATCTGTAGGCTGGGGTGCTGCTTCCTGCTTTTTAGCAGGCTCCAAACCTGTTGCGACTATAGTTACACGCAACTCTTCCTCTAAGCTATTATCTAGCGAGGTACCCACAATCACAGTGGCATCGGGTGATGCAAAAGCTGTGACGGTATCCATAACTTCCTGGAATTCATGCAAGCCCATACTGGCATTACCAACCACGTTAACCAGGATACCGCGCGCACCTTTCAGATCAACATCTTCAAGAAGCGGTGAGAAGACAGCTTGCTCTGCGGCTTCACGAGCTCTTTGATCACCCTTAGATGCACCTGAGCCCATCATCGCCATGCCCATTTCGGACATAACGGTACTCACATCGGCGAAGTCAAGGTTAATGACCCCAGGGTTGGTAATCAACTCTGCAATGCCTTGAACAGCACCTAGTAGTACGTCATTAGCTGCGGCAAAAGCATCTAACAGGCTAGTTGTTTTACCCATAACCGCTAGAAGTCGTTCGTTTGGAATAGTAATCAAAGAATCAACATGCTCTACAAGATTAGCTATGCCTTCTTCAGCAATTGACATCCGCTTTCTTTGCTCGAAGGGGAAGGGTTTGGTAACCACTGCAACAGATAGTATTCCTAGCTCTTTGGCAATTTCTGCAACAACTGGTGCCGCACCAGTACCTGTGCCACCACCCATGCCAGCAGTGATGAATAGCATGTCTGTGCCTTGCAAGACCTCTTCGATCAGCTTGCGATCTTCCATAGCGGCTTGACGCCCAATTTCTGGATTAGCGCCAGCCCCCAAGCCTTTGGTGATTTCTCCACCTAATTGCAAAACAGTTTTGGCGGCAACATTTTTAAGTGCCTGAGCATCTGTATTAGCACAGATAAACTCTACACCCTCAATTTTTGCAGCAACCATGTGATTAACCGCATTACCACCACCACCACCAACCCCAATTACTTTAATTACTGGAGATGCTGAGGGTGAGCTGTCCGCCAATTCAAAAGCCATTTATTCTTCTCCCAAACCCAACTCTATGTCCAGTTAAGGTCACAGAAGCTGCCTGTAATAGATCTTTATTTATACTTAGTTTTGCTAGACTAACAAATAAAAGCGCCAAAATGAAAGCGATCTAACAAAAAAAACCCTGTAATGCAAAGCTTTACATCATAATAATACAATATTTATTTAAAACTGACGCTGAAACCAGCGCCTAATTCTGCTTGTTAAGCCTTCACCAGTAGGATCAGCTTTTAATGTGTCATTACGGTAACTAACCTCTGGCAAGCCTTCCGACTCGTTACGCAATAGAGCATAGTGTAACAAACCTACCCCAGTTGCGTGAATTGGATTATTTACTACATCGTCTAACCCAACCACAAACTGCGGGCTCGCCAATCGAACGGGTGCATGAAAAATTTCTTCTGCCAATTCAACAGCGCCCTCCATCTTAGCAGTGCCACCTGTCAACACTATGCCGGCAGGGATAAGTTCTTCAAAACCACTGCGACGTAGTTCAGCTTGAATTAACGTAAATAACTCGTCGTAACGCGGCTCTACTACTTCAGCTAAAGCTTGGCGAGATAAATCGCGTGGCTCTCTATCTCCAACACTAGGCACCTTTAGCATTTCGTCCGGACCAGCTAACTGGGTTAGAGCACAAGCATATTTTATTTTAATACTTTCTGCGTGAACGGTAGGCGTTCTTAAAGCCATAGCTATGTCGTTAGTGACCTGGTCACCAGCAATGGGAATAACGGCTGTGTGACGTATAGCACCTTCTGCAAAGATAGCAATATCAGTAGTACCACCACCAATATCAACAATACAAACACCTAATTCTTTTTCATCTTCAGTTAAAACAGCATAGCTTGAGGCTAGCTGCTCTAAAATAATGTCTTCTACTTCTAATCCACAAAGGCGAACGCATTTTTCAATATTTTGTACAGCATTAACTGCACAGGTAACTAGGTGTACTTTTGCTTCTAAACGCACACCCGACATTCCCATGGGTTCACGAATGCCTTCTTGGTTATCTATAGCGTACTCTTGTGGAAGAATATGAATAATCTTTTGGTCTGCTGGTATAGGCACTGCCCTAGCTGCATCTATTACCCTTTCTAAATCTGCTTCGCCTACTTCTCTATCTCGAATAGAAACCACACCATCTGAGTTCATGCTGTGAACGTGGCTACCTGCAATACCAACATAAACTGAATGAATCTCACAGCCTGCCATTAACTCTGCTTCTTCTACAGCACGGCGTATAGACTGCACAGTTGACTCAATATTAATCACTACGCCTTTTTTTAAGCCGCGTGAAGGGTGGGAACCTAGACCAATAATTTCTAGTTCGCCTTCAGGAGTGCGCTGACCAACAATGGCAACCACCTTGGATGTACCAATATCTAGGCCAACAACTAGGTTGCCGCGATGTGACTGCTGAGCCATGGTGAGCTACTACTCCTTTATATTTAATAACGCGCTTTTATGCCAAGCAACAGACAAGCCATTTGGATAACGCAAGTCAACACTAGCAAGATTGACGGCTTCTGCCTCTAACCAATGTTGCCAAGCCCATAAAAAACGATTAACTCTATTTACTATATTATCACGACCAACAAGTACACGAATACTAGTGTTTAGCTCTAACTGCCAAGCACCTCTTTGCTCATGATGTAGCTCTGTGAGCCTTAAATTAGATTTTTGTAACAAAGCGTCAAGATCTAGCCAAAAGTTGACGGCTTCTGCAAGTGTATCCTTTTTTGAATAGATATGCCGATTTAACTCTTTAGTGTATTCAAAACCAGGATTAAACCCCTTACCCTGCTCATCAATGAGATGCCTTTTATTCCAGTGCGCCCAGGGTATTCGCTCTACTAGTTCTAAACGTATTTGATCTGGCCAAACCCTATTCACTACAACTTCACGCAACCAAGGGTCTTGCTCCAAGCTGGTTTTAAGTCCCTTTAAGTCGATACGCCAAAATGCATCGTCTAACCAGGGTAAAGATCGCTCTTGCAGTTTATCTAAATCTGCATATTGCACTTCACCATAAATAGAAACTTGCCCTACAGGTCGAGCTAAAGTCCAGTTTAACCAAAAGCCTACCAGTATAATGAGTAGGCCTAATGGAACAATAACCTTAAGCCAAAACGTGAACCTAGCCACAAAATACCTTTAAGTTAGCCGTTGCTAAAATTTTGAGCACTAGCTGATCGAAACTTATACCCACATGGGCAGCTGCTTGAGGTACCAAACTGTGGTCTGTCATACCTGGGCTAGTATTTACTTCAAGCAACCAAGACTGCTTATTTTCATCAACCATAATATCGACCCTACCCCAGCTTTCACAACCAACCGCATGATAGGCCTCTAATGCTAATACCTGCAAGGCCTGCTCCTCACTAGCAGTTAAGCCGCAAGGCAGCAAGTATTCAGTATCTGTGGCTTGATACTTAGCGTTAAAATCATAAAAATCGTGGCTAGTTTTCAAACCAATTACGGGTAAAGCCTGACCATCAACAATGCTCACTGTAAACTCAGGACCACTCACAAACCTTTCAGCGAGAATACGCGTATCATAACGACTTGCTTCTTTATAAGCGGCAGACAACTGCTCTACTGAAACGACTTTACTCATGCCTATACTTGAGCCTTCATGAGCGGGCTTAACCATTAAAGGCAAGCCTAGCTTAGCAACTAATTCATCAGGGTCACTTGTCGGGTTAAGAAGACTCGATGCAGGCGTAGGTAAATCTAGACCTTGCCAAACTTGCTTACACTTAAATTTGTCCATCCCTAATGCAGAAGCCATAACATCACTGCCTGTATAGGGAATACGCAGCCACTCTAAAGCACCTTGAATACTGCCATCTTCACCGCCCCTGCCATGCAGCGCAATAAAGGCTCTATCTATTTTTTCAGCCATTAACTGTGTAAGCGCCTGCTCACCCAAGTCTAAGCCAAAAGCATTCACACCTGATCTAAGCAAAGAATCTAATACCGCATTGCCACTTCGTAAAGACACTTCTCTTTCTGCAGAGCAACCGCCCATTAGTACAGCTACACGCCCAAAGGCTTGGATATCTTCTTTTGTTAGGCTCATGAACACCTCTAGCTTTTATTATCTAATACAAACTCAAGCTTGCTTGCAGCAAGGCGTTGAGCAATACCACCCACATCACCAGCACCCTGGGTTAATAACAAGTCTCCAGGACGAATGACACTAGCTAGTAGGTTTTCTAGGTCGGCATTGTTATCTAAAAACAATGGATCCAGCTTACCACGCTGCCTTATAGAGCCACTTAAACTACGACCATCAGCGCCGGGTATAGCTGCCTCTCCTGCAGGAAAAACATCTAGGAGAATAAGTGTATCAACGCTAGATAAAACCTTAACAAAGTCTTCATACAGGTCACGTGTACGTGAAAAACGGTGCGGCTGATAAACCATGACTAATCGACGCTCAGGCCAACCCTCACGCACTGCGTTGATGACGGCTTCAACTTCGCGAGGATGATGACCATAATCATCAACCAGCATCACTTCACCTTCACCAACTGGGTAGTTACCCATTAACTGAAAACGACGACCCACACCTTGAAAGCCTGCCAAACCATTAATAATGGCTTGATCATCAACCCCTTCATCGGTAGCTACAACTATCGCTGCTAAGGCATTAAGAACATTGTGTCGTCCAGGTATTTTCAAACGAATATCCAAGGAAGGTAACTCACCTGGTCGTACAACTGTAAAGCTAATCTCACTAGCTAGCTGCTTAAAGTTAATAGCTCGATAGTCTGCATCCTCATTAAAGCCATAGGTAATAATTGGACGACTAATTTTTGGCATTATTTCAGTGACTATTTCATCGTCAGTACACATTACCGCCAAACCATAAAAAGGAAGGTTATGAATAAACTCTAAAAAGGTTTGTTTGAGTTTTTCAAAATCCCCACCATAGGTAGACATATGGTCTGCATCGATATTGGTAACGATAGAAACAACTGGCTGCAAATGAAGAAAAGATGCATCTGATTCATCAGCTTCAGCTACTAGGTAACGCGACTCACCTAAACGTGCGTTGGTACCTGCTTGAGTGAGCCTGCCACCAATAACAAACGTTGGGTCTTGCCCTGCCTCAGCCAAAATTGAAGCCACTAAGCTGGTGGTAGTGGTTTTACCGTGAGTGCCCGCGACTGCAATACCGTGTCGAAAGCGCATCAGTTCAGCCAGCATTTCTGCACGGCGCACAACTGGAATACGGGCATCTAAGGCGGCTTTAACTTCTGGGTTACTTTCGTTTATTGCACTAGACACTACAACAACATCAGCGCCTTCAATATGCTCAGCTAGGTGACCAATACAAATTTTCGTACCTAGCTCTGCTAAGCGCTCAACTACCGCCCCTGTTTTCAAGTCTGAACCGCTCACCTTATAACCTTGGGTAAGCAGCACTTCGGCAATACCACACATGCCAGAACCACCTATTCCAACAAAGTGTATATGTCGTATTCGACGCATCGTGGGTACTTGATAGGCGAGCTCTTTCATTGGGTATCCTTCAAAATTTTATTAAGCATTTCTTGACCGGCATTTCTAGAGGCAAGCTTAAAAGCTCTCTCTGCCATGCCCGCCAAATATTCTCGATTAGCTAAATGAAGATGAAGCAGATCGACTAAAGCGTTAGTAGTAAATTCTGGCTGAGGAAAAAGCAAAGCCGCTTCTTTGTCAGATAAAAAGTAAGCATTATGCGTTTGGTGATCGTCTACTGCAAAGGGAAAAGGCACTAACACTGACGCAACACCCACAGCAGCAAGCTCAGAAATAGTTAAAGCCCCGGCACGGCAAATAACTACATCAGCCCAAGCCAAGGCTTCTGCCATATCTTCAATAAAACTACTCACCTGCACCCTTTCAGCAACTTCAGGGTTTTGCTGATAAAGGGCTAGCGTGCTGTCTAGTTGCTTTTTACCTGTCTGATGACGAACCAAAGGTAATTTATCTTTGGCAAGTCTACTAAGTGCTGCTGGTAAACTGGTATTGAGTATTTGCGCACCTAGGCTGCCTCCTACAACTAAAATACGAGTAGGGCCTTGGCGGTCTGCATAGCGCTCAGTCGGTGGAGGAAGATTCAACAGGCTTGCGCGTACAGGATTACCAACACAAGTTACCTTTTTATTACCCGCAAATGCTTGAGGAAAAGCAGTAAAAATACCACGCGCCAACCAGGCCAAGCTTTTATTGGTCATGCCGGGTAAAGCATTCTGCTCATGCACATAGAGGGGAATGCCTAAGAGCCAAGCTGCCAAACCACCTGGCCCACTGGCAAAACCACCAAAACCTATTACTCGTGAAGGCTTAATTTGACGTAAAATTTTAATTGCTTGCCACAGGCTTAGCATTAGCTTAAAAGGTGCTAAAAGCAGAGTGGCCCAACCCTTACCACGCAAACCAGTGATGCTTAGCTGATAAAAAGGAATCCCTGCTTCGGGTACACGCTGAGACTCCATACTATAACTACTACCCAACCAGGCCACCTGCTCACCTTGCTCTTGTAATAAGCTTGCAACAGCTAAGGCAGGGAAAATGTGACCACCTGTACCACCTGCCATCAGTAAAGTTGGTTGACTCTTAGTGTCACTCATCTTCCTGCTCCAAAGCAGCTAGTTTACGCCGCTCGCTATCTGCCCTAAAAATTAAACCCAGCATTATTCCACTTGAAATAAGGCTACTACCCCCGTAACTAATAAAGGGCAAGGTTAAGCCTTTGGTTGGCAAAACCCCCATATTAACACCTAGATTAACCAGTATCTGGGTGGTAAATATAATTCCTAATCCATAACAAAGGTAAGCAGAAAAAAACTGCCCCAACAATTCACATTGACGAGCGATCAGAAAAATACGGCTAATAAATAAAGTAAAGAGGCCTAGTGTAATTAACCCACCTATCAAGCCCAGTTCTTCAGCAATAATTGAGAAAATAAAATCAGTATGAGCTTCGGGTAAGTAAAAAAGCTTTTGCACACTATTACCTAAACCCAGCCCCACCCAATGGCCCCGGCCAAAAGCAATAAGCGCCTGAGTTAATTGGTAACCAGAATTAAACTGATGAGACCAAGGGTCTGTAAAGGTAGTTAAGCGCTGTAAACGGTAGGGCTCAAGAATAGCGATGAAGGTTAAAGCTGCAAAAGCAGCTATTAACACTAAAAAGAAGTGCCTAAATTTAACGCCAGCCAAAAAAACCATACCCATGACTGCCGCCATAACCACTACCAGGCTTCCAAAGTCTGGTTGCCAGATAAGCAAACTACCATAGGCTACCATGAGTAATAAGGGCCTAATAAAACCACTGAGTGTTTCGCGTACAGCTTGAAGCTGGCGGGTTAGATAACTAGCCATATAAATAGTAAAACAAATTTTTGCTATTTCTGAGGTTTGCAAGTTAAACAAACCAAAATTAATCCAGCGAGTACTACCGTTAACTTCTCTACCTACAAGCAATACTAGGATTAACAAAGCAAAAGCCAAAAACAAAAACCTATGCCCATTTTGTTGACTAAACGTCATAGAAACCTGGCTTACAAAAAAAGTTGCCAGCAAACCTAAAACTGCAAAAACACCCTGCCTTATAGCAAAATGTTGAGGGTTACCTGTCCAAAACTCTGCAACTGCGACTGATGCAGAACTCACCATTAGCCAACCTAGGGTTAAAAGTGCAAGGCTACTAAAAACTAGCCAACCATCGAATCGATGGGTAGAGCTTTGATGCAGTAGGCGACACTGCTTCTTAACATAAGAAAAGGTAGGCAGATAACTTTTTAGCTGGGTAGGTCGAATACGCACTGCGCAAACACCTCACCACGCTCTTCAAAACTTTTAAACTGGTCAAAGCTGGCACAGGCGGGTGACATTAAAATTTGTTCACCTGATTTTGCCTGACTCACTAACCAAGCCACTGCTTGGGGTAAGCTTACAAAGTTTTTTTGTAAAAGATTTTTTGGTAAATGTTCAGCAATAATTGCTGCATCTCTACCTATTAAAGCTACACCTGCTATATTTTTGGCTAAAGCTGACTTCAAGGGTGAGAAGTCTTGCCCTTTTCCTTCACCACCTAAAATCAACCAAGTAGGCGCTTCTGGCGTTGCCAGCCCCTTAACTGCGGCAAGCATGGCCCCCACGTTAGTAGCTTTAGAATCATTATAAAAAGCAATGCCTTTACGCAGGGCAACTAGCTCACAACGGTGGGGCAAGGCTTTAAACTTAGCTGCTGCTGAACGCATTGCAGCCAAAGGCAGCTTAGCAGCAAACCCAAGTGCAAAAGCAGCTAGAGTATTCGCTAAACCATGCTCTCCAACTAGAGATACTTCACTAGCAGGCATTAAAGGCATTTCACCTTTCATTAACCAGCGTTGTTTATCAACCAGCCCCAAGCCTAGCTCATTTTCTTGACTCGGTGTGTTTAAGCCAAAGCTTAATCTAGCTGCGGTTAAACCATGAATAGGTAGCGTATTACTGTCTTGGCGGTTGTATATAGCAGTCGAACAACGGTGGTAAATGCGTTGTTTAGCAAAGATATAATCATCTAAGCCAGTGTAGCGATCTAAATGATCTTCACTAATGTTAAGTAACGCTGCACCTAAGGCATTTAAAGACTGGGTAGTTTCTAGCTGAAAAGATGACAGTTCTAACACATAAAGGTTTTGCTTTGCTTGGGTAAGCAAGTCGAGTACAGGCACACCTATATTGCCACCAATCCCTACTTGCAAACCTGCCTCGGTTGCCATTTCACCAACAAGGCTAGTGACCGTGCTTTTAGCATTAGAACCCGTAATGGCCAAAATGGGTTGATCTACTTCCCGACAAAACAGTTCAATATCACCTAAGACCTTCACACCTAGTTTTTGAGCCGCTTCAATGGCTGGGTCTGCAATACTAATACCAGGACTCACAACCAGACAGCTAACAGAGGAGGTTAGCTCTACATCTAAAGGGCCTAACCAAATAGATACATCTGGCCAGTCTTGCCTAAAAGCTTCTAGTCCGGGGGGATTAACCCTAGTGTCGGCAATAGAGAAAGGCTTGCCTTTAGCAGTTAAAAACCTTGCGATAGAAAGCCCTGTTTTTCCTAGGCCAATGATTAGGTAATCATCCTTGTTTTGGTAAGCAGAATTCATAAGCTATAAATCCATTTAACGTAATTTTAAAGTCGATAAACCAATCAATACTAGCACTACAGTAATAATCCAAAAGCGTACTATAACTCGAGGCTCTGGCCAGCCTTTCAATTCAAAATGGTGATGTATAGGTGCCATGCGAAAGACTCTTTTGCCGGTCATTTTAAAAGAAGCCACTTGAATAATAACCGACAAGGTTTCAATAACAAAAACACCGCCCATAATGAATAAGACAATTTCTTGGCGCACTATCACAGCAACAACACCCAAGGCTGCGCCTAAAGCTAAAGCGCCCACATCTCCCATAAAGACTTGAGCTGGATAGGTGTTAAACCACAAAAAACCTAAACCGGCACCAATAATAGCAGTACAAAAAACCACTAGCTCACCTGAACCCGGTATAAAGGGAATGAGAAGATAGTTGGCAAATTTAACATTCCCACTAGCATAAGCAAAAATGCCCAAAGCTCCTGCCACCATTACGGTAGGTAAAATAGCTAAACCATCTAATCCATCGGTTAAATTAACCGCATTGCTAGAGCCAACAATTACCAAGTAGGCTAGTAAAATAAAGAAGACGCCCAACTCTAGTACAACACCTTTAAAGAAGGGAAATATCAGCTGTGTTTCTGCTGGAACTCCAGCAGTTTGAAATAATACATAAGCAGCAATAAAGCCTATAACTGATTGCCAAAGGTATTTCCATTTAGCTGGCAGCCCACGAGGATTTTTCTCTACAACTTTTCGCCAATCATCTACCCAACCTATGGCACCAAAGCTTAAGGTTACGATTAAAACTAGCCACACAAAGCGATTAGTTAAATCTGACCAAAGCAGAGTACTCAGCGCTATAGACAGTAGAATAAGTGCGCCACCCATAGTGGGTGTTCCCGCTTTAGAAAGGTGTGACTGAGGGCCGTCACTTCTTACTGCTTGACCTATCTGTCGCTCAGTTAAGCGTCTAATCATCCAAGGACCAAACAACAAAGAAAAAACTAAGGAAGTAAGAATACCTAAGATGCTGCGTAGGGTTAGGTAGTTGAATACGTCGAAGATTGCGCTAAATTGTGATAGGTATTGAGTAAGCCAGAGCAGCATTTGTTATTTCATCTTAGTGGTTAATAGTTTTAAGGTTAAACAACCTTAACTGAAAAAAATTATTATAGTATATTAAGTTGTATCTTTTTTGCTAAGTAAAGCAACCAGCTTATCCATTCTGGCGCTACGCGAGCCTTTCACCAGCAAACAAGTTGCTGGATTCAGCTCTGGCTTTAAAATAGCTGCTAAAGCTTGGTGGTCAGCGGCCACTTGCCCCCCTTCACCAAAAGATGCAGCCGCTAAACTTGCTTTACCCTGCAAAGCAAACAAGCCATCGATGCCTTGAGAACGAGCATAAAGCCCTAGCTCAGCATGAATAGAGTCTTCTGCTGCGCCTAACTCTGCCAAACTACCTAAGGCTAAGAGTTTTTTCCCCGGAAGCTTTGCCAGCAAATCGATTGCTGACTTAACCGCACCAGGGCTAGCATTATAACTATCGTCAAGTAAGAGCGCGCCAGCCCAAGCCTCAACCCTTGCCAAGCGCCCCTTTACCGGCTGAAGCTTCTGCAAAACCTCAAGCTGAAGGCTAAGCGGCACGCCCAGCTCCCCTGCAGCCGCAATTGCAGCTAAGGCATTAGCAATATTGTGCTTACCCAACAACTGCAAGCTAACCTTTTGTTCTCCCCAAGGGGTAACCAAGTAAAATTCTGAGCCACCTTGCTTGTTAAAGCTAAGCTGACTAGCGCTAACCTGGGCTTGTGAAAAACCGAAACTAATAACCTTCTGTTTAGCTTGCTCTCGCCAAAAGTCATAAAACTCATCATCAGCATTTAGCACTAAACATCCCTTGGGGTCAGTTGCTTCTATTAACTCAGCTTTTGCCTGAGCTATGGCTTGCAAACTACCAAACTCACCTAGGTGTGCTCCAGTGACATTGGTAATAATGGCTAAATCTGGTTGGGTCATCTTAGCTAGCTTACTTATTTCACCTAAGTGATTAGCGCCCAACTCCACTACAGCCGCTTTGTGGGTTGCTTCTAACCGGGTGAGCGTTAAGGGTACACCCAACTCATTATTCAAATTACCCTGAGTCGCCAGCACTTCACCAAAATGAGCACTTAAAATAGCAGCCAAAATTTCTTTAACACTAGTTTTTCCACTATTGCCTGTAACAGCAACCAAAGGACCAGTAAACATCTGGCGGTTATACCTAGCCAAGTCTCCCAAAGCTTTTGTTACGGAAGCCACTTTCACTTGAGGCAAACTACTGGCTTGCCATCTCTCAACCAAAGCAGCACTGGCTTGATTTTGTTTGGCTTGATCTAAAAAATCATGCCCATCCACTCGCTCACCAACTAAGGCTGCAAATAAACTCCCACTAACGACTTGACGCGCATCAATAGATAAGTGATTAACCTTTTGATCACTCGTGGTTTTTAGCTCACCCGCCACACAAGTAGCTAAAGTATGTAGATCAAGGCTCTGTATCATGGCTGAAGACTCAGGCTTGCAACTGCCTCGGTAGGGGTTGCAGCCCTTAGCTGTAAAGCTGTCATTGCTTCTTCAGCATCATTAAAATCTAATCGCACACCTGCAATTTCCTGCCAAGTTTCGTGCCCCTTACCAGCAATTAATATCCAATCATTGGTTGCAGCTTGGTTAATCACCTGCTGAATTGCTTCGTGTCGACCCGCCACTTCTATAGCGGCCGCTCCCGCCTTGCTTAAAATTGCCTGACGAATAGCCGCTGGGTCTTCATTACGAGGGTTATCATCAGTTACAACAACCTTGTCAGCCAAGCGCTTTGCCACCTCACCCATTAAATAGCGTTTACCTGCATCACGGTTACCCCCACAGCCGACTAGACACCAAAGCTTTCCATCGCAATGCTGCCTTAGAGCTAACAGGGCTTGTTCTAAGGCATCTGGAGTATGAGCATAATCGACAACCACTTGCGGTAAGGCCAAGCCATTGTTAACACTCAGCTTGATGGGTTGCATACGCCCGGGCACAGGCTTTAATGCTTGCATTGCTTTGAGTAAAGCTGGCATAGCAACGCCCTCAGCCAACATAGCCGCCATAACGGCTAAACCATTGGCTAGGTTAAATGCACCTAAAAGAGGCAGACTTAAATCCCAAGTTTCTTGCTGATATATAAGCTTGGCTTTAATGCCCGCAAGGGTATAGCTGGCTTCAAGCACTTGAATAGAAGTTAAATTGCTCGGGGAAGCTAAAGTAGGTTTAAGACTGTAACCTATTAACTGTTTGGGTGAATAAGCTTGATCTTGCAGATTAGCCAGCCACTGCCTACCCAATGCATCATCAAGGTTTAATACAGCCACCTCTAACTCTGGACGTAAAAAAAGCTGCTGTTTAGCACTGGCATAAGCTTCTAAGCTACCGTGGTAGTCTAGGTGGTCACGGCTAAGGTTAGTAAAAACCGCACTGGTCATAAATAAACCAGCTAAACGCCCTTGATCTAGCGCATGAGAGGAAGCTTCAAGAGCCACCTGCTGAATACCTTTTGCAGCCCAGTCAGCATAAAGCTGGTGTAATTGAAATAAGTCTGGTGTGGTATGTGTTGCTGTTTCTAATTGATTGAGTTCACCCGTACCTAAAGTGCCAACTAGGGCACAGCGTTTACCTAGCTGTTGCCAAACCTGACATAAATAATGCGCTACTGAAGACTTACCATTGGTACCGGTAATGGCTTGAGTTTTTATGGTTTGCAAAGGTGCTTGGGTAGTTAGTGCCAGCAAAGAGCCTAACTTTTTAGCCAAGTCAGGCAGCTTAAGTAACCAGCCTTGCGGGTGTTTTTCTAAAGCCAGCTCCCCTTCCGTTACTGCCAATAAAGCACCTTGTTGCCAGGCCTGCTCAACAAAACTTAAACCTTTTTGTTGAGTCCCCGTTAAAGCAAAAAAAACATCACCCTCTTCAACTAGGCGGCTATCATGTACTAACCGATAAAAGTGGGTTGCTGCCAGTGGTTGATTGATCAGTAATTCAGCTAACTCTGGCCATAAAACACACCAATCTTTTAGTTGCCTTGGCTTACTTAACTTTAATAAACTCACTGACCACCTACCTCTTGCTCTACCTGCTGTGGGTTATCAGGTGGTACATCGAGTATCCTTAAGGCATGACCTACCACCCTACTAAAAACAGGAGCGGCCACCTCACCACCAAAATATTCTAGCCCATCTGGACTATCTATAATAACAACTGCGACTAAACGCGGATCACTTGCAGGCGCAATGCCAGCAAAAGTAGCTATGTAATCACCCGATTGATAACCATCGCTACCTATCTTATGCACCGTACCTGTTTTACCTGCCACCCGATAACCTTTAATAGCGGCGCGTGTACCTGTTCCACCTGGCTGAACTACCTTTTCCATCATTTTTAAAACTTCAGCAACCACTTGTGGGTCAAAGATCTGACTGGTCACAGGTTTATTGACCTTTAGCAAAGATAATGGGTGCAAACGACCCTGGTCAGCTAACACCATATAGGCTTGAGCTAGTTGACCTAAAGTCATAGATAAACCATAGCCATAAGACAGAGTAGCGCGGGTTATTTTACTGATTCCAAAACCACCTGGTAGAACACCTGATGCTTCACCAGGAAAGCCTGTACCTGTAGGCCGACCAAAACCTAGTTTGCTGTAGTAATCCACTAGCAGAGTTTCTGGTAGGTCTAATATCATACGTGCTACACCCACGTTACTGGAGTGAACAATAATACCTTCAGGTGTTAATGCGCCGTAATCACGAAAGTCGCGAATAGTCTGCCCTGCTAAATGTAGCCTACCTGGGGAAGTGTCAATTACCTGATCTGTTTTGAATTGACCTGACTGAAGTGCAACCGCAACACTTAAAGGTTTAATGACCGAGCCTGGCTCGAACATATCAACTAGAGCACGATTTCTTAAACGCGATAAGTCTAAATAGCTACGGTTATTGGGGTTAAAGGCTGGTTGATTCACCATAGCCAAAACCTCCCCATTGCGCGCATCAAGCAATATAATGCTACCCGACACAGCCTTATGCTGATCTACAACGGCTTTTAATTCACGATAAGCTAAATACTGTAATCGTAAATCTAAGCTTAGGGTTAAATTTTGCCCAGGGTGCGCTGCTTGTAAAACCGCCAAGTTACGCACAATACGACCTTTTAAATCTTTTAAAACACGCTTTTTACCTGGAGTAGCTTTAAGCCAATGATCCCAAGAAAGCTCTAAGCCTTCTTGCCCCTGCTCGTCTACGTTAGTAAAACCAACCAAATGCGCTGCCACCTCGCCTGCTGGGTAATAACGCTTATATTCATCCTCCACATACACACCAGGAATTTTAAGCGACATAACGGCTTCAGCTAGGTCTGGGGTCACTTGGCGTTTTAAGTAAATAAACTCACGGTCAGCATAACGATTAAGGCGTGTAAAAAAGTCTAGCGGCGTTTCACCTAAAGCTTTAGCTAAAGCATTAAGCAGCGCACCATCTTGCGGCAATCGACTAGGGTCTGCCCATAGAGTGGCAACAGGCGAACTGACTGCTAACGGCTCACCATGCCTATCAGTAATCATGCCTCGTAACGCAGGAAGAGGCTCAACTCGTAAGGTGCGCACATCACCTTGACGCTTAAGAAAGTCTCTTTCTAACAAGTGCAGGTGAACCATTCGACCGATAAGTAACAGCAGGAGAGGAATCAGCAGAAGAGCAACTAAACGTAAGCGTAATGGAGAAGCAGGAAGTTCGCTCATGGCTGAGTCACTCGCTTAATTTGCAAGTCATCACCCTCAGGAAGGTGCAGCTCTAACTTTTGACGGGCTAATTGCTCTAAGCGCACAGGGGAAACCAAGGCACTTTCTTCCAGCAATAAACGACCCCATTCCACCTGCAAAGCATCCCTTTCACCCTCTAAAGTTTGCAAACGAACATGCTGATTTCTTGATTGATGGGTAACCTGAATAAGTAAATGTGCGCTTACCAGCAAACACAAAGCTAATACCAATAAAAACCAGTAGCGTTTAACTAGGGGCTTAGCTTGTTTAATGAGTTGATAATAGTTATTGAGCGTAGAAAAGAGCATTTTGCCTCACTTAATTTTCCTTATTAAGTTTTTCGGCTACCCGCATAACTGCACTGCGTGAACGAGGATTGTGTGCAATTTCTTCTGCGGTAGGTTTTACTGCTTTACCAACCAGCTTTAAGGTAATGTTGAGTTGATCTTGACGGAAAGGCATATCAGGTGGCAAATGGGCATCGCCTCTTGCTGCATCACGCATAAAACGCTTCACTATACGATCTTCTAGTGAATGGAAACTAATCACTACTAAGCGGCCACCGGGTAATAATAAATCCATCGCTTGATCTAGCAGATCTTTTAAATCATCTAGCTCACGATTGATATGAATGCGTATGGCTTGGAAAGCGCGAGTAGCAGGGTGCTTATGTTTTTCCCAACTAGGATTAGCAGCCTTAACAATTTCTGCTAACTGGCTAGTGCGAGTAATGGGTTCTTCTTGACGGGCTTTAACTAATGCACGAGCCATACGACGAGAGTGGCGCTCTTCACCTAGATGATAAAGCACATCGCTAATTTCAACTTCCGTAGCTTTAGCTAACCATTCTGCAGCACTTAAACCACGGCTAGTATCCATGCGCATATCGAGTGGGCCATCTTTCATAAAGCTAAAACCGCGACTGGCATCGTCTAATTGCGGTGAAGAAACACCTAAATCTAAAAGAATGCCATTAACACCAGTCCAACCTTTTTCTTTTAAAAACTCTGCTAGTTGAATAAAAGAACCATGACAAATAGTAAAACGCTCATCTTCTTTGGCTAATTCTGCAGCTGTTTCTAAGGCTCGTGGGTCTTTATCTATGCCCATTAGCTGCCCTTTAGCGGCCAATTGGCTTAATAGATGGCGGCTATGGCCCCCTCGACCAAAGGTGCCATCGACATAACAACCGTCAGGGTTAGTCACCAAGGCAGCAACGGCTTCCTCTAGCAGTACAGTCAAATGCTGATCAGGTGCATCCGCTAGCGTATTTGTAGACATATTGAACTCAAAGAAAGGCAAAATTACATTAGAATAATAAGGTGCGGAAGCCAGCCTATAAGCCGGGTTCTGTCGTGAACAGTCATTCCTCTAGGCCTTGAATCGCTCCAAGGCTCAAGCGACCTACCCGAATCCAGCGCGGGCCACGCCTAATGGATTCCTATTTGGTCTTGCTCCAAGTGGGGTTTACCTTGCCGCGGCATGTTGCCACCCGCGCGGTGCGCTCTTACCGCACCTTTTCACCCTTACCTGTGAAACCTTCCGAAGAAAGCATCCATCGGCGGTATCTTCTCTGCGGCACTTTCCGTAGGCTTACGCCTCCCAGGCATTACCTGGCACCTTGCCCTGTGGAGCCCGGACTTTCCTCCCCTACCTTCAACGCTTAGACTAAAGAGTAGCGGCGACTGTCCAGCCGACTTCCGCCGCAAAAGGATATAGACAAACCCGTCAGCACTCAAGCTTTACTAATAACTAGCAACAATTATTCACTAGCCTCCAGTACCCACTGGTATAAATCTTTTTTCTTAACTCCCGTCATACGCGCCACTAAAGCACTGGCTTTAGAGGGTGGCATAACATCTTTTAACTCTTGCATCCAACGACAAGCTTCTTGCCAAGCCTCTTTTGGTTGCTGACCCGAAAAGCCTTCAATTAAAAGAACAAATTCACCTTTTTGCTGATTAGGGTCATTGGTCACCTGCTCAAGCAACTCATCTAAGCTTGCTGTTAAAAATGTTTCAAAATGCTTAGTAATTTCCCTTGCGATGCAAGCTTGTCTAGCTCCACCTAACACCGAAATCATCGCTTGTAAGCTTACTAACAAACGATGAGGTGACTCATAAAATATTAGCGTACCTTCTTGATGAGCCAAACCTTCTAGCGCTTGAGTACGGGCTTGTGCTTTAGCGGGTAAAAAACCAGCAAAGAAAAAACGATCGGTAGGCAAGCCAGCAACACTTAAAGCAGCAATTAAGGCACTGACACCTGGAATAGGCAATACTTGATAACCAGCTTCTCTAACCTTGGCAACTAAGGAATAACCTGGGTCAGATATTAGGGGGGTGCCTGCATCAGAAATAAGTGCGACTGACTCACCCTTAGCTAATAAGTCAATTACCTGCTCTGCTCTTGCGCCTTCATTATGGTCATGCAGAGAAACTAACCGATTTTTAATTTGAAAATGCTCTAAGAGGCGACGACTATGGCGAGTATCTTCTGCTGCAATTAAATCTACCTGCTGTAGAATAACTAACGCCCTAGAAGTGATGTCTTCTAAATTACCTATCGGTGTTGCAACAACATACAAAGCAGCATTTTTTTTGCTATGCTCTGCTGCGTTAATAGAAGGTAAATTATCAGCCTGTAGGTTAGCTGACTCAATTACTGGAGTTTTACGGGTCATGAAAGGATCAACCAGAGTGGTATTAAAATTATCAGCCTATCAGCCTTATCTTAGGCAACTCAAACTCTATCGCCTAGGTCTTTTATGCCTGTTGCTCTTATTGCTTGCAGGCTGCTCAGGAAAAGTGACTGAAGCACCACCTAAGCCAGAGACAGTAAGCGAGCGAGCCGCTCACCCCAACCCAGAGGTTGAGTCCCAGCTAGTTAAGCTAGATGCCGCCAGCATCTTAACACAGCAGCAAAGGTATCAGGAAAGCTTGAGCCTGCTGCAATCCTTACAGCTATCTTTATTACCCAAAAAGTACCATTGGCAAGCATTAGAAGTTGCTGCAACCAATAGCTTAGCCTTAGAAAATGGCTGGCAAGCTTTACGACTCATTCAACATTTTAGTCAAGAACTGACTAACCTTAACCGCCAACAACAATACCTACTATTTGGTTACCGTGCCGATGCTTTTTTACTCACGGGTTTTTATAGCAATGCATTAAAAAATCGCCACAATCAAGCGGCAACAGCTTTAAATAAACAACAGCAAGAAGTTACCTATAAAACCTTATGGGAAACTATGCAACAAATCAGTACTGAATCACTGGTTACTTTACAAAAGCAAGAAAAACAAACTCTCTTAGGTGGCTGGATAGACTTGGCTCTGGTTAAACGCACAGTGATCGACCACCCTGAACTTTTTGTTACTCGATTAAATCAATGGCATACAACTTGGCCTCGCCACCCGGCTCAAACCTTTATGCCGAAAGAAATGCAGTTGCTTGTAAAGCTCAGCAAGGAGCAGGTGCAACATCTGGGTGTTTTTCTCCCCGAAACAGGGCCTTTAGCTGATGCAGCCGAGGTGTTGAGGGATGCGTTAATCGCTCGGCAATTAGCCAGCCTTAAAAATGGCTATCCAACACCAAGATTAACTTTCTTTAATACTCAAGGTAACTCTATCGACAAACTCTACTCACAAGCCATAGAAGCCGGAGTAGAAGTTGTTATTGGGCCCTTGGCTAAAGCTAACGTTAGCTTAATCGAAAATCGCTCTAGCTTACCGCTACCTACCTTGGCCTTAAATTATGGTAATAACCTTAACTTTCGCAATAAAAGCCTTTATCAGTTTGGCCTTTCAGCTGAAAATGAAGCCGAACAGGTTGCTTTAAAAGCTTGGCAAAGCGGCTTTCGTCGTGCCTTAGTGCTCACCCCTGAAAACAGCTGGGGAACTCGAGTTAAAGATAGCTTTGTTCTTGCTTGGGAAAAGCTTGGAGGCGAGGTGACTCACTCACGCCAATACGGTGGCTCTTTAACACTCGATAAATCTTTACGTGAATTGCTTGAAGTGCAGTTAAGTCAGCAAAGACATCAGCGCTTAACTCGCCTTTTAGGTCAGCGCCCTCACTTTGCACCTCGTCCAAGGGAAGACAGTGATTTTCTCTTTCTGCATGCCACTACAGCAACCGCTAGGCAAATAAAACCTGCATTAAGTTTTTTAATGGCAGCTAACCTACCCGTGCTAGCCACTTCTTCAGTTTATACAGGCAACAGCAACCCTAGCCAAGACAAAGACATGAATGGTATCGCCTTTTGCGATATACCCTGGTACTTACAGGCAGACAATCTTTTAGAAAAAACGATAAGAGCAACCTGGCCAGAGAACATTAGCCGTTACGGCCGTCTTTATGCAATGGGCGCCGATGCCTACCTACTAGCTCAACGTATGCCACTACTGAACGCACTGCCAGAAAGCCAAATAGATGGTGCAACCGGTCGTTTAAGCCATACTGATCGGCGTATTCTGCGTAAATTACAGTGGGCGCAATTTAATAATGGTCGCGTTGAACCACTAGCAGCTAATGCTTTTGAGAAACAAGAACAGCTAGTTGACCAGTTAACTAGAGACTAAGCTTATGCCTGAAAAAACACCTAAACAAATAATAGGACAAGCTGCAGAAGATGCAGCAGCACTGATGCTTCAACAAGCAGGGCTTAGCCTAGTTGAACGTAACTTTAGTTGTAAAACAGGCGAACTAGACCTTATATTTAAAGATAACGAAGAATTGGTGTTTGTAGAGGTTAGGTTTAGAAAAAACCAGCACTTTGGTGGGGCTTTAGCAAGCGTGACCCCTGCCAAACAACAAAAATTACAAAGGGCGGCCAACTATTATCTAGGACGTTGGAAAAACCCACCCGCCTGTCGCTTTGATGTAATAGCTATGACCCTAGATACTCATCAACAGTTAATCTGTGAGCAGTGGATAAAAAATGCCTTTTAATGGCTGTTAGCATCAATTTAATTAGGAGTTAACATGAGTTTTAATGATCGTATCCTGCAGCACTTTCATGCCAGCATAGATACTAAAGCGCAAGCTAGCCAAGTTTTACCAGAGTTAATTGAACATGCCAGCCGTATGATGGTTGAAGCTATTTTGAATGATGGCAAGGTGCTTAGTTGTGGTAATGGCGGTTCTGCAGGCGATGCACAACACTTTTCATCAGAAATGCTTAATCGCTTTGAACGAGAAAGACCCAGCTTACCAGCCATGGCTTTAAGTACAGATACTTCCACCATTACTTCTATTGCCAACGACTATAGCTACAATGAAATCTTCTCAAAACAAATAAGAGCTTTAGGCCAGCCTGGTGATATTTTACTAGCCATATCGACCAGCGGTAACTCAGCTAACGTCATTCAGGCCATTCAAGCTGCTCATGAGCGTGATATGCGGGTTGTTGCTTTAACAGGTAAAGACGGTGGCAATATGGCTGCTCTGTTAAGCTCAGAAGATTGCGAGATTAGAGTTCCATCTAGGGTAACGGCACGCATTCAAGAAGTTCACCTGCTAGTCATTCATTGCTTGTGTGACTTAATTGATGAACAGCTTTTTGGCGGTCATTAAAATTTAGCTAGCGGCTTAGTTAACCACTAGTATTATTTAACTATTCTTAGGTGAGATACTTTTTTACTAGAAGACTGCTTAGTTGATTTAGTGTCTGAAGCTTTGGTTAAATCGGCTTCAGGCACTTCAGCTGAGCTAGGTTCTAAACCTTCTAACTGGGGTTCTTGACCAAAAACCATTCCCTGACCATTTTCTCGTGCATAAATGGCCATAATGGCATTTAGCGGAGAACGTATTTGCCTAGGGGTACCTGAAAAACGCGTGCCAAAGGTTACCTCTTGGTTACCCATTATAAGGTCACGGCAAGCATCAGGAGAGATATTCAAAACTAGCTGTCCTTGCTCAGTTTGAGAGGAAGGTACTTCAACGCCCGGCATATCTGTAGCAATAACAATATGGGGGGTTAAGTTATTATCTAATAACCATTCATAAATGGCTCTCAATAAATAAGGACGGCTAGATGTAGACATAAGAATTCCCTATTAACGCATTTCTCGTTCAACTTCAGACAGGCTATCAATAAACCCATCACGATTGAAACAACGTTCCATATAATCTAGCAAAGGTTTAACCTGCTTTTCTGGTAACTCAATACCTAAGTGCTTTAGACGCCACAAGATAGGAAGTACACAGCAATCCACCAAACTAAACTCATCACTCATAAAGAAAGGACGGTCAGCAAAAATAGGTGCAACACCAATAATGCTCTCACGTAGTTCTTTACGTGCTTTGTCGGCTTTCTTACCTGTAGGTTCATTGGTTAACTGCTCAACCAAAGGACTCCATTCTTTTTCAATGCGATAGACCCAAAGACGACTTTGAGCACGCGCAACAGGAAATACAGGTAGCAAAGGAGGGTGGGGAAACCGCTCATCTAAATATTCCATCATTACCTTAGATTCATAAAGAACTAAGTCTCTATCGAGCAAGGTAGGCAGACTATTATAGGGGTTAAGATCTGCTAACTCTTCCGGCTTCTTGTTAGGATCGATATCTAATAAATCGAAAGTAACGCCTTTTTCAGCAAGGACTACACGTACACGGTGGCTGTAGTGATCATCACTATCGGAAAAAAAGGTCATGGAAGAACGCTTGGTAGCAACGCTCATTAATAATTCCTCATTATACATTCAGCCAACTACTATAACGCTTTTAGGCCTAAAATAGCAAAAGGCGCACGAAAACCGTACGCCCTTGCCAGCTTTTATATCAATTTACATCCATTAGTTTTTGTAAACTAATCAATGTTTGACATCTCGCCAGTACTCTTTCTTCAACAGGTAAGCGAAGAAGAAGAAGATGACAATAAAGATTAACACCTTAGGTGCTAGTGAATTTGCCTGATACTTACTTGGCTCGGCCACATAGACCATAAAGTTAGTTAAATCATAAACTGCTTTGTCAAACTCCGTAGGTGAAAGGCTCCCAGGCGTGACTTCCTTAAAGCAGTCACGCGGGTTAGCTACTTTACCTTTAAGTGGATCAATGGTTTCTGCGCCTATCGCATTAGGATCACAAGCTAAGCTGTAAGTACCTTGTAAGTCGGCTAATACATGCGGCATACCCACATCAGGAAAAACGGAGTTATTAACACCCCAAGGCTTACCACTATCTAGGTAAAAGCTACGCAAGAAGCTATAGATATACTCAGGGCTTTTTAAGCGTGCCATTAAGCTTAAATCGGGTGGTGGAGTACCAAACCAAACAGCTGAGTCAGCTTTCGTCATAGCAATACGCATTTGATCGTTATACGCAGTTTGCGGGCTAAGAATAAGGTTTTCTTCGATCACTTCTTGAGGAATACCTAAATCTTCAGCAGTACGAGCAAAACGCTGATGCTCAGCTGAGTGACAACCCATGCAGTAGTTTACGAATAAACGTGCGCCATTATGTAAAGATTCAGTATTGTATAAGTCTGGACTCATAGCATCCAGTTTTGCTGGAGAGCCTGCAGCCATAGATAGGGCAGGCACCAGCGCGATAAATAATGCTAGTAATTGCTTTTTCATTAGCCTGTCACCCTGTCTGGAACTGGTTTACATTTTTCAATTCTGGTGTAGAAAGGCATCAGAAGGAAAACTAAGAAGTAAATGGCAGTACACAGCTGCGCAAGAGTAGTACGGCCTGGGGTAGAAGGTAGAACACCTAACACACCCAACACCACAAAACTAATACAGAAGAGTACTAAAGCCAGTTTACTCATCCAGCCTTTGTAACGAATAGACTTTACTGGGCTACGATCTAACCAAGGCAACACAAAAAGAATTGCAATGGCTGCACCCATGAAAATAACACCTAAGAATTTAGCTTCTAAACCAAACACAGAGAAGGTAATAGCACGCAAAATTGCATAGAAAGGCGTGAAGTACCAAACAGGTGCAATGTGGTCTGGTGTTTTAAGCGGATTCGCAGGTTCAAAGTTAGGTGCTTCAATAAAGTAGCCACCCATTTCTGGGAAGTAGAACACAATTAAAGCAAATACAAACGCAAAAACCGCAACACCAACTATGTCTTTCACTGTGTAGTAAGGATGGAAAGGAATACCATCTAAGGGCACACCGTTTTCATCTAAGTCTTTCTTAATGTCTACGCCATCTGGGTTATTAGAACCCACTTCGTGAAGTGCCAGTATGTGCAGTACCACTAGTGCGATAATAACGATAGGCAAAGCAGCAACGTGTAGCGCAAAGAAACGGTTGAGAGTAATACCAGAAATTAGGTAATCACCACGTATCCACTGAGCTAAATCACCACCAATAACGGGGATAGCACCAAATAGAGAAATGATAACCTGAGCACCCCAGTAAGACATTTGTCCCCAAGGTAGTAGGTAACCCATAAAGGCTTCAGCCATTAGCGCAAGGTAGATAGCCATACCAAAAATCCAGATTAATTCACGAGGCTTTTGGTAAGAGCCGTACATCATACCGCGCAGCATGTGCAGGTAAACAACAACGAAAAAGGCTGAAGCACCCGTTGAGTGCATATAGCGAATAAGCCAACCCATTTCTACATCACGCATGATGTATTCCATGGAAGCAAAAGCACCTTCAGCTGAAGGGTTATAACTCATGGTTAGCCAAATACCGGTTAAAATTTGGTTTACCAGTACTAGCAAGGCCAGCGAGCCAAAAAAATACCAAAAGTTAAAGTTCTTAGGCGCATAGTACTTACTTAGGTGATCTTCCCACATGGCAGTTGCAGGGAAACGATCATCAATCCAACCCATTAAGCCTGGATTCCCCTTATTACGGTTACCAGCCATTATGCGTTCTCCTCATCGACACCAATTATTATTGTATTGTCATCTATGTAGCTATGGGGGGGCACTTCAAGGTTAGTTGGTGCTGGCTGGCTACGCATTACACGACCCGATAAGTCGAAGCGCGAACCATGACAGGGGCAGAAGAAACCGCCGACCCAATCACTACCTAAATCTGCAGCTGCTACTTCAGGACGATAGGTTGGAGAGCAACCTAAATGCGTACAAATACCAATAACCACAGCAAACTCTGGCTTAATTGAGCGCTCGCGATTTTTGGCATAGTCAGGCTGCTGACTAATAACATCAGAGTTAGGGTCTGCTAAACGATCTTCTACAGCTTCAAGACTTTTTAGCATTTCTGGTGTGCGACGGATAATCCATACAGGTTTACCACGCCACTCAACAGTCATTTGTTGCCCTGGCTCAATTTTAGAAATATCCGCTCTAGCTGGTGCGCCTGCTGCACGAGCCTTAGCACTAGGATTCCAAGAGGCAACGAAAGGTACCGCAACCCCGACTGCGCCTACCGCCCCTACGACGGATGTCGCACCGACAAGGAAGCGTCGCCGTCCCTTGTTTACGCCATCATTACTCATTAAAGGTTCTCCCCATCGACAAAACTTCATCCGAGTATTATTCGCAACCCGAACCATTTTTTTAAATATGGTTAATCTTAAAAAAAAGCCCTCACTAACACAAGAAAGGAAACCTTATAAACACTAGTGATTTAGTGGTAGAGCTTTTCATAAAAACAATTTATTGTCGCAAAAAAAAACGCCCAACCTAAAGCGGCCAGGCGTTTCTTTAGTTGGCCGCAGCCAAAACTCCAAGTTTTAACGCTTAGAGAACTGTGGGCGCTTACGTGCTTTACGTAGACCAATCTTCTTACGTTCAACCATACGTGCATCACGGGTTACATAACCAGCAGTACGTAGTGAAGCGCGTAAAGATTCATCATAATCCATAAGTGCACGGGTAATACCGTGACGAATTGCCCCAGCCTGACCATTTGAACCACCACCAGATACGGTGATATTTAGGTCAAACTTAGCAGTTGAGTCAGTTAGCTCTAGCGGCTGCATAACAATCATTTGCGAAGTTTCACGGCAAAAGTATTCTTGCAGGCTAGATCCATTAATAGAAATTTTACCGCTACCTGGCTTTAAAAAAACACGAGCAGTAGAGGTTTTGCGACGGCCGGTGCCGTAGTTTTGATTAGCAGACATGACGACCTTCCGTTAAATATTCAGAGTTTGCGGTTGCTGAGCAGCATGCGGATGTTCCGCGCCGGCGTAAACTTTCAGCTTGGCAAACATTGCACGACCTAAAGGACCTTTAGGTAGCATACCTTTTACAGCACCCTGAATAACACGCTCAGGCGCATGATCAATCAGCTTTTCAAAGGACATTTCTTTAATGCCACCAGGGAAACCTGTATGACGATAATAGATTTTACCTTTAGCTTTGTTACCTGTTACGCGCACTTTTTCAGCATTGATGATAACTAGATAGTCACCAGTATCAACGTGAGGAGTGTATTCAGGCTTATGCTTACCGCGTAGACGGCGCGCTAGCTCAGTCGCTAGACGACCTAGCGTTTTATCTGTGGCATCTACCACATACCAGTCGCGCTTTACGCTTTCTGGTTTTGCAGAAACAGTGGTTTTCATTTAACTATCTACTCTTAGTAGGATCTTCACGACTTGCTGCAGGCATAAAGCACTGCTACAGATCGTACTGATCATTACCTATTTTTATTGGTTATCAGGTTAGTAGTATTAACTAGCACCTAATAACAAGTTGCCTTAGACACTTAACACTTTTCTAAGGAGCGCGGATTTTATACCACTTCTGTTATTTAGTCTAGGGCTTATGTTCTCTTGCTAAGTATTCGTGCGACTGCATTTCCAATAAGCGGCTTTTAGTTCGATCCATTTCAAAAGCTAGGCTGCCACCTGAGTAGATTTTATCGATACTGGCAGCAGCAGAAATAATGACTTTCACACTCCGATCATAAAACTCGTCAATTAAATTAATAAAGCGTCGTGTTTGATCGTCTTTTGCTACACCTAACTGAGGTACATCGGATAAAAACACTGTATGAAAAACTTTTGAAAGCTCAATATAGTCATACTGGCTTCTTGGGCCGTCACACAGTTCATCGAATTCAAACCATGCGATACCATCATGTACACGCCGTGCGACTATTTCTCGCCCATTAATAGTTATGGACTCGTTTCTGAGACCCTCAACCCTTGCCATTGCATCAAAACTTTTGTTTAAACTCTGATCTGCTGCTGCATCTAAGGGTGAATGATAGATTTCTGCTTGCGTCAAAGTACGTAGACGATAATCAACACCGCTATCAACATTTACCACTTCAGTGTAGTTTTTAAGTAAAGCGATAGCAGGTAAAAAACGCGAACGCTGCAAGCCGTTTTTGTACAAGTCATCAGGTAGAATATTCGAGGTAGTTACTAGCACCACGCCTTCATTGAACAAAGCCTCCATTAAATTACCTAGAATCATTGCATCAGTAATATCTTTTACATAAAACTCATCTAAACAGAGCACTTTAACTTCACCAGCTAACTGTTTAGCCACTAATTTAAGCGGGTTAGCCTGACCATCGTATTTCTTAAGGTCAGCATGAACTCGCTGCATAAAGCGGTGAAAATGACTACGCATTTTTTGTTCAAAAGGTAGGCATTCAAAAAATGTATCTACTAGGTAAGTTTTACCTCGCCCTACACCACCCCAAAAATACAGGCCTTTAATAGCTGGCGTGGTTTTCTTTTTAATCAAACGTGAAAACAACCCACTTGAAGAAGCAGTTTGTTCAGCCTGAACCAAATCATCATGCAGCCTTTGCAGATGCTCAACCGCAATTTTTTGAGCAGGATCAGACTTAAAACCTTCCCGCTTAAGGTCTTGTAGATAACGCTCCATGGGAGTCATGTACTTTTTACCCTTAGCCTCTGAATAGCCTTTCAATAAAGAATGAATCTATAGTGATCAAATAGAACTGCTGAATTATACGCTAGCCAAGTGACTCTTCCAAAGCCTGTAAGACCAAATATCCTTAGATGCCGAGCAGCAAGGCTTGACCTCTAGTCACATCTGACCGATATAATGTGCAAATATAACTGTAAGGCGGTATTTATTCGCCACCCATTTGAGGAGTTACACGTGAACTTTGCTGATATTCAATGGTTTTATATTCTTACATCCTTTTTAGTCGGTGGCCTTGTTGGTGCTTTGATTTATCGCAAGATGAATACCAGCGCTGTACAAAACACTAAAATTCGTCATCAACTGACTGAGCGTGAATTAGAGTTAAACCAAGTACGCGAAAGCCTTAATGACCACTTCTCACGCACAGCTAGCAGTTTAGCTTCATTGGGTAAGCAGCTACAAAGCATGGAAAGCCAGCTAGCTACCGATGCCAGTCAGCTCTGTAATGATGAAGGTGTATTAAAACGCTTAACAGGCCGAACTGAAGACCAAAAGAAGTTGGATCAAGCGGCAGAAAAGTGGAGCGCCAATGACTACCAGCCACCTCGTGACTATGCTTCCAATAAAGAAGGTGGAACCTTGTCTGAGAGCTTTCAGCAGCCAAGTTTCGAGCCCCCTAGAGATTATGACGCTGACAAGGTAGGCGGCACGCTAGCTGAAGACTTTGGCCTTAAACCTGAAGTGTTTGAGCCAAAAAAATCTTAAGCTGTCATTTAAAACACCTGTCAGCAAAAGCTTTAAACCTACCTGCTATCTATGCCATCAGCTGCAGGTAGGTAACTTTTACTAAACAGGGTTGGGTAGATCAATAAACTCGCATTCAACCTGCCACTGATTAGCTATCCACTCCCCTAAAGCTTTTACACCATAACGCTCCGTTGCATGGTGACCAGCTGCAAAGTAGTCAATACCCAGCTCTTGAGCCGCATGTAGGGTTTGCTCACTGACCTCGCCACTAATATAAGCATCAACTCCTAACTCTGCTGCTCGGTAAATACCCCCTTCTGCTGAACCGGTACACCAAGCCAAGGTTTTAATTTTTCGATCATGCCCGGCCAAATGTAGCGGTTGCTGACCAAGTTTAATGCTTAATTGCTCTGAAAAATCTTTAGCTGTTAAAGGCTGAGTCAATTCACCAACCAAACCTAAAGGCCAGCTAGGAGAATCCATCACACCTGTTACTGTCCAGTCCATCACCTCTGCCAACTGTTGATTATTACCTAATACAGGGTGAACATCTAAGGGTAGATGGTAAGCTATCAAACTAATATTATTGCGCATTAAAGCTGCTACTCGCCTACCTTTCATACCAACAAGTGGTTGCGCTTCACCCTTCCAAAAATAACCATGGTGAACTAACAAGGCATCAGCTTTACTTGCAATGGCTTTTTCTATAAGTGCTTGCGATGCCGTTACACCTGTTACAATTTTTCTTATTTGACTTTTCCCTTCAACTTGCAGGCCATTAGGGCAATAATCTTTAAAGTCCTCTACTTGTAGGTGCTTATCTAGGGATTCTACCAATTTACTTAATTCAATGGTCATACTAATCTTTACCTCAGTTCTTACCCGTTGTTTTATTTGTTACTGGCCCCAATTTCACTCAGCAAATCATTCATTAGTCAGGTAAAATTAGTCTACCTAAGCTTTGCTGGAGTTACTTCAATTCATGAAATTTTTAAAGCCACAACTTGTCTGGCCCTTAATTAGCGGTCTACTTTTTGCCGCTTTATTGCTACAAGCTTTTCCTAGCCTAACTGGTCAACCAGCAGCCAACCAAGCTTTGGCTGAAATTCATGCTAGCGAGCCACTGCTTGTTGCCCGCCAAGAAGGCCCAGTGTCTTATGCCTCTGCCGTGAGAATGGCTGCTCCAGCGGTAGTCAATATCTATACTACCAAGCTAGTTGCGCAACAAACCAACCCGTTTATGAATGACCCTTTCTTTCGGCATTTTTTTGGACAAGAAAGTCAGCCTAGCCAAAAACGTATGCAGTCTAGTCTAGGTTCAGGTGTTTTGGTCAGCAGTGAAGGTTATATTCTAACCAACCACCATGTAGTTAATAATGCCGATGAAATTCGTGTTGCTCTGCGTGATGGGCGTGAAACCTTTGCTCAAATCATAGGCAGTGATCCTGAATCTGATTTAGCCGTACTTAAAATTGAACTCGATAACCTACCCATGATTTCTCTTGCCTCTTCTGACACGCTAGAAGTCGGCGATGTAGTTTTAGCCATAGGCAACCCTTTCGGAGTTGGTCAAACAGTCACCCAAGGCATTATTAGCGCTTTAGGTCGCAATAGTTTAGGAATCAATACCTACGAAGATTTTATTCAAACCGATGCAGCCATTAACCCGGGTAACTCAGGTGGTGCACTCGTAAATCCCTACGGCCAATTACTCGGTATTAATACGGCTATTTTTACCCGCTCGGGTGGCTCACAAGGCATAGGCTTTGCCATTCCTTCTAATCTTGCTAAACAAATTATGTTGGATTTAATTAACGAAGGGTTTGTAGTGCGTGGTTGGATGGGTATTGAAGTGCAAGAACTAACCCCAGCTTTAGCTCAATCGCTACAGCTAGATGATGCTCAGGGTATTCTAGTGGCAGGGTTATTGCGTGGCGGACCAGCAGATAAAGCTGGTTTAAAGCCTGGCGATGTTATTACCCAAATCAACAATAGAAAGGTAGAAGGCGCTAGAGCTGCCATTAACTACATAGCCGGACTAAGACCTAATACTCAAGTTATGTTTAACATTAGTCGTAAAGGTCGAGAGCAAGCTTTAACTGCGACTATAGGCCAGCGTCCTACCAGCCCACAGCGCTAAAAAGAAAGTTATCAATCTTTGATACGGTAACGTGCAGAGCGAGCATGAGCAGTAAGGGATTCACCCTCAGCTAGCTCACTGGCTACCTTGCCCAAAGTGCTAGCACCCTCTGGTGAGCAGTAAATTAGTGAGGAACGTTTTTGGAAGTCATACACCCCTAAAGGTGAAGAAAACCTTGCTGTACCCGAAGTAGGCAAAACATGGTTAGGGCCGGCACAATAATCACCTATCGCTTCAGCAGTGTAACGCCCCATAAAGATTGCACCAGCATGGCGTATATTAGGTAACCAAGCATCCGGATCTTCTACCGACAGCTCTAAATGCTCTGGTGCTATACGGTTAATCAACTCAATGGCTTGCTCTTGATTTTCAACCTGAATTAAAGCACCACGATTTTGTAACGACGTTTTAATAATTGCTTCACGTTCCATGGTGGGCAATAGCTTGTTAATGCTTTGCTCAACTTTATCTAACCAGTCTGCATCCCAGCTAATAAGAATAGACTGAGCATCTTCATCGTGTTCCGCTTGTGAAAACAAATCCATCGCTATCCAGTCTGGATCAGTTTTACCATCACCAACCACTAAGATTTCTGATGGGCCAGCAATCATATCGATACCCACCTTCCCAAACACTTCTCGCTTGGCTGTAGCCACATAGATATTGCCTGGACCCACTATTTTATCTACCGCTGGCACACTTTCTGTACCATAAGCTAAGGCTGCAACAGCCTGCGCACCACCCAAGGCAAACACCCTAGTAGCGCCAGCTAGATAAGCTGCACCCAATACCAAGGGGTTTAATTCGCCCCTAGGTGCAGGTGCAACCATAATAATGTCTTTAACACCGGCAACCTTAGCGGGTAAAACATTCATTAAAACAGAGGAAGGGTAGGCTGCTTTACCACCAGGCACATAAACACCCACTCTATCTAAAGGCATCACCTGCTGCCCTAACAAGGTGCCATCTTCTTCAGTGTAATTCCACGATGGCTGTATTTGGTGCTCGTGATAGCCGGTCACTCGCTTAGCAGCCACTTCTAATGCTTCACGTCTTTTAGTCGGTAAACTTTCAAAAGCTGCCTTTAATTGCTGCTGAGAAATTTCTAGTTGTGAAAACTCAGTGGCTGGATGCTGGTCAAATTGTTGGGTAAAGGCTAAAACAGCTGCATCACCTTGTTGGCGAACATCTGCAATAATTTTATCTACCTGCTTTTGCACCTCAGCATTAGATACACCTTCCCAGGCTAATAGATGGTCTAGGTGAGTAGAAAAATCTGCACTGGATGCTTTTAATCTTCTTACAGCAAAGGGTGTCGAGGGCATTTTTGTTTCCAAAACAGCAAATGAATTAACTAGAAGTTGTTGAGCGTTTTTCAACTGCCAAGCGTAGGCGGTCTAAGAGTGGCTGTATTAACTGATACTTCATTTTCATTGATGCACGGTTAACAACTAGGCGTGAAGAAATATCAGCAATAAATTCACGCGGCTCTAAACCATTAGCTTTTAGGGTATTACCCGTATCAACAATATCAACGATTTCATCAGCTAACCCCATAATGGGTGCTAACTCCATACCACCGTAGAGCTTGATTAAATCAACTTGAATGCCTTGTTCGGCATACCAGCGCTTAGCCGTATTCACAAATTTGGTGGCAACTCGGCGACGACCTTCAGGTTGCTTAGCGCCAACAAGCGCTGCAGTCATTAGTTTGCAGCTGGCAATTTTTAAATCTAATGGCTCATACATACCACTACCGCCATGCTCTATTAACACATCTTTACCTGAGACACCTAAGTCTGCAGCACCTAGCTCAACATAGGTAGGTACATCGGCAGCGCGTATAATCAGTAAACGCACCCCAGGTAAATTAGTGTCAAAAATAAGCTTACGACTTTTACTAATATCTTCTGCTGGCTCTATGCCTGCATCTGCTAAAAGTGGCAGGGTATCATCTAGAATTCGCCCTTTTGAAAGGGCTAGCGTTAGACTTAATGGCATTATTTCTCTCGTTAATCTTTTATCAGGCAGCAATACGCTTTATTTTAGCGCCCAGCAACATTAGTTTTTCTTCAATACACTCGTAGCCACGGTCTATATGGTAAATGCGGTCAACCAGTGTATCGCCTTCTGCAACTAGGGCAGCGATAACTAAGCTTGCTGAAGCACGTAGATCAGTCGCCATAACAGGGGCGCCAGTTAACTTATCTACACCACGAATAATAGCGGTATTGCCTTCGACTTGAATGTCTGCACCCATACGTTGAATTTCTTGTACGTGCATAAAACGGTTTTCAAAAATAGTTTCTATAACGGTTCCCGTGCCTTCAGCAATAGCATTTAGCGCCATAAACTGCGCCTGCATATCGGTAGGAAAAGCAGGATAGGGTGCAGTTCTAATACTTACAGCTTTAGGACGCTTGCCGTGCATATCTAACTCTATCCAATCATCGCCCGAGGTAATGGTTGCGCCGGCTTCTTTTAGTTTAGTTAAAACAGCATCCAATATATCAACACGGGTATGCTTTATTTTTACTCGACCACGGGTAGCGGCACCTGCTACAAGAAACGTACCTGCTTCTATACGGTCAGCAACCACATTAAAATGACAGCCACTTAACTCAGCCACACCATCAATAATAATAGTGTCTGTACCTTCACCAGTAATTTTTGCGCCCATAGCATTTAAGAAGTCAGCCAAGTCAACTACTTCAGGTTCACGCGCGGCGTTTTCTAAAATCGTGCGACCTTCAGCAAGCACAGCGGCCATCATCAAGTTTTCTGTGCCCGTTACAGTCACCATATCAAACAAGATATGCGCACCCTGTAAACGGCCATTAACCTTACCGCGGATATAGCCTTCTTCAACACGAATATCGGCACCCATTTGCTTTAAGCCGTCTAGGTGTAAATTCACGGGGCGACTGCCTATTGCACAACCACCAGGCAAAGAAACTTCAGCTTTTCCAAAGCGAGCCATTAAAGGACCTAGCACCAGAATGGAAGCTCGCATGGTTTTAACTAACTCGTAGGGCGCAACGCAGTTATCTAGGTAACTTGCATCTAACTCAAGCGACATTTTCTCATCTACAACAGCCTGTACACCCATACCACCTAAAAGTTCTATCATGGTAGTAATGTCATGCAAGTGAGGTAGATTGCCGATAGACACGGGCCCATCAACCAATAGGCTAGCAGCTAAGATAGGTAAGGCTGAGTTTTTTGCACCAGAAATCCACACTTCACCATCTAGGGGGTGTCCCCCAGTTATTAGTAGTTTATCCATACTTATATTAGGGCCTTAAAATGCCTGTAAATCTTTAACTTTTGCCCATTGTTCTGGGGTGTAGGTTTTTAATGCCATAGCATGCAGCTTGTCTGTTGCAAACTCTTCACTCAGTGCAGAAAAAACTAGCTGCTGCTTTTTAACAGGACTAGGTAAGCTAGCAAACACCTCACCTATAGCCACTACTTCAAAATGCCGCCCATCATCACCCTTAACAATAAATTCACACTCTGGGATACGGCTCTCTAACAATTCTTTCAAGGTCTGGGCTTGCATGATTACTCCTTATTAAATAAACAGCAGCTGCTTAAATACTTTATAGCTAAATTCTTAGGCATAATAACTGAAAAGGTACCTCTTGGGCACCTTAGCTAGGTTCTTTAGTGTTAAAGACTAGAGGTAAGAGGTTCTCTAAATGGCTTAATTCAGCAATTTTTTGTAACTCAAAGGATGCATCTACCAAGCTAAGCTGAGCACCTAAACTTAAGCAGCGACGCTGCCAAGCCAGCAAAACTAGAAGTAAAGCCGAGCCCCCTCTAGCTTCCTTTAAAGATACCTGTACTTTTTTTGTATGGGCTTGTATTTTTAATGCTTCAGCTAGCTTTTCGGCAGTAGCAAATTCTACCCGACCTGTTAAAGACCAGTTATTCAAGCTTAGCTCCTGCAACCTAGTCATTACTCAACCTCACCTTTCTTAAGTTCTCCTAAGGTTTGTTCTGGCGACCAGTTAGCAATAACTGCATCAAAATCTCGATTCTTTTCACGCATAGCACGATCAAACTGGCTATTGAAAGTTAAACCAAGGTTTACCCCGTTAACTATTAGGTTAATGATCTTCCATTCGTCAGCGTGTAAACGTAGCGTAAAAATAATCGGAATACGCTCTCCACCTTTGGCGACAACGTCTAAAGCAATATTATCTTGGTCTTCATAGCGTGTTTCACCCTCTTTTATTTGCAAGTCAAATTCTTGGTAATCAAAGTTCATCAAACCCTGACCAAAAGTTTTAACAAGCGTCTCTTGAAAGGTGGCTGCAAAGTCTGTCCGTTGCTGAGGTGTGGCAGCACGAAAATAACGTCCACCCATGACTCGCGCACTGATATAGCGAAAATTAACATAGGGTTGCAGCACTCTATCTAGGTCAACATAAAGCTGGTTAGGCTGCTGATCATAAACAGTTTTATTTGCTTCAAATACTTCGGTTAAATCTGCAATACCTCGCTCTACCACCTGTTTAGATGACAGAGCTTCATTAGCGCCTGCTTGATTAGCTATTAACCCCAACAATAGTAAGCTGGTATAAAAAAACCTCATAACTTTTACTTAGTCTCTAGTTGAATTAGAAATGAACTGGTTGACCAATTGTTCTAAGATGAGTGCAGACTGAGTGTCTTTCAAGGTGTCGCCTTGGGCTAACCAAGCCTCATCTATACCTGGCGTTAAACTAATGTAATTATCACCTAGTAAACCCGACGTTTGAATGGCTGCCGCTGTATCCTTACTTAACTTATTCACCAAACTATCCTCTAACTGCATAGTCACACAAGCTTCAAACCACTGGTGATCTAAGTTAATAGCAGCCACTCGCCCAACAGTTACACCTGCCAAGGTAACCCTTGATCTAGGCTTCAACCCGCCAATATCACCAAAACATGCCTGAACCTCAAAACCATTTCGCTCAGAAGTTTGCGCTAAGCCGCTCACCTTAAAAGCTAAAAACAATAAAGCTGCTAGACCTAAGAGCATAAACGCCCCTACAGAAACCTCTATCCAGCGTTGATTACGCATTTTTTAATCCACCCACTTATAAGTTACTAAACATCAATGCAGTTAGAACAAAATCTAGCCCCAATACAGCTAAAGACGAATAAACGACAGTTCGCGTTGTAGCAAGACTGATACCTTCAGAAGTTGGTACTAAATCATAACCTTGAAATACGGCTATCCAGGTTACTACCAGTGCAAAAACCAAACTTTTAATTACACCATTAAGCACATCTGCCTGAAAAGAAACCGATGACTGCATATTGCTCCAAAATGCACCTTCATCAACACCTAGCCAGTCAACCCCTACCAGCCAACCTCCCCAAACCCCTACAAAGGTAAAAATAATGGTTAGGATGGGTAGAGCTACAAAACCTGCCAACAACCTAGGAGCAATAATGCGCCTTAAAGGGTCTACACCTATCATTTCTAGGCTTGCTAGTTGCTCTGTCGCTTTCATCAACCCTATTTCGGCCGTGAGTGCAGATCCAGCACGACCAGCAAATAACAAGGCAGCTACAACAGGGGCTAACTCACGCGTTAAACTTAGCGCCACCATTTGCCCTAAAGCTTGCTCAGCACCAAAATCAACTAAAATTGTATAGCCCTGTAAAGCGAGCACCATGCCAATAAACAAGCCCGCCACTAATATAATAATTAACGATAAAACACCCACTGAATAAATTTGCCGTAACCAGAGGGTAAAAGCTTCGCTTGTTTTGGGTAACCCAGCTAAAGACTGAAAGATAAACACACCAGAGCGCCCAAAAGCGCTCGTCAAATTCAAACCATAACGCCCTAGGCTAGCAAGCCAATCAAGCATAACTAGATTCCTCTTGAGCAAATAAATCATCAGCAAAGCTAACCGCAGGGTAATTGAAAGCAACCGGACCATCAGCAAGCCCGCCAATAAACTGACGCACATCAGCCTGTAAAGATGCTTCTAATTCTGCTGGCGTGCCTTCTGCAATTACCCTACCCTCAGCCAAAATATAGGCATAGTCTGCAATAGAAAAAGTTTCTGCCAAGTCATGTGAAACAATAATTGAGGTTAACCCCAAAGCTTTATTCAAGCGTTGAACTAGCTGGACTAATACGCCCATAGAAATAGGATCTTGGCCAGCAAAAGGTTCATCATACATGAGAAGCTCAGGGTCTAAAGCCACAGCTCTAGCTAAGGCAACACGCCTCGCCATACCACCCGATAGCTCGGCAGGCATTAAGTCTCTTGCGCCACGCAAGCCAACAGCTTCAAGCTTAATAAGCACTAAATCTTTTATCATGCTGGCAGGCAAGTTAGTATGCACACGCAGAGGAAAGGCGACATTATCGAAGACTGACATATCAGTAAACAAGGCACCCGACTGAAACAGCACACCCATACGGCTACGCAATTCAAATAAACTTTTACGCCCCAAACCTGCCAATGGTTGCCCAAAAACTTCTATAGAACCTTTCGACGGCTGTAGCTGTCCACCTAAAAGGTGCAAGAGGGTTGTTTTACCTGTTCCGCTAGGCCCTAAAATTGCGGTTATTTTGCCTTTACGCAAAGTTAAGTTAACACCAGAAAAAATGGCTTTGTCACCACGACTAAAATGTAAATCTTTAACTTTAACCAATTCATCTTGCATTAAACTCTCCAGCCAGAAGTCATAGAAGAAAGCGTCAAAAAAGCTATAATGCTAAAGCTAGCTACTCTTGCTCACCAATAATTGCTCACCAGTAAAACACTCAGGGATACCCAGTTAGTTATGACCACTACCGATTACCTTGCTTCAGCCCGTCGTACACTCAACTTAGAAATAGAAGCCCTACAAGAAGTTTTATTCAATTTAGATCAAAACTTTATTGCAGCCTGCGAACTTATCTTAGCCTGCAAAGGGCGCATTATTGTTAGCGGCATGGGTAAATCAGGCCATATCGGTCATAAAATTGCCGCCACCCTCGCCAGCACAGGAACACCCGCATTTTTTATGCATCCAGGCGAAGCTAGCCATGGTGACTTAGGTATGGTTACCCGCAGTGATCTGGTTTTAGCCTTATCTAACTCAGGCGAAACCCATGAAGTCACCTCTTTACTACCACTCTTAAAACGCTTAGGCATCCCCATTATTGGACTAACCGGAGCGCCGCATTCTACCCTAGCACAAGAAGCTAATATACACCTTAACGCCTCTATCAGCCGAGAAGCCTGCCCACTTAACCTTGCACCCACTTCAAGTACAACAGCAGCGCTTGTACTAGGTGACGCCCTAGCAATAGCACTACTAGAAGCTAGAGGGTTTGGGCCAGATGACTTTGCTCTTTCCCACCCGGGCGGCAGCTTAGGTCGTAAACTCCTTTTACGTGTAAGCGATATTATGCATACAGAGGAAGCGCTACCTAAAATATTAGTGACCGCCAGCCTAAGAGAAGCCCTGCTAGAAATGACCCAAAAGGGTTTAGGTTTTACCTGCGTAGTCGACGAACAGCAAAATCTGCTAGGTGTTTATACAGATGGCGACTTACGCCGCACCCTAGATAAAAACTTGGATTTGCGTGATATACAAGTGGCCGACGTTATGACAAAAAGTAGCAAATCTATTCAGGCAGACTTACTAGCTGCTGAAGCCGTTTTATTAATGGAGGAAAACAAAATTAGCGCCCTACCTGTTATGGACAAAAACCAACGCCTGGTTGGTGCTTTAAACATGCATGACTTACTTAAAGCTGGGGTGATTTAATTTTGAACTTATCTGCTATAGTAACCGCCCAAGTCATAAGCAGTTATTTTTATACCCCTTGTAAATGAGCCACCATGGATATCACAGAGAATTTATTAGACAAACTTCGCCCCATTCGCTTAATGGTTTTAGATGTAGACGGTGTACTCACCGATGGCAGCTTATTTTTTCATGCCAATGGCGGACAAGAAAGCAAAGCATTTAACACCCAAGATGGCCAAGGCATTAAGCTACTTCAAGCCAGTGGTGTAAAAATGGCCATAATAACTGGACGGGTATCCAAAGTTGTTAGCCTACGCGCAGAAGCTTTAAGCATAGAGCACACTCTTCTAGGGCGCGAAGACAAAATTACCGCCTTAAGTGAAATAGTTAACGAGCTTAACTTAGACTGGTCTCAAGTCGGTTACTGTGGTGACGACCTACCCGACCTAGCTGCCATCCGTAAAGCTGGCTTTGGCGCCAGCGTTGCCAATGCTCCCAGCTATATTCAACAATACAGTGATTACACCACTCAGCGTGAAGGTGGCAAGGGTGCAGTGAGAGAAATCACTGATTTAATAATGCAGGCTCAAGGAACTTGGCAAGCCTGTATAGATCACTACCTCTACAATCTGCGCGCTCATTAACTAGCCCATGCGTAGTTTTCCATCACTAGGAAAAATAGGTGCTTTACTGGCACTTATTGCACTAGGTATTTTAGTGGTCGGCATTCAAGACTTAAGCCTAAAGCCACCCAGAGCCAGCTTACCTCAGCAGCATGGCGAGCCAGACTATTACATTGAAAACGCACGCCTAACCCGTTTTGATGCTGAAGGTAAACGTTTGCAAATTCTTAACTCTGTTGAAGCGACCCACTACCCTGAAAAAGACCTAACTCAGTTCGACAGCCCGCTTATGTATCATTACAGCGAAGATGGGCAAGTATGGCGTGTGGTTGCAGAGCGGGCTGAAAACCTAAATAAAAATGATATTTACCTTGAAGACAAGGTCATTATCACGCCACTCAACCCAGATTCAGCCTACCTACCCGAGTTTTTTACAGACCGCTTATGGGTAGACAATCAAACCAACTTTGCTCACACAGAAGATCCTGTTAGCTTTATAAGCCCTAGTGGAAAAACTACCGGAAAAGGGTTTCAGCTCAACCTAGACACAGGGCTAGCAGAAATTCTTCAAAAAACCCAAGGCAGCTACCTACCTGCACCAGCCAACCAAGGTACTGAACTATGACCACAACAGCTTATCGGCCTAATAAGCTAAGCACTTTTATATTGTTCACCCTAGTCTTTATTGTGACAGAAGCTAAAGCGCTACCCGAAGATAGAGAGCTGCCCCTGCAAGTTAAAGCACAAAGCATGCAATGGAATAACCAACAGCAACAAGCCACCTACCAAGGTGACGTTGAAGTGCATCAAGGTGAGCTCGTTATAGAAGCAGCGAATTTAAAAATACTACGCACGACCACTGGCGAATTAAAACAGGCAGTGGCAAATACACCTAAAGGCCAAGCCTATATGCGTGACCTGCCAGACCCAATAAAACCCGAAGTAGAAGCTTGGGGAGAAGTGATTGATTACCTACCTTCTCAAGACCTAGTTATTTTAACTGGTCAAGCACGGCTTATTCAGGGCACAGACAGCTTTACTGGTCATAAGTTAGTTTACAATCTAGTAACCCAAGACATTCAAGCCGAACAAAAATCTTCTAGTGACACAAGAGTTGAAGTTATTCTAACGCCCGCTCCTAAAGGAGCAGAAAAATGACAAAATGCTTACAAGCCAATAACTTGCAAAAAAGTTATAAAGGCCGCAAGGTAGTTAAGGATATTAGCCTAACCATCAACCAAGGTGAGATAGTTGGCTTACTTGGCCCCAATGGAGCAGGCAAAACCACTTCTTTTTATATGGTTGTTGGGTTAGTTAGATCTGATGCAGGCAGTGTATTTTTAGATGGTAAAGATATTACCCAACTACCCATGCACGGTAGAGCTAGAGCTGGGCTAGGTTACTTACCACAAGAAGCTTCGGTTTTTCGTAAACTAAGTGTAGAAAATAACCTTATGGCTATTTTAGAACTACGCAAAGAACTCAGTAAAACTCAACGAACAGCACTGCTTGAAGAATTACTAAATGAGTTTTCAATAACACATATACGCAAAAGCAAAGGAATGAGTCTTTCAGGTGGTGAAAGGCGCAGAGTAGAAATAGCTCGGGCACTCGCTACAGAACCTGATTTTATTTTATTAGATGAACCCTTTGCAGGTGTAGACCCTATTTCAGTTGCAGAAATTATGGGAATCATACGTCAGTTACAGAAAAGGAATATCGGCGTATTAATTACCGACCACAATGTTCGTGAAACCTTAGAAATTTGCGAAAGAGCTTACATTGTTAGCGATGGTGCAATCATTGCTCAGGGTAATGCAGAGCAAATTTTAGCTAATGCAGACGTTAGAAGGGTTTACCTCGGTGAACAATTTAAGATATAACCTCTCCTAAATACTGGCATAAAAATTGCTACCTTAGATCGCATCAATGGGCTTAACTCTTATGTCTATGAAACCCAGCCTTGGGCTGAACGTCTCACAGAATCTAGTAATAACACCACAGTTACAGCAGGCTATTTACTTGCTGCAACTTTCCACGCTTGATTTACAACAAGAAATTCAACAAGCCCTAGAAGCCAACCCATTACTAGAACTAGAAGAACACCAAGAAGAGCTGCAGGTCGCTACAGACCCCTTTGATACAGCCACACGTGAAGCTAAAAAAGCAGAAGAGCAGCAAGAAGCAACACCCACAGAAATGAACCAGTGGGAAGAAAAAAACCTACCCGATGAGCTAGCCGTAGATACCAAATGGGACGATGTTTATAGCCATGACTACAGCCCCAGTTCTGGCGGTGGTGCAAGCCCAGAAGATTACGAAGACTATGCCCGAGACACTGCAGCCACAACCCTGGCAGACCATCTACTCTGGCAACTTAACCTAAATATACACAACTCAACCGATCATTTAATTGGTGAAACCTTAATAGATAGCATTAATACCGAAGGCTATCTACGTGATGATTTAGACTCCATAACAGAGGGTCTACAAAAGCAAAATAGCCAACTGGCCGAACTCACTACAGCAGAAGTACATTCCGTACTCAAGTTAATTCAACGCTTTGATCCACCAGGCATAGGCGCTAGGGATTTAAAAGAATGCCTTGCTTTACAGCTAGAACAACTAGCAGCTGACACGCCTTACCTTAACCAAGCTATTAAATTAGTAGACCAATACTTAGAAGTTCTAGCAGCAAAAGACTACCGCTTTTTAATGCGCCGCCTAAAATTAAGCGATGAAGATGAACTTCATGAAGTGATAAGCCTAATACAACAACTTAACCCGCGGCCGGGTAACAGCATAGAAAGCGAAACTTCTAGCTACATTATTCCCGACCTACTGCTTAGTCGTACCACCAGTGGCTGGCAAGTAGAGCTTAACCCAGACAGCCAACCTAAATTACGTGTACAAGCCAATTACACAGACTTAATAAATAGAGCTGACTCTACAGCAACCAAAGACTACCTTAAAGGCCACCACCGCGATGCTCAATGGCTAATTAAAAGCCTGCAAAGCCGTAGTGAAACCCTGCTTAAAGTAGGTAGCAAAATTGTTGAACGCCAACAAGAGTTTTTAGAAAAAGGGGATGAGTTTATGGTGCCTATGGTATTAGCAGACATTGCTGACGCTATAGAAATGCATGAATCCACTGTGTCACGCGCAACCACTCAAAAGTATATGCACACCCCACGCGGTATCTATGAATTAAAATACTTTTTCTCTAGCCATGTTTCTACCAGTGAAGGGGGCGAAGCCTCCTCAACAGCCATACGCGCCATGCTAAAAAAGCTCATAGCAGATGAACCACCAAGAAAACCACTTTCTGACAACAAGCTAGCCAACCTATTAGCAGACAATGGCATACAAATAGCTAGGCGTACTGTTGCCAAATACCGTGAAGCAATGAACATTCCGCCTTCCAGTGAAAGAAAGCGCCTTCGCTAACCACCTTTCAACCAGCAAAATAAGTCAAGTGTTATTTTGTTGCATTCAGCCCTTATCAGGGCTTTGTTTTATGATAAAAACCGTTACAATGAAAGAGCAATAACTCAATTCTAAGGAGTGCTACATGCAAATTAATATTACTGGTCACCACGTTGAACTAACACCCGCATTGCGTGAGTTTGTAGAAAACAAGTTCGCTAAATTAGAACGTTTCTTTGATCAAATTATCAGCATTCAAGTTACTCTAACCATTGACAAGTTACGTCAAATTGCTGAGTCAGACATAAAAATTGCAGGTGGTGATGTTCACGCCTCATCAGAAAGCGAAGACATGTATGCCTCTATAGACCAACTAATGGACAAGTTAGAGCGCCAACTGATTAAACACAAAGAAAAAACCCAAGCTCGCCAGCAAGGCGCAACTCACTGAACGGTTCCACCTGTCCAACATGCAGATTAACGAAATACTGACCCTAGAGCGCACCTTATTTGGTGTGCCTGGGGGCAGCAAAAAACGTGTACTTGAGTACTTCAGTAAATTTATATCCCAACAAAATCCTCAGCTAGATGCTGAGGAAATTTTTTCTAGGCTCATTGCCAGAGAACGCTTGGGTAGTACAGGCATAGGTGATGGCGTAGCACTACCCCATTGCCGCAGTAGCCAGTGCACAGAAGCTGTCGGTACCTTTATACGCCTCAGAGATAAAATTGACTTTGATGCAATTGATGGACAACCCGTAGATCTAATTTTCTTACTTCTAGTGCCCGAAGAAGCGAATGAAGCCCATCTACAAACCCTAGCCTTACTTGCCGAACGCTTTTCAAATGAAGAGTTACGCAAAGAGCTACGTAAAACTGACCAGCCTGAGCAGCTGTATCAACTCATTAGCTCACCAACCAATGCTTAACCAGCAAGCAAAGAGGCCTGTATGCAACTTGTCATAATTAGTGGACGTTCAGGATCAGGTAAAAGTGCAGCACTTCACGCACTCGAAGACCTTGGTTACTATGCTATAGACAACCTACCAGCAGGTTTACTGACTCCACTAGCCCAACAAGCAGCCGTACAAAATAACCTAAGTCGGGTTGCAGTAAGCATAGATGCACGCAACCTCTCGCAAGATTTAAATCACTTCCCCAATATCATGCAAGAGCTCACTGCTGACGGCGTAGATGTTCTAGTGGTTTATCTCAACGCCAGCGCCAAAACACTGATGGAGCGCTTCTCTGCTACACGTCGCCGCCACCCTCTAACCCGAGATGGCAAACTCTCTCTAAGCGAAGCCATAGAGCAAGAGGAACAACTCCTCATCCCTTTAGCTAGTTCAGCTGGGATAAACCTCGATACAACAAGGCTTTCGACACATGAGCTGCGTAATACCATAGCAGAGCGAGTTGCACGCAAACCTCAACAGTCGCCTACCTTACTGTTTCAATCTTTTGGTTTTAAAAATGGTGTACCCCTAGACGCTGACTTAATTTATGATTTGCGCTGCTTACCCAACCCCTTTTGGGATACTTCTTTAAGAGATAAATCAGGTCAAGATCAAGAAGTTATCGACTTTCTTGCTGCTCAACCCCTACCTCAAAAAATGTTCACTGATATCAGTCATTTTTTAGAAAGCTGGCTACCCAACTATAAAGAAAGTAATCGCAGCTACATTACAGTTGCACTAGGCTGCACCGGCGGACAACATCGCTCAGTTTACCTTGCAGAGCGACTAGGCAAGCATTTTGAAGAGCAACAACCCGATGTACAAATTCGCCACAGAGATTTAAGCCCATCGCCCCTAACTAGCTAGCTTGATGGAATACCAACCCCATGCAAGAAAAAAAAGTTACCTTAATAAATAAGCGTGGCCTTCATGCAAGAGCAGCAACACGCTTGGTGCAAACCAGCCAGCAATACCTAGCCAAAACAGAAGTATGTTTGAATGAGCGCATAGCCAACGCCCGCAATATTATGCAATTACTCATGCTAGCAGCACCTTGCGGTACAGAATTATTACTGCGTGCTGAAGGTGAAGATGAACAGCAAGCCATAGCTGCACTAGAAGCTTTGGTACTTAACCGCTTTGATGAAGAAGACTAAAGCCATGTACGACTACGATGCAAAAGATGAGCAGGATTTACCACCCAGCAAAAGCGAACTTAAGCGCCAAATGCAAGCCTTGCAAGAGCTAGGCAAAAAATTATTAGACCTAACCGCTACCCAGTTAACCACGCTTAACCTAGATGAAGAGCTCCTCGATGCCTTAGAAGAGCATAAACGCATTAAGTCGCATGAAGCTAAGCGACGCCATTTACAGCGCATAGGCAAGCTAATGCGCAGCCGTGACAGCCAAAAAATTCAAGCTGCCATGGATATTTATGACTCTAGCTCAAGCGCCCACGCCCAACACTTTCAAAACTTAGAGTATTGGCGAGATAGATTAATAGCAGAAGATTCAGCCTTAGCTGAATTTGTAGAGCTTTGGCCTGAGTGTGAAGTACAGCTAGTACGCCAGCTTATTCGTAATACACGTAAAGAAGCAGCGGCAGATAAACCACCCGCCAGCTCACGCAAACTCTTTCGCTACATGAGAAAGCTCGCAGATCCTAGTTAACACTCTCTCCCTCACTAACTTAAAAAGCGTGGAACAAACATGGATACATCAGTTGCTGCTGGATCATGGATATAAAATGAAAAAAATAACCCTTGCTGCAGCAGTAATCTTTACACTACTTGTTACAGGTTGTGCTTCAGTGCCAATGGCTTCACCAGAAGAATCAGCCCAAGCAAAAGAATTTAATCCACCCCCAGAAGGTGCTTCAGGTATTTATGTTTTTCGTAAAGACTCCCCAGTAGGTGCGGCTCTCAAGAAACATATATGGATTAATGATGAGTGCCTTGGGCCAACTGCAAAAGGAGTTTTCTTTTATCATGAAGTTAAGGTAGATAAAGAAATTAAGATATCAACAGAATCTGAGTTCTCACCAAACCATTTAACTATAAATGCTGAAGCTGGAAAAAACTATTACTTAGAGCAATATATTAAAATTGGTGTATTTGTTGGTGGTGCAAACTTAAAAAAACACACAACTGAGAATGGCATTAAAGAAGTCTCAGAATTAAATCTTGCCAAGAAAGCTATATGTAAGCCATTAGATTAATGGCCTCACCTTAAAACAGAAGAAAACATCATGTTAAAAAAATTAATATCACCTTTTATTATAGCTTTAATTATTTTACCAGTGACTGGCCATGCAGACCTACTAGTAGGTATAAATGTTGGAAAGAGCCTATCAGCTGAAATGGAGCTTGATGGAAGCCGCTCTAGTATGCTTACTGCTGACACTGACAACACTAGCTTTTCTGCTTACATAGGTAGCAAAAGCCATAAAAACAATAGAATATCAATTGGTTTTGAAAGCATTTCCATAGATTTAAAGGACTATAGTGATAAACCAACTGCTACTGGTGTTCGTTTTGATGTAGATTTTGTTTATACAGAACAAAAAGTAAAACCGTATTGGGGAATAGGTTTTGGAGTGTATTCTCTAAAAGATTCTCCTGTACTTGTTGGTACAACAGGAGAAGGTGACAGTCAAAAAGGGTTTTCATTTCAAGCTAAGGCAGGCACAAAAATTGAGTTAGTAAAAAAAATAGAGTTTGACTTATCATTACAGTATCAAACATTTGTTTGGCAAGATGTTGAAATCACGACTCCTGGTGGTATCATTCCAAGAAAAGAAACCTACTCATTAAGCAATGATCAATTGACCATTGGTGCAGGTATTGCTTTTATTTTCTAAAATTCAGTCTAAGTATACTTAGTTAAAACATGCAGCTTGCTATAGATACATGGCAGCTGCTCTTCATATCCATACCCAGTAAACAGCTAAATTAAAACTCCTACATAGTGTTTTAGCTATGTTAAAGATATTTTTCTACACCCTCGGGCCCTTAAATACGAAGAAAAGAACTACTTAAATGCAGTAGCTGAGTGCCTATACGAAGTGGGGGAAGTTCAATTTGACTTAGTGGTGTTACACAACGCAGGCTAGTACTCAAACTTAAAGCCTAGCTACTCGTATAACCGCCAAGGATGGCAAAAACTGCATTTCCGCCATCCTTGGCGGTCAGACGTACTTGCAACGACCTAACAAAACAGCAGCTAGGCTTTTAAGTCTCTAAACTAAAAGGTATCAGCCGGCACTAGCACTTCACCTTGCATAATTCTTCTAGCACTGCGGCTCATCACTGCTTTGGTGGCTTGCCATTGGCCGTCTACTAGCTTAGCTTCCGCACCTACTTTTAAGGTACCTGAAGCATGGCCAAAAGTTACACTGCTGCGCTCACCACCACCGGCGGCTAGGTTTACTAAGGTGCCTGGTATAGCAGCTGCTGTAGCTATGGCAACCGAAGCTGTACCCATCATGGCGTGGTGCAGTTTACCCATAGACAAAGCCCTTACACACAGGTCAATATCTTCAGTCTTAAGTTGTTTACCGCTTGAAGTGGTATAACCCTTAGCTGGAGCTACAAAAGAGATCTTTGGCGTATGCTGGCGATTAGCCGCTTCTTCTGGGCTGGCAATCAAACCCATTTTAACAGCACCGTAAGCACGAATTTTTTCAAACCAAGCTAATACTTCTGGCTTAGTATTAATGTCACCTTGCAACTCAGTCGCTGTATAACCTAGTTCGCTGGCATTTAAAAACATGGTTGGAATACCCGCACTTATAAACGTGGCTTTAAAAGTGCCAATATCAGGTACTTCCAAGTCATCAACTAAATTACCCGTAGGGAACATAGAACCACTGGCATCAGCTGGGTCTAAAAACTCTACAACGACTTCAGCAGCAGGAAAGGCAACGCCATCTAAATAGAAGTCGCCCATTTCTTGTACCTGGCCATTTTTCATGGGTATATGCGCAACAATGGTCTTTTGAATGTTTTTTTGCCAAATATTCACTGTGCAAATACCATTTTCAGGCACTTTATCGGCACTAACTAAACCTTGGGCTATCGCAAAACTACCCACGGCTGCGGTTAAGTTACCGCAGTTGCCACTGTAATCAACAAAAGCTTTGTCGATAGCAATTTGGCAAAAAGTATAATCTACATCGTGGCCTTCTTTAGTAGCCGGCCCTACCAGAACCACTTTACTGGTGCTGGAAGTCGCGCCGCCCATACCATCTATCTGCTGCCCGTAAGGGTCTGGGCTACCAGTGATTCTAAGCAGCAGTTGGTCGCGTGCTTTACCCGGCTGCTGGGCTGCAGCTGGCAGGTTTTTTTCGTTAATAAAAGTACCCTTAGAAGTACCGCCACGCATATAGGTAGCCGCAACACTAATTTGTGGCTGGCTTAAGTCTGTTTGGCTCATAAATCACCTTGTATAAAAAACTGGCTTAGAAATAAAAAAGGCAGGCACTAAGCCTGCCTTTATCGACATCCATTAACTCATTAGCAATTAAGCTTCAGATGCTAAAAAGTCTTGTGCAAAACGCTGTAAAACACCGCCTGCATTATAAACATCAACTTCTGTCGCTGTGTCTAAACGGCAGTGCATAGGTACTTTTACCTGCTCACCATTTTTACGGTTAATCACTAGCGTCATCATGCCACGCGCTTTTAATTCACCTTCAACATCGTAGGTTTCAGTACCGTCTAGGCCTAAAGTTTTGCGTGTTGTACCTTCTTCAAACTGCAAAGGTAAAACACCCATACCAATAAGGTTAGTACGGTGAATACGCTCAAAACCTTCAGCGGCAATCACTTCAACACCTGCTAAGCGAACACCTTTAGCTGCCCAGTCGCGTGAAGAGCCCTGACCATAGTCAGCGCCTGCCACAATAATCAGCGGCTGCTTACGCTCCATGTAGGTTTCAATGGCTTCCCACATGCGTGTCACTTCGCCTTCAGGCTCTATACGCGCTAGAGAACCCTGCTTAACCTCACCATCAACTACTGCCATTTCGTTAATGAGCTTAGGGTTAGCAAAAGTAGCACGCTGTGCGGTTAAGTGGTCGCCACGGTGGGTTGCATAGGAGTTAAAATCTTCTTCTGGCAAGCCCATCTTATGTAGGTATTCACCCGCTGCTGAATCCATCAAAATGGCATTAGAAGGTGACAAGTGGTCGGTGGTGATATTGTCAGGCAATAAAGCTAGAGGACGCATACCCTTCATGGTGCGCTCGCCAGCTAAAGCACCTTCCCAATAAGGTGGACGACGAATGTAGGTAGACTTAGGACGCCAGTCATACAAAGGACTCGCAGCAGCTTCGCCCTTGTCTAGATCAAACATCGGAATGTAAATGGTATTAAACTGCTCAGGTTTTACACTCGAAGTAACTAGCGCATCAATTTCTGCATCAGAAGGCCAGATATCTTTTAAGGTAATTGGATTACCGTCTTTATCTGTACCTAGTACATCTTTTTCAATATCAAAACGTATGGTACCCGCAATTGCGTAAGCCACCACTAGAGGTGGTGAAGCTAAGAAAGCTTGCTTAGCATAAGGGTGAATACGGCCATCAAAGTTACGGTTACCCGAAAGTACAGCGGTAGCGTAAAGGTCACGGTCAATAATTTCTTGTTGAATAACTGGGTCTAAGGCACCCGACATACCATTACAGGTTGTACAGGCATAACCCACCACACCAAAGCCTAATTTTTCTAATTCGGTCATTAGGTTGGCTTCTCTTAAGTAAAGATCAATTACTTTAGAGCCGGGTGCAAAAGAAGTTTTAACCCAAGGCTTACGAACCAAACCTAGCTCGTTAGCTTTTTTGGCAATTAAACCCGCAGCCACTACGTTGCGTGGGTTAGACGTGTTAGTACAGCTAGTAATTGCTGCAATAATCACCGCACCATCAGGCATTAAACCCTCTGCTTCTTGCTGCTTAGCTAGGGTTAAATCACCTGCAATGCCTTTGCTAGCTAGGTCGCTAGTAGAAACTCGTGCATGAGGGTTAGAAGGACCAGCCATAGTACGATCCACACTGGATAGATCGAACTTTAATACACGTGGGTATTCAACTTTTTTCAAGCTGTCTGCCCATAAGCCAGTGGCTTTAGCGTAGTTTTCTACTAAAGCTACCTGCTCAGGTTCACGACCGGTTAGCTTTAAGTAGTCAAGGGTTTGATCATCAATGTAGAACATACCCGCTGTTGCGCCGTATTCAGGAGTCATATTAGAAATGGTGGCACGGTCACCAATGGTTAGGCTTTCAGCACCTTCACCAAAGAACTCTAAGTAAGCACCCACTACACGTTCTTTACGCAAAAATTCAGTAATAGCTAAAACAATGTCGGTTGCAGTAATGCCAGGCTGACGCTTGCCCACTAGCTCTACACCAACAATATCAGGCAGGCGCATCATCGAAGGCAAACCTAGCATCACGGTTTCTGCTTCTAAACCACCCACACCTATGGCAAGCACACCTAGTGCATCAACGTGAGGGGTGTGTGAGTCAGTACCAACACAAGTGTCTGGGAAAGCAACACCGTCACGCGCCTGAATAACAGGTGACATTTTTTCTAGGTTAATCTGGTGCATGATGCCGTTACCCGCTGGAATAACGTCAACATTTTCAAAAGCCGTTTTTGTCCAGTCAATAAAATGGAAACGGTCTTCATTACGACGGTCTTCAATCGCACGGTTCTTTTCAAAAGCGTCAGGATCAAAACCGGGTGCTTCAACGGCCAACGAGTGGTCAACAATCAGCTGCGTAGGAACCACCGGGTTTACTTTAGCTGGATCACCACCTTTTTCAGCAATCGCATCACGCAAACCGGCCAAGTCAACTAAAGCGGTTTGGCCAAGAATATCGTGACAAACCACGCGTGCTGGGTACCAAGGAAAGTCTAAGTCTTGTTTACGGTCAATTAACTGAGTTAATGAAGCCGTTAAATCTTCAGGGTCGCAGCGGCGTACTAGCTGCTCAGCTAAGATGCGTGAAGTATAAGGAAGAGTGGCATAGGAACCTGGTTTGATGGCTTCAACAGCTGCTTGGGTGTCGAAGTAATCAAGCTGAGTACCCGGCAGGGGCTTACGGTATTCAGTGTTGTTCATCTGATTAACCCTCGTAGGTAGCTTAAAATATGGCTTAAAATGAGAAAGTCAGCCCTAGAGGCTGACTTGTTAATTGAGAGCTTAGTCGCGCTCACTAATCGGTGTTACTTCACGTGGCTCTGGACCAGTATAATCAGCACTTGGGCGAATAATACGGTTGTTAGCACGCTGTTCAAATACGTGCGCTGCCCAACCTGTTAAGCGTGAACACACAAAAATAGGTGTGAATAGCTTAGTGGGAATGCCCATAAAGTGGTAAGCAGAAGCATGGAAGAAGTCAGCGTTACAGAACAGCTTCTTCTCGCGCCACATGACTTCTTCAACTTTTGCAGACACTGGGTAAAGAACCGTGTCACCTACGTCTTTAGACAGTTTTTCAGACCACTCTTTAATAATTGCGTTGCGTGGGTCAGAGGTGCGATAAATAGCATGGCCAAAGCCCATGATTTTATCTTTACGCTCTAGCATACCCATGATTTCTTTTTCAGCTTCTTCTGGCGATTTCCAGTTCTCGATCATGTCCATAGCGGCTTCGTTAGCACCACCATGTAAAGGACCACGTAAAGAACCGATAGCACCTGTAATGCAGCTGTGTAGATCTGAAAGGGTAGAAGCACATACACGCGCAGTAAAGGTAGAAGCGTTAAACTCATGCTCTGCATAAAGAATTAACGAAGCTTGCATAACCTGAACGTGTAAGTCAGATGGCTTTTTATCGTGCAGAGTCCATAAGAACTGTTCAGCAATAGTGTCAGCATCAGTATTTTCGTTAATACGCTTACCGTTGTTATGGCTGAAGTTGTACCAGTAGTTAATTAAACCAGGGAACACAGCTAGCAAGCGATCTGTCGCTTCTTGCTGTTCATCAAAACTGTTTTCAGTTTCTAGGTTACCTAGCATAGAACAACCCGTACGCATCACATCCATAGGGTGAGCATCAGCAGGAATGCGCTCTAACACATCTTTTAGTGCTTGGGGTAAATCACGTAAGCCTTTTAACTTAGTTTTATAAGCATCTAGCTCAGCTTGGTTAGGTAGCTTACCTTTAAGTAGCAGGTAGGCTACTTCTTCAAAAGTAGCATTTGCAGATAAATCTTTAACATCATAACCACGGTAGGTTAAACCAGAACCTGTTTGGCCAACTGTGCAAAGTGCAGTTTCACCAGCAGACTGACCGCGTAGGCCAGCACCCGAAAGTTTTTTAGCTTCAGTCATTGTATTTTCTCCTCAATCAAAAAAAGTGCTTATTTATTTTTACCTTCAGCAAATAGCTGGTCTAGCTTCTGCTCAAAATCGTGGTAGTTAAGGAAGTCGTAAAGTTCCATACGTGTTTGCATGGTATCAACAACAGCTTTCTGATCGCCATCATCCAATAGATGCTGGTAAACATTTAAGGCCGCCTTGTTAGCAGCACGGAAAGCAGACAGAGGGTAAAGAACCATGGTTGCACCGTTAGCAGCTAGCTCTTCTTTATTAAATAAAGGTGTCGCACCAAACTCAGTAATGTTCGCTAGTAGGTGGCCGCCATTAATACCTTTAGAGAAGGCTTGGTAATCTTCTAGCGTGTGTACTGCTTCAGCAAAAATACCGTCAGCACCCGCTTCTAAACAAGCTTGCGCACGTTCTACAGCTGCTTCTAAACCTTCCATTTGGAAAGCATCGGTACGCGCCATAATAAAGAAGTCATCATCGGTACGCGCATCAACCGCAGCTTTAACCCGGTCAGCCATTTCTTGTAGAGAAACAATTTCTTTATTAGGACGGTGACCACAACGCTTTTGAGCTACTTGGTCTTCCAGGTGAACTGCTGCTGCACCGGCTTTTTCCATTTGTTGAATAGCACGGCCAATATTAAAAGCGCCACCCCAACCTGTGTCGATATCCACCAATAAAGGCGTTTCAACAGCACTGGTAATACGACGTACATCTTCTACTACATCATTTAGGCTAGTCATACCCAAGTCAGGTAAACCATAAGAAGCGTTAGCCACACCGCCACCCGACAAATAAACAGCCTGGTGACCGACACGCTCAGCCATCATAGCGTGGTAAGCATTCACTGCACCGACTATCTGTAATGGATTGTTTTCGGCTAGTGCTTTGCGGAAACGACCGCCTGCGGTTAGTTTTTTAGTCATCTTGGTTTTCCTCGGTTATCAATTTTGCTATTCAATCATTCAACTACTGAGCTTCAGCGGCTTGTTTGGCTTCAGCTTCGTGAAAACGCTTTTCTACGTTATTTCTAGAGGCGCGAATGTGTCGACGCATCAACAACTCAGCCAATTCTTCGTCTCTTTGCTCTATGGCATCAACAATGCGGTAATGTTCAGTAAAAGCACGTTGCGGACGACCACTGGTGGCACTAAAACGGTAACGGTACATACGCACTAGGTAATACAGTTCGCCACACAAAAGTTCCATTAACTTCTTATTACCGCTACCTAGCACTAAACGGTAGTGAAAATCTAAATCGCCTTCTTTTTGGTAATAAGCAATATTTTCTTGTAGCTCGGCTTGTTCTTCGTGTTTTTTTAACAGTGCTTTTAAGCTATCTATTTCAGCTTGTGGCATTTGCCTAGCAGCTAAACGGCAGGCCATGCCTTCCATCGCTTCACGTACTTCATAAAGCTCAAGCAGCTCGGCAATGGTTAAAGAAACCACTCGCGCTCCCACATGCGGAATACGCGTTACCAAATGACGACCTTCTAAACGACGCATAGCTTCCCTTAAAGGGCCACGCGAAATACCATATTGTTTAGCTAAGCCTGGCTCAGTAATTTTAGTACCCGGAGCAATGCTGCCTGTCACTATGGCTTCTTGAATATCCTCGAATACTCGATCAGCCAAGGTCTGCCCATCGGCTGACTCAACTGACCAACGCTGCTCATTTTCAGCAGAATCGTTTATGATTAAAGGTTGTGGATTAAGGCTCATTTATACGATTGTCGACAATTTATGAATTAAGCAGCACTGTAGACAACCCTTTAGGCTAGGTCAACTAAAACCTTAGTCTAAAAAACCAGCTATAAATGTAACCGACTGTTTTATATAGATATATTCATTACCAAATATCTTTACAATTCAAAACTATAAAGAAGGTGTCAACAACTTGGGTTCATTACAGGCTTTTCCTTTACCACTAGCTACCGCCACCGAACTACTTTTAGCTATAAAGCACCTAACCTGGCCTTGCTTATTAGATAGTGGTTTAAATAACGGCTTAAAAAGCAGTGCACCTACTACTAGCGCTGGACGCTTTTCTATAGCAGTTGCCGACCCAAGCCAACAACTAGAAATATCTAACCCAGCACAAGTTAAAACCCTCGAGCTTATTAGACCAACAGACAAAACCTGCTTGAACGACTCCAACTTAAACCACCTGCCATTTATAGGTGGCTGGTTAGGTTATTGGAGCTACGATGCGGGTAGGTTATTTGAAGATTTACCACAAGAAGCCAGCCAAGATATTCACCTGCCTTTAATTCGCATGGGCTACTATCAATGGGCATTAGTGACTGACCACCAGCTAGAACAAACTTGGTTAGTTGGTGAGGTTAGCCAACACCTAGCGACAGAAATAGCTACACGGCTTAAAAGCATTCAAGCAGAAGCCGTTACTAACCAGCCAGAAAGCTTCAAGCTAACCCAGCCGTTTGTCAGTAATTTAAGTTATGCAGGCTATCAAAAGCGCTTCAATCAAGTTCAAGACTTATTGCGCAGCGGCGACACCTACCAAGTAAACTTAGCTCAGCGTTTTACTGCCAGTTACCAAGGCGATATTTACCAGGCTTGGCACAGCCTGCGCCAGCAAATTGCTGCTCCCTTTTCTGCTTTTATGGATTTTGGTGATGCAACTATTTTATCTTTATCACCAGAAAGGTTTTTACAAGCCAGCGCCACAGGTTTAGTTGAAACCAAGCCCATTAAAGGCACTCGCCCAAGAGGAAAGACCCAACAAGAAGATCAACAACTGGCTGAAGAACTGCTTAACAGCAAAAAAGACCAGGCTGAAAACCTGATGATAGTCGATTTATTAAGGAATGATTTAGGACGAGTCTGTCAGCCAGGGAGTATTCAAGTACCTGATTTATTTACTTTAGAAAGCTACACCAATGTACATCACTTGGTTAGCCGTATAACTGGACAGCTAGCTAAAGGGAAAGACAACCTAGATTTATTAAAAGCCAGCTTTCCGGGTGGCTCTATTACTGGCGCACCTAAGTTACGTGCCATGCAAATTATTGACCAGCTAGAACCTAGCCAGCGCAGTGTTTATTGTGGATCAATCGGGTATTTAGATAGACGCGGCGGCATGGACTTTAATATTGCTATACGCACTTTTATAGCCCACCAAGGCCAGCTGCATATTTCTGCTGGCGGTGGCCTAGTTGCAGATTCAAACGGCTCTCAAGAATACCAAGAAACCCTAGATAAGGTGGCTCGGCTTATTCGCTGTTTAGAGCCCGGCTTTACTGGCAAGCCTAATAATTAATGGCTTGTTTTTGGTGCCAATCAGTCGTGTAGTCACGTTCATACCAGTCTTGCAGTCGATCTATTTCATAAAAAAGCTGCTCTAAGCTACCAGCAACTAATTTTTGCTGACCTGCTTTTAGCTGGGTTTCTAAAGCCTCAGTTGTTTGAGCTAAATCTGGCACACCACAATAACGGCTTGCGCCGTGTAAACGGTGAACAGCTTCTAACAAAGCGTCATCATCTTGGTTTTTTAAAGCGTCTTCAATTTCATTTCGGCTTTCATTCAAGTTAGCTAGCAGTAAGCCAAGTAATTCATCAGCAATATCCGCCTTACCTATCGCCAGCTTAATCCCCATTTCATGGTCAACAGGGCAAGCCTGCCAAGACTCTTCACTCTGGTTAATCTCTACAGTTAAGCCTTTAGTTTGCTCAACAGAAAACCGGCTACCTAACCAGCGCTGTAAGAGGTCAGTTAATAGTTTTTCATTAATGGGCTTAATTAGCACATCATTAATACCTGCTTGCAACCATGCAGAACGCTCTTCAACTGCGGCATGAGCTGTGGTTGCTACGATAGGCAAGGAACGGTATTGATGCCCTAAAGCACGGATTTGCTGGGTTGCTTCAACACCTGAAATACCTGGCATGTGAATATCCATCAATACCAAGTCAACTTTTTGTTCTTCAACCCTCATGACAGCTTGCTCACCACTGACTGCCTCTAGAGCAGTAAAGCCTAACTCTTTTAATAGAGTCACCAATAACAGCAAGTTAGAAGAAGTATCATCCACCACTAAAATGACAGGTGCAGTTTTTTGCGCCACAACTGCTTCTTGGCTAGCTTGTACAAGTGTTGGGTCTAATACTTCTTCTACCGCTTGCCTAAGCTGTGGAATAGCCAAGGGTTTAGTTAATAACTGGCCAGCACTCTGTCGGCGTAAATGGGTGTGAATCTCAGCATCTGAAACATTTACCAGCAAGAGGTTTGCTTGCCTAAGCGTGCGAAGCTGGGTTAAGCCGTTTAACCAAGGCTGTTGTTTAACCTGCTTGGCATTCATTCCAACCAAAACAGCATCGACTTTACTTAAGGCAAGTTGTTTAAGCATTTCTTCTGGTGAATGCCAAGACTCAACCTGCGCACCCCAGCTGCGTAACTGATGAGTCCAAACTTGATTGGTTAGCTTATGACTTTCTAACACGCCCAAAGTTTTACCTATTAACCAGGGTGTTGGCTCTGTGGCTAGCTCTTGCACAGACATAGGCAAAGTAAACCAGAAGGTTGAACCTTCACCTTCAATACTCTCTAAATCTATTTGCCCACCCATTTGCTCAACTAACTGTTTGCAAATAGCTAAACCTAAACCAGTACCCCCAAACTGACGTGTTTGAGTAGTATCTGCCTGAGTAAAAGCTTGAAAAAGTTTTTGGCGTTGGTCTTCACTTAAGCCTAAGCCCGTATCAGTGACTGAAAACTTAATAGAACACTGCTTCCCCACCTCTGGCACAGCTAGCTTTTCAGATTCTATCAAGCTGTCGTTATCATCTAGCATGACACGTAAGACCACTTCGCCTTCTGAAGTAAATTTCAGCGCATTACTTAAGAGGTTGCTAATTAGCTGCCTTAACCTTAAAGGGTCTGTATTTACTCTAAGCGGTACGTCGTCATACACCATGCCTAGCAGGTTTATATTTTGACGATGCGCCATGGGCGCAAACATAGATAAACAATCATCTAGGTGCTGACGCAAGTTTAAGGGTGCTTCATCGAGCACCATCATGCCTGCTTCAATTTTAGAAAAATCGAGAATGTCGTTAATAATACCCAGCATGGTTTCTGAAGCGCCAAGAATGTGGTTAATGTATTCTTTTTGGCGCAAGTCCATTTGAGTGCGAGATAAAAGGTTAGAAAAGCCAATAATACCGTTCAGGGGTGTACGTATTTCATGGCTCATATTGGCTAAAAATTCAGACTTAATTTTACTGGCCTGCAAAGCATCTTTACGCGCCTGATCTAGCTCTATGTTTTTAATCTCAATGGTTTCTAAGCTTCCCAAGGAGTCTTCACGCACTTCTTCTATTGCTTGCTGATAACTTTCTTCACGCTCGTTTAACTGCTGAATAAGCTGCGTAGACTCTACTTCTAGCCTATCTATCTCTATCACTTTTGAAGGCTGGCCAGTAGCTGGGTAATAACCCTGGGCTGCATCTTTTAATCTAAGGCGGATAGCTTCTAATTGCTCTTCTAGGTAACGCACTAACAAATGCGTAAAAAAGAAGCTCAGTAAAAATAAAAAAGTAACCAAAGCACCACTTAAAAGGGCAAAGCGGTACTTATAAAGCAATAAAGGTGTAAGGCTAATTTCTAACTCAACCCAACCAAGTAGCTTACCTTGCGGCTCAATACGCTGCAGACTACTTTCAGCTTCTTGCAGGTATTGAGGTTCATAAATAGGTTCTATAAAACGAATCGACTCGGCTTCTTTTGCCATTTGTGAATTCAGTTGCCAACGTGCCTGAGGATTATTTAACAAGGGCTGCATACTAGGGCCAGCATGCAAAAGACTAAACTGCCGATAGTCATAGAGAGAAAGGGCGCGAACATTTCTATTTTCGAGTAGCTCTGTTGCTATCACCCTAATACCCACTAAAGACTCATCTTTATCTAGGTTAACTGCCAATCTTGAGCTAAGGTTTTTTAATATAAACTGGCCACGTTCTAGTAGCTGTTCATCAAGTGATTTAAAGTGAGCATTCAGTAATAGCCCACCCACAATTAGGATCAGTAGCCAAAGCGGTATAAAGCAACCAAAGATAATCCAGTTTTTAAGAGAAAAGCGCATCCCTTACTTCCTATTGTTGGCGAGTAGGTTACTGATTTTCACGTTGCTTAGCTGCTTCCCAATAAGCATCTAACTGTTGTAAATCAATACGTTGTTTAGGGTCTGCTTGGATCGCTAAGGTTAAGGGTCTACCTTCTTCTAAACAGAGCTCTTCTATTATTTTAAAACGCCGTTCAAATTTACGGTTAGTGGCTCTTACTGCGCTTTCAGGGTCTACTTTTAGATGGCGCGCTAAATTAACGCTGGCAAAAATAAAATCGCCTACTTCCTCAGCCACTTCTTCTTGTTTACCGCCTGCCAAGGCTTGTCGGATTTCTGCTAGCTCTTCTTCTATTTTGTCTAGCACTAGCAAAGGATCATTCCAGTCAAAACCTACTTTAGCTGCACGTTTTTGAAGCTTGGCAGCCCTAGTCATAGAAGGCAGATTAAGTGGTACACCCACTAATATAGAAGCATCAGGCTGCTCACCTTTTGCTTCCCGCTCCATGGCTTTAACTTTTTGCCATAGCTCACTTACCTCAGCAGGAGTTTGAGGCTTGTTAGCTGCCGAAGCTTCACCAGCATACAACCTACCCTCAGGAAAAATATGCGGATGGCGAGTAACTAACTTGTTGGTTAGCCCATCAACAATATCAGCAAAGTTATACTGCTCTTCTTCCTTTGCTAACTGGGCATAAAAAACAATTTGCAGCAGTAAATCACCTAACTCTTCTTTTAAGTGGTCTGGATCATTTTCTTCTTCAATGCATTCAATCACTTCATAAACTTCTTCAAGCGTATGAGGTACCAAAGATGCTCGGGTTTGCTTTAAATCCCAAGGACAACCCGTTTCTGGGTCGCGTAATCTAGCCATTAAATTCAGTAAATCTTTTAAAGAGTAGGGTCTTTCCACAATTTGCCTCTAGGTAACTAGTTGGAGCTTTTGGAAGGTTGGCGAAAGCGTTGTACCTCAACCACATTAGGTAGCTGGTTAATTTTTGTTAGCACCCGCCCTAATGCTTCTAACCCTAAGACTTCTAGCGTAACTAGAATATTGGCTAGGCTTTCTTTTTCATCTGTTAAGGTATTAAACGATACAACATTCACCTTCTCATTGGCTAAAACGACCGTTATATCTCTTAATAAACCTGAACGATCCCAAGCTTTTATACGGATATCCACTGGGTACATTTGAGCATTTTTACTGCCCCATTCAACATTAACTAAGCGGTTAGGGTCTTCTGCACGCAGCTGATTAACGTTAGAGCAATCTTGGCGGTGAATGGTTACGCCTCGCCCCAGGGTTATATAACCAATAATTTCATCTTCGGGTAAGGGTTGGCAGCATTTGGCTATTTGGGTCATTAAATTGCCTACACCCAAAATAGTGACATCATCTTTAGAGGAAGCCTTGCGACTAGATGGGCGGGTCAACAACCTATCTAGTTGATCCACATCTTCGGTTTCACCAAATAAGTGCTGCGCCATGGATAGCACTTGGCCGGGGCGCAAGTCGCCTGCCCCTAAGGCTGCATAAAGGTCATCTTCGTTATGTAAATTGTGTGCTTTAGCTAGCGCCAGCATATCTAAGCCTTCAAGGCTTAAACGCTTAAATTCTTTTTCAATTAGCTGACGGCCACCTTCAATATTCTTATCCCTTGCTTGCAGCTTAAACCAGTGCTGAATTTTTGCTCTACAGCGTGGGGTTTGTACATAACCCAAAGCAGGGTTTAGCCAATCTCGACTGGGTGCTCCCTCACCTGCTGTGGTTAAAATTTCAACCTGCTCACCCGTTTTAAGGCTGTAATTAAGCGGCACGATACGCCCACTAACTTTAGCACCACGGCAGCGATGACCAATTTCGGTATGAACTCTATAAGCAAAGTCTATTGGTGTAGCCCCTTGTGGCAGGTCAATCACATGCCCATCGGGAGTGAACACATAAATGCGATCGGGCGTAACGTCTTCTTGCAACTCATCACGCAGACCGGCTAAATCGCCAACTTCTTCTTGCCACTCCAACACTTGTCGCAACCAAGCAATTTTTTCTTCATAAGCATTACTTTTGTTGGCGGCATCTGTTCCTTTGTAAAGCCAGTGAGCGCATACCCCTAACTCGGCTTCTTCATGCATAGCAAAGGTACGAATTTGTACTTCTAAAACCTTGCCACCTTCAGTAATAACAGCAGTATGCAAAGAGCGATAGCCATTTTCTTTAGGCGTAGCTATGTAATCATCAAACTCATGGGGAATGTGTTTATACATGGAGTGGACTATGCCTAACACGGCATAACAATCTTGTACTTCTGGAACAAGCACACGCACAGCGCGTATATCATAAACTTGAGAAAAATCGATTTTCTTAAGCTTCATTTTGCGCCAAATGGAGTAAATATGTTTAGCTCGACCTTGTAAATCTGCGCCTTCAATACCCTGATTTTTAATAGCCTGGGTTAAGTCTTGAATAACTTTTTTAATATACTCGGCTCTGTCCATGCGTTTTTCAGCTAAGAGGCGAGCGATGTATTTATAGGCATCTTCTTCAAGGTAACGGAAGGAAAGGTCTTCTAACTCCCATTTGATATGCCCTATACCTAAGCGGTGAGCTAAAGGTGCATAAATATCAAACACTTCACGGGCAACTTTTAAACGCTTATCGCGTGTAGCTGTTTTTATTTGCCTTAAAGCACAGGTACGTTCTGCTAATTTTATTAAGGCAACGCGTACATCATCAACGACCGCCACCAACATTTTGCGTAATTTTTCTAGTTGGTTTTGTGCCTGCCCAAAAGCAGGCTGATTATTGGTGGTAATTTGGCTAATGTTTGCCATTTGGTGAACGCCGTCGACCAGCTTGGCAACTGTCTTACCAAACTGCTTTTCTACGGCTAAAAGGCTTACCAAACCCTCACGCACACCCCGATACAGTATTGCCGCTACTAGGGTGTCATCATCCATGCGTAGCTCACCAAGAATATCGGCCATTTCTAAGCCGGTTCTTAGGTTGCTTGCACCTTCATACCATTGTCTATTTTCAGCTTCAGCACGTATTTCCAGCTCTGCTGCCAAATCTGCTGCAGCTCTAACCCTAGCAGGGTCTACCAACTTAACGTCTAGCTGTAAGTGGTTCATCCATTCATCTAAATTCACACTGCCATCAGCATTGAGTGGCTGATCATCTCTTACCTTAACCATAGATATTTCGCTATTTTACTGGTCAGAAGTGGCAAAAACGCCGGTAGAAAGGTAGCGGTCGCCACGATCACAAATAATGGCGACCAAAACAGCATCTTCTAAGCCTGCTGCTAACTCTAGTGCGCCAGCAACGGCACCACCCGATGAGACACCAGCAAAAATGCCTTCTTCTAGCGCAAGGCTGCGCATAGTTTCCTCTGCTGCTGTTTGGCTAATATCTATAACCCTATCGACACCTTTTGCATCATAAATACTAGGTAGGTATTCACTAGGCCAGCGGCGAATACCAGGAATACTGGCACCCGCAGAGGGTTGTAAGCCCACTATTTGAACATTGGGGTTTTGCTCTTTTAAGTAGCGGCCTGTTCCCATAATGGTTCCAGTGGTACCCATAGAGCTAACAAAATGAGTTATTTTTCCTGATGTTTGCTGCCAAATTTCTGGGCCAGTGGTTTGGTAATGGGCCAAAGGATTATCTAGGTTGCCAAACTGGTTAAGCACCTTGCCTTTGCCTTCTTGCTCCATTTGCAGAGCCAAGTCTCTGGCACCTTCCATACCTTCTTGTTTGCTAACGAGAATTAACTCTGCACCATAGGCTTGCATAGCCCACTTGCGTTCATCAGAAGCAGTAGCAGGCATAATTAAAATCATTTTATAGCCCATAACGGCTGCCGCCATGGCTAAAGCAATACCTGTATTGCCAGAAGTAGCTTCAATTAAAGTATCGCTTGGTTGAATATCGCCGCGCTGCTCGGCTTGTTGCAGCATAGAAAAAGCTGGCCGATCTTTGACAGAGCCTGCTGGGTTATTCCCTTCAAGCTTAACTAATAGGGTATTGTTTTTTCCTGCAGTTAAACGCTGCAAACGCACCAGAGGCGTATTTCCAACTAAATCTGCAACACTAGGCCAGGCTTTGGATAGGCTAGACTCTTTGCTCATACTGCCCTCACAAACTTTTAAATCTTAGACGTTAGGACACCAAGTCGATGACCAAACCTTTAATACTGACTAGATTACGCGCGATAGCTACTCGGTCTTTTTGCTCGCTCATAACCAATTGCATTAAGTTTTCTGACTCTTCATCTATGCGTCGTACAACCTGATGCCTGTCTGCTGGATGCCAGCCTGGCCCAACACTATCTACCTGAAAACCAGCCTTAACTACTTTATTAACTAGGTTAGCTAAAAGCGCACGAAACACTTCTAAATTACCTATAGTGGGATTACTTTCTAACTGATCACCAGCTTTATTGATTAGCTCTTGTAACTGACCTAATTCTTCTTTAATGGTGGCTCGACCACCCGTTGCAATTTGCTGCATTAGCTGGTCATTAAAGCTGGTCGACTCTTTACCAGCTGCACCCTCTGCTTTTGCTGCTCGTCCTTTTTGACGATCTGAACGAAAGTTTTTAAGCATGGTGTTTATGGGTAGCATGAGTTACTGACCCTCAGCCGCATTAACAAAAAGAGGCTCAGCACCTTGCTTGGTTTGCAGCTCACAAAAAGCACCCAACTTTATTGCAGCCTGTTGAATTTGTGAAGAAAACTCAGCTTCTATAGCCTCACGCTCCTGGTCTTGCTTTGCCCTTTCATTGGCAGCAAGGTCAGTGCGCTCTTGGTGGGTAGCTAGGTGTTTAGTTTGCTGGTAAACCCTATCGAATATAATTAAATCTGGGTGGTTTACGTAAACACCTTCATCTAATAAATCTAAAAATACCCGCACACGCAAACAACCCTCAGTTGGATTTACTTGCTCGTCTTGCAGTGCTTTAGCTAACAAAGAAAGGTTTTCTAAAACATTAGCACGGGCTTGAAGTCTCTCGCGCTCATGGGTTTCGGCAGCTATAGCAACTTGTCGCTTAGCTTCAAAATGTAGGTGAAGGGCATAGCCTGCTAAAGGAATAATAATGGCAATAGCGGCAGTTAACCAAATTGCAGCATCTAGGGCGCTCATACACATTACTCTGACTGAATATTAGCGCCCAAGGATAACAGAAAACTACCCCTTAGCGCACTAGCCTGTATTACGTAAACCTGCTGCAATACCTGCCATGGTAACCATTAATGCCCTTTCTAAAAGGTCTTGATTAGCACTGCACACCTGGTTTTGCTCACAAGCTCTAACCCTTGCCAATAGTTCTGACTGCAACTGATGCAGCGGAATAATGTAGGGGTTACGAACACTAATAGCCTGTTGTGTTAAAGGTACTTGCTCTAGTAGCTGACTTTGTTTACGCAAGGCAAGTAGACGCTCAACTAGCGCTTCTTGCCTGGAACGCAACAGTTCACCTAAAGGCTGTAACTCTGCCTCTACCAATAAAGTTTCATACTCTTTAACGATGGATAAATCTGTTTTAGCTAAAACCATTTCTAGCATATTCATATTACTAGCAAAGAAAGGCCAAGCATCAATCATTTCACGCAAAGCATCGCCTTCACCTCGACTTTGGGCTCTTTCTAAAGCAAGGTCGCTTCCTAGCCAAGCAGGTAACATTAAGCGCACTTGTGTCCAGGCAAAAATCCAAGGAATAGCCCTTAAACTTTCTATACCACCACTAGCTCTACGCTTTGCTGGTCGACTACCCAAAGGCAGTTTAGCTAGCTCTTGCTCAGGTGTTAACTGTCGGAAATAACGAACAAAATCCGTATTATCTCTAACTAAAGCCCGATACCCCTCTACAGCATCTCTGGCAATTTTATCCATTAATTCTCGCCAGTTTGCTTTAGGTGCAGGTGGCGGTGCCAAGGTTGCCTCTAAAACAGCACAGGTATATACCTCAAGCGCACGTTCAGCTAAAGCGGGTAAACCAAACTTAAAGCGAATCATCTCGCCTTGTTCAGTCACCTTTAAACGCCCCTGCACTGAACCGGGCGGTTGGGCCAAAATGGCCGCTTGAGTAGGGCCACCACCACGACCCACCGTACCACCACGACCATGAAACAGTGTTAAGTGAACTTTATGTTCAGCACAAACATGCGTAACTGCTTCTTGTGCTCTGTATTGCGCCCAGCTAGCCGCTAGCTGACCGGCATCTTTGGCTGAATCAGAATAGCCAATCATTACCTCTTGCCGACCACTGGTGTATTCCTGATACCAAGGCAAGGACAACAAACCATCAATAACCTTAGGCGCACGCTCTAGGTCGTCTAAGGTTTCAAATAAAGGCGCAATGCGCATACTGCGTTCTAAACCTGAGGTTTTTAACAGCAAGGCAACGGCAAGAACATCAGAAGGCTGGGCAGCCATAGAAATAACATAAGCACCCAAAGCATCGGCACGCTCACGCGCAACAACCCGACAGGTATCCAAAACCTCTCGTGTTTCATCACTGCAAGGCCAACGCTCAGGCAGTAAAGGCCGCGGATTAGTTAATTCATGCAACAAGAAATCGACACGCCTTTGCTCATCCCACTGGGCATAATCACCCAAGCCTAAATATTGCGTTGCCTCAGCTAAAGCTTGTTCGTGACGCGGTGCTTCTTGGCGCACATCTAAACGCAGCAAGTTCATACCAAAGGTTGCTAAACGACGCAGTAAATCTAACAGCAAACCATCGGCAATAACTTGCATACCGCTGTCACATAAAGACTCATAACAAAGCACTAAAGGCTCACGCAAACCTTCAACTTCAAATAAAATGCGTTCGTCATCGTAAGGTTTGCCATCTAGCTGAGCTTTTAACCAATCTAGGGTAGCGCGTAGCCTTTCTCTCACCTGCCCCAGCAGAACTCGATAAGGCTCTCTTACTGGCCCTACCCTTTCCACTAACGCATCGCTTGCTTCATGCATTGAAAGCTCGGCACGCAAACGCACTATATCTCTATGATAAAGGTCTGCAGCCATCCAGCGAGAAAGCCATAAAACTTCCTGAGTAACTCTTGAAGTAACACGTGGGTTTCCGTCTCTATCGCCCCCCATCCAAGAAGCAAAACGTATAGGGGCAGCATCTAAAGGAAGGGTTTTTCCTGTTAAAGAAACCAGTTGTTCATCTAGTTGACGATAATAAGCAGGAACAGCTTCCCACAAAGAGTTTTCGATAACTGCAAAACCCCACTTAGCTTCATCAACTGGCGTAGGGCGCTGACTGCGAATTTCATCGGTATGCCAAGCTTGGGCAATTAACTGCTCTAAACGCTGCACTACATCTTGGCGAGATTTATCACTAGGGCAGGCTTCATAATCGGTTAAACAATCATCTAATAAATCATATTTTTGAATGAGTGTTCGTCGACTAATTTCAGTTGGATGAGCCGTAAAAACCAACTCAACTCGCTGTTCAACTAATGACTTGTAGATAACATCAGCTGCCAGGCCTTCTGCCTTAAGCTTGTCTAATAATAAAGTTAAACCTGGCTGCTCACCCGCCCGATAATCTTCCACCACTCTTTCTCGTGCGCGGTAATGTTGTTCAGCAGCATTGGCTAAATTTAAGAACTGAGTAAAAGCTCGCGCTACGGGTAAAAGCATTTCATCGTCTAAGTCGTTTAACATTTGACTAAGCGATTGACTGGTTGCTTCACCCTGATGAACTTGTTTAGACAGGGTACGAATAGACTCAACTAACGCTAAAAACTCTTCACCTCGCGCAGCACTCATAGTGCGCCCCAAACCTTCACCTAATACACGTACTTGTTCTCTAAGCGATGCATCAAGGTTAGCCATGCTCTACCCCTTTTAATTTAAAGCACTTATTTGTAATGGCATTAACTGTCGCATGACTTCGCAGGTGCAACAAGTGAAAAAATATCAATTGTGTAACTTTTTAAGAAAAACCCTTGCTAAAAACACTAGGGTCTTTATAATGCGCAGCCGTTGGCTATGTAGCTCAGTTGGTTAGAGCACATCACTCATAATGATGGGGTCCCCTGTTCAAATCAGGGCATAGCCACCACCTAAAACTTGCTTAGCAAGTAGCACTAGATGTTCCCGAATAGCTCAGTCGGTAGAGCAGTAGACTGTTAATCTATTGGTCACAGGTTCAAGTCCTGTTTCGGGAGCCAATTCTAGTTACCAAAACCTCTGTATTCCCGAGTAGCTCAGTGGTAGAGCAGTAGACTGTTAATCTATTGGTCGCAGGTTCGACCCCTGCCTCGGGAGCCAAAACAGCTTAATTCAAGCTAAAAAAATTCCCCAAAAAAACACCTTCCAACACCTACTTTTTTAAGCCAACTAACGCCTAAAAATAGTATTTATTTGCCTTCTAAAAACAGCCCCTAAAAAGCTATGTGACAAATTTGTGACAAATCTGTGCCAACACCTACAATTACCTAATATTCAAAACTTAAAAATTGAGCACATCACTAAATATGTTACTAAAGCTGATTTTAAATAGCTTTCCATGAGTGCAAGATGCAGATAGTCGCTTAAAAGCTCTAAAAACACGCTTAGCTAACTTTCATAATGCTCAATTAGGATACTTAGCACTAACACTGAAGTCAGGGCAGAAGAGCAAATAAAGCACACCAAATTGAATCTTGATCGTGGCCATCTTAACTGTAGTGGCTTAGTTAATTTGATGGTGCTCCACTCACAAGTTCGTCCGGAATATACTCAACTAAATCACTCACTTGGCAGCCAAAATACCTGCAAAGCTTATCTATATGATCAGTGCTGGTGCTTAACCCTCTCCTATTAATCATTTTTGACAAAGTAACGCGGTGAATTCCTGCCTCCTCAGCCACTTCGGCAATAGTAATCCTTCTTCCTTCAGCAAATTCCTTCTCAGCTATAAGCTCTTTTATCTTAAAACGTAGCATTTTAACTACACCTGTTAGTAAATATATTCAAATACTATCAAATAACTTCAAATATAGCTTGCAAAGACCAAGCAATGAAGCTATAAATATACTGATGTAGTCAATTAACTACGTTTGAAGTCATTAAATACCTGTGGAGGAATACTATGGTAGATAATTATCTTACTACTGCAGAGTTAGCAGCTCGTATTAAATACGATGCACGCACTATCCGGGAGCGTTTAAAGGATTCAGTACTGTTTGAAGGCAAGCACTACATCAGACCTTTTGGCGGTAGAAAAATTCTTTATATCTGGGACGCAATTGAGCGCGACATGCTTAAAGCATCAAATGAAACTTCATTAAATATTCCACTAGCTAATGGGAGTGTGATGTATGGGGCACATTAGGGTAAGAAAAGAGACTGGTAAATTATATTTTGATTTTCAATATCAGAAGACAAGGTGTCGTGAACAGACTTTGTTAGATGATACCCCTGAAAATAGGAGCAAACTCAACGTAGCAATGAAGCGCATTGATGCGGAAATAACCTTAGGAACTTTTGACTACGAAAAATATTTTCCGGGATCAAAAAATGCAGAAAAGTTCGAAGCTAAAGCTAAGACTCAAGTGCAAAATAAATCTGCACAAGGTCAAGAACAGCTAGCAGAAAAGTCTACTCCTCTGTTTGAAGAATTTGCAGAAACGTGGTTTTCCGAGATGAAGATTCAGTGGCGAACCACTTATATAGAAGCTGTCACTATTAATCTAAACAAGCATATCTTGCCTGTCTTTAGAGATAAAGAGGTCGGCTGCATTCGTAAAGCTGACATTCTTGCCTTTAGGTCTGAACTCGCCAAAGTAACGAACCCAAAAGGCAAGACGATTGCACCAGCCACTATCAATAAGATCATGGTGCCTTTGCGCATGATACTTAATGAGGCAGCCAACCGATTTGATTTTAGCTCACCCTACGCTGGAATAAAATCTTTAAGTGTTCCACGCACAGACGTTTCACCTTTTAGCATTGAAGAGGTTAGGTTAATTCTTCAGAAAGTTCGGCCAGATTTTAAAAACTACTTTTTACTACGTTTTTTTACTGGTATGCGCACTAGTGAAATCAATGGATTAACTTGGAAAAATGTTGACTTTGATCGAATGCAAATTTTAGTTAGACAAGCTTATGTCGCTGGCGAGTTTGTTTATACCAAAAATGATGGTTCTTTTAGGTCAATAGATATGTCCAAGCTAGTTTATGACGCACTGAAAGAACAGCTTGAAGTAACTGGTAAAGGTGAAATGGTTTTTTGTAATACGGTCGGGAAACCCCTGTATCACAAAAATGTTAGTGAACGTGTTTGGTACCCCCTACTTCGCCATCTTGGGCTAGAGAGGCGAACGCCCTATCAGACTAGGCATACAGCGGCAACCTTATGGTTAGCCTCTGGTGAAAGCCCTGAGTGGATTGCTAGGCAGATGGGGCATACCACTACCGAGATGCTCTTTAGAGTTTACTCACGTTACGTACCTAACCTAACCCGAAAAGATGGCTCTGCCATGGAAAGATTATTACTACAACAGTTTGAACCTGCTAAAAAAACTGAATTAGAGGTGAGCGAAAATGACTAAAATGGACTATGCAGCCCAGTTTACTGCTACTAGAGAAAAAAAACTAAAATCAAAACGCGCTAGGCAAAAAATTGCACGTCATTTACAAGCTGCCTTAAACATTTCAACAGGTGATGCGCTAGTTCTCTTTATTGGCCATGGCCATGAATTAAGCAACCTTGAGGCACTAGAGTCTTGGGTTGCTAAGCATTGTGGCGAACAAGAGTTAGCTAACATCAGTAATCATTTATCTGAATTAACTTGTAAGCTTGAGTACCAACTGAACAAACTAGAAGTCTACTGATTTAAAGAAATCAAAACCAACCTGACAGCAGCCAAAAAACTATGGCCTTGCTGTCAGGGTTATTATTTTCCATTTAGGCTTGACCAGAACAGTATTTTTTACCTATTTTTTTTAGCTCATTATGAATACGTGGGCTGCCGTAGATACAATCAAAATCTTCCCATATTGATTGAATTAAATCAGTAAGGCACTGATTTTTAGCTTTCTTGGTGAATCAGGTTGCTTGCCTCATTGATAGTAACCACTAGGATGTACCTTCAATAAACGCATACCTTAGCTTAAATGCGAAGAGCCCTTTAACCACTTTCCGTCACCCTACTGCAACTAGGGAACTTCTGGGTCGAAAACCCTTACACAATGTGGCATTATCTATGCTCTTTTACCAAGCAGTCACTAATAATAGGGAAGGTTAACTCAGGATGATTAGTGAATACCATGCAAAGTACTTTGCTTATGAATTAACTAGGCAAAAAAGTGGAGGGGATGTAGACCGTATTTCTTCATCACTTTTTGATGCTGCCGTAGACCTTAACCCCCACCAAATAGATGCCGCACTTTTTGCATTACAAAACCCCTTAAGTAAAGGTGTACTGCTAGCCGATGAAGTAGGCCTAGGTAAAACCATTGAAGCCGCACTAGTACTTTGTCAATATTGGGCAGAACGCCGCCGTCACTTACTTGTTATTTGCCCTGCTGCCCTGCGTAAACAATGGGCTAATGAGTTAAGCGAAAAGTTTCACTTACCCACCCAAGTATTAGATGCACGAACTTATAAAGATTTGCGTAAAGAAGGCATTTATAACCCCTTCGACCAGCAAAAAATACTGATTGTTTCTTACCATTATGCTGCTCGTATGGCAGATAAATTACGCACAACCCCTTGGGATTTAGTCGTTATAGATGAAGCCCATAAATTGCGTAATGCCCACCGCGAAAGCAATGTAATGGGGCAAGCAATTAAGTCTGCACTGGCAGGTTCACGCAAACTACTCTTAACCGCCACACCATTACAAAACTCATTAATAGAACTCTACGGGCTATCCACGCTGATTGATGAGCAACTATTTGGTGATTTAACCAGCTTTCGTAAACAATTTATTCGTAATGGGCCAGATATAACCGGCTTACGCCACCGCCTTAAAGAATTTAGCCAGCGCACCTTACGTCGCCAAGTGTTGGAATACGTTAAATACACAGAACGTAAAGCCATCACCATACCCTTTAGTCCAAGCGATGAAGAACAACGGCTTTATGACTTACTCTCAGCCTATCTACAACGCTCAGGCACTTATGGCGTACCTAGGCAACAAAGGCACCTAGTCTCTTTAGTTATTCGCAAACTACTGGCGTCATCTACCGAAGCCGTTATACAAACCCTTAGCACGCTGCTTAAACGGTTAAATGAGCTAAAAGAAGAAACCCGCCAACAAACCAGTTGGTTTGATCAGCTAATAAGCGAAGAAGAACTCGATGAAGAATGGTTTGATGAGCTAGAGCTAGAAGAAAACCCAGAAGAAGAACAAGAAAATCCTGTTGATTTAACCCAGCTACAAGGTGAAATAGCTGAACTAGAGTCTTACCTAACCCTAGCCCAAAGTATTAAAAGCGATGTTAAAACCCATGCACTGGTTAAAGCACTAGAGATAGGTTTTGAACGTATGTCTGCTATGGGAGCAGCCCGTAAAGCAGTTATTTTCACTGAATCTAGGCGCACTCAAGACTACTTACAGCAACACCTAGAACAACATGGCTACGCCAATAAAACCATTAGCTTTAGCGGCACTAACACATCAGCAGCTATAACCGGTATTTACCAACGCTGGATAAAAGAAAACCAAAACAGCGATAAAATTACCGGCAGCCCTGCCATAGATAAACGCTCAGCCATTATTAACTATTTTAAAACCGATGCTGAAATACTTATTGCCACCGAAGCCGCTGCAGAAGGGATAAACCTACAGTTTTGTAGCCTAGTAATAAACTACGATTTACCCTGGAATCCTCAAAGAATTGAACAGCGTATTGGCCGCTGCCACCGCTATGGTCAAAAGCACGATGTAGTCGTTATAAACTTTTTAAACCAACGTAACTCAGCAGACCAGCGCGTACTTGAGCTTTTAACAGAAAAGCTTGAGCTATTTGAAGGCCTGTTTGGTGCGTCTGATGAACTTATAGGCCACCTAGAAGCCAACATTAATTTAGAAAAGCGCATTGCCTCTATATACGACACCTGCCGCACACCCAAAGAAATACAAACCGCTTTTGACACCCTGCAAGAAGAACTGGAAGAAAGTATTAGCAAACGCCTTAAAGACACAGAAGAAAAACTATTAGAAAACTTTGACGAACAAGTACATGAGCGCTTAAGACTGCAAAGAGAAAAAGCCGTTGCCCACCTAGACAAAATACAGCGCATGTTCTGGCAGCTAACCCGCTTTGTATTAAAGCAACACGCAGCATTTAATGAACAAAACCTAACTTTTAATTTGCAGCCAACCTTAGGCATAGCAGCACCCACAGGCGAATATCAGCTAATACAAAAAAACCAGCTAACCGATAAAAATAGCTACACCTACCGCCTAACCCACCCCTTAGGTGAATACGTACTAAACAGCGGTCGTACACAAACCTGCCCTTTGGCAAAAGTAACTTTTGATTTATCCGGTTATGCAGGCAAAATATCAGTGCTAGAAAACTTAACCAGCAAAACCGGCTGGCTAGCACTTAACCTGCTTGAATTAGACAGTTTTCAACGAGAAGAACACCTAGTTTTTAGTGGCCTAACCGATGCCAATGAACTGCTAGACCAAGAAGCTTGTGAGCGCTTATTTAACTTAACCGCTACAACTCAACCCTCTTCTGCAAACCTGCCTGAAGCTTTTAACCAGCAAATAAAAAGGCAACTTGAAGTAGCTTTAAGCAAAGCACTAGAAGAAAATACGGTGCATTTTAAAAGAGAACAAGAAAAGCTAGAAGCTTGGGCAGAAGACCAGCTGCTATCTGCCGAACAAGCATTAGAAGACACCAAAATTAAATTGCGTGATGCCAAGCGCCAAGCAAGGTTAGCAGCCAGCATAGAAGAACAAAAAACAGCCCAAGAAACGCTAAAAAAGCTTGAAAACCAACAGCGTAAGCAACGCAATGGAATTTTTGATGTAGAAGACGCTATTGAAGAGCGCCGCGACAGCCTTATAGCCGCCCTTGAAAAACGTATGTACCAACAAAGTAGCCATCAAACTTTATTCAGGCTGCATTTTGAAATTATTTAGGAATCACCCATGACGCAAGCCGTAAAACTCCGCGAAAAACTGGTTAATAAACTTTCTGATTTATTTCAGCTGAATCAGCCCGATTTAGACTTTGGCTTTTACCGCATCATGCACGCCAAAGCGGCACAAGTTCAGCAGTTTATAGACCAAGACCTGCTAACCATTATTACCAATGCCTTCGGCCAGGCGGATGATAACCAAGTTGCGACAGCCCGGGGTAAGTACGAAGCGGCGATTCAGCAAGCGAAAGACTTTGGTGCGCCCAACCCAGAAGAAACCAAACCCGTGCAAGAAGCCAAAGCCGCTTACGATGCAGCACGGGAAAGCGGCAGCAATGAAGCGCAGGTATACGATCATTTGTATCGTTTTTTTGAGCGCTATTATGATGACGGTGACTTTATTTCACGCCGTTATTACACCCGTGAAACGGCCAGTAATGCAGCGCCCTATGCCATTCCCTACAACGGCGAAGAAGTAAAGCTGCACTGGGCCAATGCCGACCAGTATTACATTAAGTCGGCGGAGCACTTCAGCAATTTCAGCTTTGATCTGCGCCAAGCCAAAGAAGTGCAAGCACAAGAAGGTTTGGATTTTGGGCAGAGTGCTGAATCGCACAAAGTGCATTTTCAAATTATCGATGCCAGCGAAGGTGAACACGGCAATATCAAAGCGGCTGATAACGCCAAGCGTGAGTTTGTGTTGCACACGGCTCAGCCGGTGGCGCTCAATGATGCCAATGAGCTTATCGTCAATTTTGAATACCGCGTGCTTTCTAGCCAAGACACGCTGACTAAAGAACAAGAAGAGGCCGTAAAAAAAGAGTTTGGCGCCAGCAACAAAGGCGACTTGCCTAACCTTCACATCACCCGCCAAATTCTTGCTGCGGCCAAAGCGCTAGATAGCTTACCCGCCGATTACCTAACGCTGCTTAGCACGCCTGCACCCACGGACAAAATCAAACAACGCCCGCTACTGGCGAAATACATCAACCAGTACACCAGCCGCAACACCATGGATTACTTTATCCATAAAGACTTGGGCAGTTTTTTACGCCGTGAGCTGGATTTTTATATTAAAAACGAAGTAATGCGCTTAGACGATATTGAAAATGCCGATGCCCCAGCGGTAGAAAGCTACCTCAGTAAAATCAAAGTGCTACGTCAAATCGCCCATAAGCTCATCGATTTTTTAGCCCAGCTGGAAGACTTTCAGAAAAAACTGTGGCTAAAGAAAAAGTTTGTTACCGAGACCAACTACTGCATCACCCTCGACCGTGTGCCTGTAGAACTGTATCCAGAAATCTGTGCCAACCAAGCCCAGCTTACTGAGTGGATACAGCTGTTTGCCATTGATGAGATTCAAGGCGACCTTACCACGCCCGCATTTAGTAATCCGTTAACGGTAGAGTTTTTGCAAGCCAACCAAAACCTAGTGCTGGATACGCAGTTTTTTAGTGAACAGTTTAAAGCCCAGCTTTTAGCGAGCATTGACGATTTTGATGAGCAATGTGATGGGTTATTGATTCATTCAGAGAACTTTCAAGCATTGCAGTTATTGCAAGAGCGCTATCGAGAGCAGGTTAAATGTGTCTATATTGATCCACCTTACAATACGGCTAAAAAAGATTTTAGCTATAAAGATGGCTATAAAAGCTCCAGCTGGATCAGTTTAAGCTCTAATAGACTTAACGCATCAAAACCTCTCCTTAATAAGGACTCAGTTTTTTTTTCAAATATCGATGAAAATGAGTTCTTTAATTATCAGCTATTATTAGCTGAGCATTTTGGTAGTGATAATTTTGTCGGGGATTGGGTTTGGCACAATAAAAAAGGAGGAGGTAACGATTCGACTCACCTTGCTGTTGAACATGAATATATAAAATGCTTTGCTTACGATAAGTCGGTTTTAGCTCCTTTTTTTCAACCATATACTGATATTTACTTAAAAAGACCTGGATTCAACTCTCAAGTGCAACTCATTAAACTAGGATTGGATGGCAAGCTGCTGTAGCATCTTATGCTTTTCAATCGACCAAGAATGAGAAGCAAACATGAGACACTACACACAGCTC
>NZ_JMLW01000006.1 GCF_000686905.1 Marinospirillum insulare DSM 21763
TTCGGCCTAAAACTTTAGATAACCTCAAAGCCATTTCAGTAGAAATGGAACTTTTGCCTTTTATCACCCGATTAAGAGTAGAAGCTGCAACCCCCAGCTGCTCTGCAAGGTATCTGCAACTAATATCGTGCGGCTCCATATAAATGGATTCAATAAATTCACCAGGATGCGATGGGTTGTGCATAGACATTAGTGATAATCCTCATAGTTAAGGATGTACGCATTGCGCAACACGAAGCAATCTTTTCTACTATTCACTTATTAACACTGGGTTGGTCTAACGCCCGCAGCACGCGCGGCTTTGTAGTGGAGGCGAAGCCGCAACGAAAAAGCCGTCGCTGTGACTGCGATTGTTATGTGTTTTTGGCTTCACTGCAGAGTCTCAAAATACCAGAAACTTCAACCCAATTATAATGAGTATTATACCGCCCAAAAGCTCTGCCTTGCTTTCTAGCCATGTCCCACTTCTAGCACCAATAAACACACCAACCAAGCTGAATATAAATGTCGTAACACCAATGATTCCGCAAGCAACTATCGGGTTGACTTCGAGTAGATTTAATGTAAACCCAGCAGCCATTGCATCTATACTCGTAGCAATAGCTAAAATAAGCATCACTTTATGAGTGATTTGTGCAATATCTTCTTCAACACCCTCGCTAATGGCTTCATAAATCATCTTTCCTCCAACTGTTATAAGAAGGAAGAATGCAATCCAATGTGCATAATTCTCAACCCAGCCGAGCACACCTTTTCCACCAAAGTAGCCTATAAATGGCATTAGCGCTTGGAATAACCCGAAATATATTGCAGCAATTATAGCTAGCGACTTTGTCTTCTTGACACGCTTTGATCCAAGCCCTATAGAAACCGCAAATGCGTCCATGCTCAGTGCTACTGCCAAAATTAAGACTTCAATCATTAAAATATCTCACAAATATACTCGGGTGTTTATTGCTTACGAAACTTAACGCCGCGCTCTGTGGCAAGTTTGAAGCGCAGCGGAAAACTTGTCTAGCAGCAGCGCCTTGTTAAATTATTACCGCTCACCTTCCAAGCTATGCCACACCCTAAGAATAATAATGGCACTGGTATGAACCGAATAGCGAACAACGTATTTTCCAAAAACCATATCTCGAATGGAGTCAGGCACCGGCGCCATTTCAACTGGTGTGCCCATTTTGGGGAATTCTGGAAGTAATTCGATTTTGCCAACCAGTTCGGTGGCAATCCTGGCTGCCGCCGACGGGTTGTACATCGCAACGAACTCCCTGAGGCGTTTCAAATCATCAATAGCCTCATCCGTGTAAGCCAGCTTCACTTACTTGACCTTGGCGCATCCTGCTCGTTTTCGGTTCCCCAGCTATTAAGCCAACTGTGAACCTCGCTGGCATCAACAACCTTGCCTTGGGCAGCAGCCTCCATTGCCTCTAACGTTTGTTTCCAACGCTCTTGCTCAAGCTGCTGCTTTTCTATGTATTCCGACAGTGCCTGGTTGATCACCCAGCTTTTGCTACGGTGCAGCCTGCTGGCGATTGCTTCCAAACGCTGTTCAACTTCTGCCTGAAGGCGAACCGTGGTGACGCTCATGACTATGCCCCCTCATACCTAGTGACTACAACGTATTACAGCATGGTCTGCGAGGTTAGGCAAAAAATTTAACGCTTTGCTCACCGGAAAATTAGGAGCGCAGCAACTTGTTAGAAGGCATTAGCCACCAACCTTGTTATACGCCATTGTTATAAATTCTTTTACTGGCTCAAACTCGGCTTCCGAAGAAACGGTAAACTCAATATCACCAGTACCGTAATGGCCTATGGATGTCACATCTCGATAGTTTTTGGTGCCAGCTGGAACGTCCGATGGCTTGAGCTTCAAGAACAGCTTGATGTTCTTACCTTTGACTTCCATACAAGCAATGTTCTGTGAGACTTTGTAAGCAACGTAGAATTTTTTTGGTACTTCTTCAATTGATTCATCTAAGCCAAGAATGAACTCTCGGATCGTCGCAGTTAGCTCATGAATTTGTTCACTTTTACCCTCAAGTCTTTCATCGAACGTATAGGTCGCCGTGGCGCGAGTTAGTGCGGCTTTTTTACCTGCTTCAACCATAACAGGATTTTTATATCCATTATCACTTGGAACTACTGACGTAGACGAAGCTGTTGACTTAGTAGTATGAAAAACCTCTTCAAGATAGAGTGAATTATTGGAAAATAGCCGATATTTCCAAAGTTCTATATTTGCTCCCATGACTTGAACAGCGTGTAAGTCATACTTTTTGTAGTTTGGCGCAATGCAAATTACCCTAACATCAGACCAATCTACTTTGGCCTCATTTCCCAGTTTTTTTTGCACTGCAATTTCAAAATCACCTTTATGATCTTGTATCCAATGCAGATAAAAAAGACTTTGATTGATTAGCTCTGAAGATTCGACTTTTTTGTATTCGATAATAACCGGATTATCTTCTTCTGATAATGCAAGGCTATCAATTCTTCCTGCGTGTTGAGCGCCAGTTGAAAACTCACTCGCAACAAACCGGCAATTGAAGACGGTTTCGAGGTTTTTCTCAATCAGGGACTGCAAGTCCTTTTCCAGTGCGAAGTTTTTCTGTTCTACGGCAGATAACTTGTCACCTGAAATATCGAAAATTGGCACTTGATGATTACTCCATTGTCTCTTTGGCTTCTAACGCCCGCAGCACGCGCGGCTTTGTAGTGAAGGCGAAGCCGCAACGGAAAAGCCGTCGCTGTGCCTGCGTTTGTTAGGCATTGTATTTCTTGATTACAAAATAACACATTGAAGAACACATATTACGCCCTAAGCGAACAAACTCTTCATGACTAAAACCAAGCGGAATGTGTGCTCCATTGCTAATAAAGGTAAATACAGATGCAAGAGCTTTTTCTTCATTTTGATCTATGAAGCTAGCGGTTTTTAGATATGCAAGTGACGGCCCCCATGTATTTCCACTACCTGTAGGGCTAAACCCTTTTGAACATGCAATTTCTCTAACCAGGGTCTCAAGTGCAATACGAATATTCGTTAAGCTCCCATTGTAATCAGGCTGAGCTTTTACAAAATCATCAGCAGAAGCATTAATAGAACGCTTTATATTATCACTATTTTGTAGAGCAGAGTTGTCCAGCTCTTTTAGTAGAGCGTCCTCCACCGGCTCGTGCCCTTTAAAATTTGGGTCAAGGGATTCAATAGCATCATTTTCGATCTTGTAACCATCTAGCAATAGAGATTTTTTAAGAATTGAGTACTGATCATCAAATTTGTACTTCGGAGACGTTTGATTTCTCAATGTTTTATTGGTGTGGGCAATTTCGATAAGCATCTCGGCCAGAACATCTTCTGATGCAAATGTGACTTCATTGCTAATACCGGCAGGCGAAGAAGCCATTTGAGGATCAAAACCAAACTTATCCAAAATCACAGAGACCGTTGGTTTTTCTATCACTCCCAAAAGCTGACTTAATGAAAACTTAGTTCTTCTAGATACCTGCATATGTCCTCAGATCCTTGTGATGCTTAACGCAAAGCACACGGGTGACGACCGCGCAGCGGTTGGCATCCCAGCGGCCGCAGGCCGCGAGTGATGCGCCTTGTTATGAGTTTATTTTCTGAATCCATTGCAGGGCATCCTTGCGAGTTTTCTCAGAAACACGAGGTGAATCAGACGAAACGATAATTTTCAGCGCGGCTTCTGCACGACCTGCATTTATAATACTCCGAGCGTGGCCAGTGCGAGAGATACAAGAGCCCTCAGTATAGTCTGTCTCTGCTCGTAGCTTTTCGACTATATCCTCACGCGATAATGCGTTCGACGAAAACTCACCAAAAAATCTCACGAAACAAGCCTGACCAACCGATTGAAGAGTTCTTGAAAGTTGCTCATCATTCATGGGTTAACTCCTAACCAAAAACTCATAACAGCGTATTAGTAAGCATGCTCATTTTGCAGCTTTTGTTTACTTACTAAAAACTAATATATAACCCTGAATGCTAAAGATTTTACCAGTAAAAACAAGCTAACCTTTAGTTACAATTCAAGCACGCCGCCTATCCCGCTCACTGCATGCACACTATCCTACTCTATAATTCTGTAAGCATCTGTTTCTTAAAGCTTTAAATAAATATCTAGCAGAAGATTGAGCAGGGTCAAGGTTTAAAACAGGCACATTTCAAAACATCAACCAAAATAGACTGTATAAATAAACAGCTATATTAAAAGGTGGTATTTATGTTGAAAAGCCCATTTTTAAACTCGATACGTATGGATTTGCGTCAAAAAGGTTATGCGCTTAAAACTGAAAAAACTTACTTGTATTGGATTAAATACTTTATTTTATTTCATAAAAAACAGCATCCTCAGAATTTAGGTAATTTAGAAATGCTTAAGCTTTTAACCCTAAAAACTCACCTTCACTGCTGCGGCACTTCTACTGGCTTTTTCTTTTGCTGCCTCTAGTGTATCGGCCAGTGCTAAAGCCACGCCCATTCTGCGGCTACCGTTGATATCGGGTTTGCCGAATAAACGTAGTTGGGTGTCTGGTTCTGCTAGGGCTTGTTGCAGGTTGCCAAAAGTGGTGGTGTTAGATTTACCTTCAGGAAGTATCACTGCTGATGCGGCTGGGCCGTATTGGCGAATATTTGGAATGGGCAGATCTAAAATTGCGCGGGCATGTAACGCAAATTCAGATAAATTCTGTGAAATAAGCGTCACCAAACCAGTATCGTGCGGTCTGGGTGACACTTCACTAAACAACACTTCATCACCACGAATAAACAGTTCGACCCCAAACACGCCCTGCCCACCTAAAGCCGTGGTTACTTTTTCTGCTATTTGCTGTGAAGTTTTTAAGGCGGTTTCACTCATGGGTTGTGGCTGCCAAGAAGTACGGTAATCGCCGTCTTCCTGCAAATGGCCGATAGGTTCACAAAAGCTGACGCCACCCACATGGCGCACTGTCAGCAGGGTAATTTCATAATCAAAGTCTACAAAACCTTCAACTATTACCTTGCCACCACCGGCACGGCCACCTTCTTGGGTATATTGCCAAGCCGCCTCTATTTGGTCTGCATTTTTTAGTGTGCTTTGGCCTTTGCCTGAAGAACTCATAATCGGCTTTACCACACAGGGCATACCAATTTGGGCAACTGCGGTTTTAAAATCGGCCAAGTTGTCGGCAAAACGGTAGGGCGAAGTTGCAATGTTTAATTCTTCTGCAACTAAGCGGCGTATGCCTTCACGGTTCATGGTCAGTTGCGTAGCACGAGCGCTAGGAATGACCTTAAAACCTTCTTGTTCTAATTCTGCCAAGGTGTCAGTGGCTAGGGCCTCAATTTCTGGAACTATCAGGTGTGGTTTTTCTAATTCAATAACCTTTCTTAATGCAGCACCATCTAGCATTGAAATTACGTGTGAGCGGTGGGCCACCTGCATGGCGGGTGCGTTTTCATAGCGATCAACTACGATGACTTCAACACCTAGGCGCTGTAGTTCAATCACAACTTCTTTACCTAGTTCGCCACCACCACAAAGCAAAACACGGGTAGCAGTGGATGTTAAGGGCGTTCCTAAGGTTGGCATGGGGCTATCCTTTATAAGTTTTAAACTTATGCATGGCTTTTTTACGCTTTTCTTCAGCACGGCGTGTAAAGAACCATAATAAGAAGGTAATAATAGAAATAAATAGCAGTATTAAGCTGGCAATGGCATTAATTTCTGGTTTAACCCCCATACGCACCGCAGAGAATATTTCCATCGGTAAGGTGGTTGAGCCTGGACCAGATACAAAACTGGCCAATACCAAGTCATCTAAAGACAAGGCAAAAGACATCATCGCGCCAGCCGCTAAAGAAGGTGCAATCATGGGTAGGGTAATTAAGAAAAACACCTTCCAAGGCTTAGCACCTAAATCCATCGCCGCTTCTTCCATAGAGCGGTCTACTTCTCTTAACCTTGCTGACACTATGACTGAAACATAGGCTGTACAAAAGGTGGTGTGAGCTATCCAAATGGTCATTAGCCCTCTTTCTACTGGCCAGCCAATGAGTTGTGCCATGGCAACAAAAAGCAGCAGTAAGGACAAACCGGTAATCACTTCTGGCATAACCAGAGGTGCAGTTACCATGCCGCCAAATAGGGTACGGCCTTTAAATTGCCCAATGCGAGTTAGCACCAAAGCAGCTAAAGTACCTAAAGCTGTCGCAGCTATGGCTGTGTAGCTGGCAATTTCTAATGAACGCAATACCGCATTCATTAGCTGGGTATTATCTAATAAGCCCGCATACCATTTGGTTGACCAACCTCCCCACACGGTGACTAGGCGTGAAGCGTTAAAAGAATAAATCACCAAAATAAGCATGGGCAGGTAAATAAAGGCTAAACCTGCAAACAGCATAAAACGTGAAAAGCGAAAACTGGTCATTTATTTGCTCTCCAGTTCACGTGCTTGGTTACGGTTAAATAAAATAATGGGGATAATTAACAACAACAGCATAATCACCGCTAAAGAAGAAGCCACTGGCCAGTCACGGTTATTGAAGAATTCTTGCCACAACACCTTACCTATCATCAAGGTTTCTGGGCCACCTAAGAGTTCTGGAATAACAAACTCACCCACCACGGGAATAAACACCAGCATACTGCCAGCAATTATGCCGTTTTTAGATAAGGGCAAAGTAATCTTCCAAAAGGCCGTATAACTTTTAGCACCCAAGTCAGAAGCAGCTTCTAATAATGATGAGTCATGCTTAACTAAATTGGCGTAAAGCGGCAAGACCATAAAGGGTAAATAGGCATAAACAATACCGATATACACAGCGATATTGGTATTTAGAATTTGTATCGGCTCGTTAACAATACCCAGCCATATAAGGGTGTTATTCAATAGGCCATTATTGCTTAAAATGCCCATCCAAGCATAAACACGAATCAGCAAGGCAGTCCAAGTGGGCATCATCACCAACAAAAGCCAAACGGGGCGCATGTGTTTATCAGAACGGGCAATTGCTAGCGCCATAGGGTAGCCCACCAATAAACATAGCAAGGTGCTGAAGAAGGCAATTTTTAATGAACCTAAATAAGCCGCTAAATACAAGCCATCTTCACTTAGCAATACATAGTTGCCAAAATTCAGCAGCAGCGTTAATTGGTTATCCGCCCAAGCGGTTAGGCTGGTATAGGGTGGAATAGCAATATCAGCTTCGGCAAAGCTTATTTTTAAAATAATCGCAAAAGGTAATAGAAAAAATAACAGCATCCAGAAAAAAGGTACGCCTATCACTGCATGGCGGCCTTTGGGCAGCAATCCTAGTAATTTATTGCGTAACTTTTTCATGATTGGAATACCACGCCGCTATCATCTACCCAATGCACATAAACTTCATCGTCCCAAGTCGGGCGTTTTACATTACGTTCGGAATTAGCAATAAAAGCCTGCACTAGTGCACCAGAAGCTAGTTTTATGTAATAAACCGAATGACCACCCAAGTAGGCAATATCATCAACACTACCCTTAGCCCAGTTATAATCTTGGTGCTCTAGTTCGGGTAGCTCACTGCTTAACAAAAGCTTTTCTGGACGCAAGGCAAAAGTAACGCGTCTGTTTTCCGCCAAGCTAGTAATACCATGACCTATATAAATAGGACGCTCTAACTGGGTACAGGCAATCACGGCATGATCAGAATCTTCAGCAATAATTTCACCATCAAATAGGTTTACGTTGCCAATAAACTCGCACACTAAACGGCTGGCCGGTGTTTCGTAAATATCCATCGGGCTACCCACCTGGGCTATCCAGCCTTGGTGCATAATGGCTATACGCTCTGCCATGGTCATGGCTTCTTCTTGGTCGTGGGTTACCATTACGCAGGTAACACCCACTCGCTCGATAATTTCGACTAGCTCTAGCTGCATTTGTGAGCGCAATTTTTTATCTAGCGCACCCATGGGTTCATCTAACAGCAATAACTTAGGACGCTTAGCCAAAGAGCGTGCCAAGGCAACCCGCTGACGCTGACCACCTGAAAGCTGATGGGGTTTGCGTTTGGCGTAGTCTGTCATCTGTACTAGCTTGAGCATTTCTGCAACGCGTTCAGCAATTTCATCTTTTGGTAGGCGGTCTTGCTTAAGGCCAAAAGCAATGTTTTGTTCAACACTCATGTGCGGAAATAATGCATAAGACTGGAACATCATATTAATTTGGCGTTCGTAAGGCGGCAGCTGAGTAATATCCACCCCATCCAACCAAATACGGCCTTCACTGGGTGTTTCAAAGCCTGCCAGCATACGTAGCAAGGTGGATTTACCCGAACCTGAGCCACCTAGCAGCGCAAAAATTTCGCCTTTGTTAATTTCAAGAGTGACCTCATCAACGGCTAGGGTTTCATCAAAATACTTAGTAACCTTCTCAATTTTAACTAACACGTTTTTTGGCTTTTTCATGTTCGCCAGTGCTTTTTTATAAGCGCCCGAAGCTAGTGCCATAGAGTTCTCCAAAAAAGAAAGCCCAGCTAAAAAGCTGAGCTTTTAATCTTATAGTAAATAAAACTAACGCCCAGATTTAAAACGTGTCCAGCTACGGGTTTTTATGCGCTGCACTTTGCTTGGCAAAGGCTTAGAAATAAATAAACTGTCTAAAACCGCTTGGGCTGGATAAACCGCTGGATTATTCAGCACGTCTTCATCCATAAAGTCATCAGCATAGCGGTTAGGGTTAGCATAACCCACATAGTCACTGACCTTAGCTATCACGGCCGGCTCTAGTAGGTAGTTAATAAAAGCATGGGCTTCAGCTTTATTACCTGCATCGGCTGGAATGGCCAGCATATCAAACCAAAGGTTAGCGCCTTCTTTGGGAATTACATAAGCGATATTAACGCCCAGCCCTGCTTCATCTGCACGGTCTGCGGCTTGCATTACATCACCTGAAAAACCTGCAGCCACACAAATATTGCCATTGGCTAAATCAGCCACGTATTTAGATGAATGAAAATAAGTAACGTAGGAGCGTACTTTAGCTAGTTTTTTTTCTGCTGCTTTATAGTCAGCGGTTTTGTGGCTGTTAGGGTTAAGGCCTAAATAATTCAAAACAGCAGGTAACATTTCATCGGGCGAATCTAAAAAAGAAACCCCACAACTACTCAGCTTCTGCATGTTTTCTGGCTCGAATAACACCGCCCAAGAGTCGATGCTATCTACGCCTAGCACTTCTTTAACTTTATCAACGTTGTAACCTATGCCATTAGTACCCCAAAGGTAGGGAACAGCATACTGATTACCCGGATCATTATTAGCCACCTGCGCCATTAGCTGCGGCTGAAGATTATTTATATTGGGCAGCAGGCTTTTATCTAGCTTACCAAAAGCGCCAGCTTGCACTTGCCTTGACAAGAAGTGGTCGGAAGGAACTACTAGATCATAACCACTGCGCCCAGCTAAGAGTTTGCCTTCTAAGGCTTCATTAGAATCAAATACATCGTAAACCACCTGTATTTGTGTTTTTTCAGTAAATTCTTCAAGCACTTCTTTACTGATGTAATCTGACCAGTTGTAAACATGCACTTTTGAATTGGCCTGAGCTAGCGTACTTAGAGTTGCTACCAGTAAAAAGCTAGTGATTTTTATAAGCTTTCTTTTTTTTGTTAACACCACACTGTGTATCAATTTAAGCAATAGTACACCCTCCTAGTTTTAAAGGTGGGCCGCCTTTCAACAGCCCTAGTTTGATAGTTATAGCTTCTAGTTAAGCTACAGGCTTATTTTCCAGATTTGATTTTAGTCCAACTACGGGTTAGCAAACGCTGGGTTTTAGCTGAAAAATCAGGAAAAGTGTAGAGCTTGCTCATTAAATCTGCAGGTGGATAAATACCCGGATCAGTCCGTATTGCTTCATCAACCAAAGGTGTTGCTAGGTCATTAGCGTTAGGAAACTGTAGGTAGTTAGTTAAATCTGCCATCACTTGAGGCTCTAATAAGTAGTTAATAAACTCATGGGCTTCTTTAACATTCTTAGCATCTTTAGGAATGGCAATCATATCAAAAAAAGTACCCGCACCTTCTTTGGGAATTTTATAAGCTAAGCTAAGTTTATTTTTAGCTTCTTCTGCACGGGCTTTGCTTTGATACAAATCACCCGAATAACCGACCGCTACACAGATATTGCCACTGGCTAAATCTGAAATGTATTTAGAGGAGTGAAAGTAAGTAACATAAGGGCGAATGCTTAACAATAAAGCTTCGGCTTGCTTAATATGCTCAGGGTTTTCACTGTCGGTTGGCAAGCCTAAATAATGCATAGCCGTTGGTATAATTTCGGTTGGCGAATCTAAAATGGCTACACCACATTCATGCAGTTTTTTGATGTTTTCAGGCTTAAAAATGACACCCCAAGAGTCAATAGACTGGTCACCTAAAGCCGCTTTTACTTTATCAACATTGTAGCCAATACCAATAGAGCCCCACATATAAGGCAAGGAATACTGGTTACCAAGATCACTTACTTCTAGCGTGCGTAATAAGTCTTTATTAAGATTTTTCCACAAAGGAAGCTGGCTTTTATCTAAGGGCTGATAAACACCGGCTTTAATTTGCTTAGCTAAAAAGGGGTTAGAAGGCACCACAATATCATAGCCAGAACGCCCTGAAAGCAGCTTAGCTTCTAGCACTTCATTGCTGTCATACACATCAAAAACAACCTTAATACCGGTTTGCTTTTCAAAGTTGCTGATTGTATCGGGCGCTACATAGTCGGACCACTGATAAACATTGAGCTGACGTTGCTCTGCCTGCACACCTAAACTAACAGCCATGCTTAAAGCAGTGGCCAACAACATTTGCTTAGTTTTTTTCACTTGCACAGCTCCTTTACAGCTTAGGTTAATAACAACAATAAAAAATCGCAGGATAGAAGCTAAAGCTTTTTCCAGTTAAATGAATCAAGTAGTTGAGCTACTGGTAACAAAGCTTGCTGAGCAAGGGTTAGCCAGGTTTAATTTTCAGGACAATCAGGTTCAGAACATTCTTCAAGCGCATCTACAACGCTTTTAAACACTTCTTTATTTCGCTCATTCATTGCCATTAAAGTCAGGTGAGCATCCAGTACCTGGGCTTTTATATGCTCTTCTGAACCTGCTAGCTGAGGTACTTCGTGGAGTTCTTGGCTAGTGGTTAAGGGCTGTTTAAGCAAAATAAAGTACTGACGAAAACCCATGGATTCTAACAAAAGGGTTATGTCTTGGTTAGGTGAGATAATACTCGGTTGTGCCAGCCCATTACTAGAGGCTTGCACCGCTATTTTTGCTAACAATCCTAAAGTAGTGCTATCTAGGTTTTCTGTTTGTGATAAATCAATCACAAAACTGTCAATTTCTTTATCTGCAAAAATGCGTTCTAACAATTCATCTAAGGTACAACAAAGTGTTAGTCGTACATCACCCACTAATTTCAGTATAAAGGTGCGCTGCGATTTAGCCGACAGCAACTTACCTGTATGCATAGTTAACAACCACTTAAAGTCATCAAGGTTACATCATCTGGCCAACCAACCTTTGGGTTAGCCAAGCGGTGTAAAAGGGTTTCTACGTCTCCGCTTGTAGCGGCCACCAGTTGCTGCCATTCCTGTTGCCTAGCTTGCAAACCCTGCCCTGGCAAAACTTCTAGCACGCCGTCACTGGCCATACATAACTTTGCCTTTTCAGGAAAGGTGCAAGTGTAATCCTTGTAGGCGGCTCCTGGGAAGAGGCCAACAGGTAATCCTTCACCTTCTAGCTCTTTTACTTCATTCCCGTCCACAATTAAAGGAACGGGTAAGTGAGCTGCTAAAGTATAAGTGAGTTTTTTTGTAGAAATATCAAGACATCCCAACACTAGGGTTAGGTGTTTTTCTAGCCCTGAAGCCAAGAGCTCTTTATTAACCCTAGCACAGAGTTTGGCAGGGCTTAGTTGACCATGACTGGTGTATTTTTTAAGCAGGTACCTAAGCAGAATGGTCACTAAGGCTGAAGCAGACCCACTCCCCGAAACATCGGCAATGTAAAAAACCAGTTTGTTGGGCTGGGGTGACCAAAAATCTAAAAAGTCACCTGAAAGGTGCAATGCAGGTTGCAAGAGGTAATTTAACCTATAGCCTTCAATTAGCACATGATTAGCAGGCAACAATCTATGTTGCATTTGGTAAGCAGCTAGCTGATCTTGCTCTAAGGCTTCAATTGATCTTTTTAGCTCAGCATTTTCTGCTCTTAGTTGCTGATAATCCAAAGCGCCATTTTGCTCTGGTTTGCTCATGCACACCTCTTTACGCTTTAACTAATAGCCGGTTAATCGGCAAAGTCAGCATCGTCAAAATCAAAGTCATCATCCTCTAAAAAAGGATCAGACTCAAGGCGACCATCGTTTACTAAAAAAGTACGCCTCTGCAAATAGGCATCACGAATAAAAGAATAACGGTCACCTTGAATTAAATGTTCTTTATCTAAAAGACCTTCACGTAGCTGTACAAGCTGCAAAGCACTTAAGCCCCAACGCACCTCTTTGTTATCAACAACATAAGGCAGGGGGTTAAGGTAGTAATAATCAATAGGCAAAGAAACCGTATGGCTCAAGGTTTGCCCACCCAAAAAAGGCCAAACCAAATAAGGACCTTCTGCTAGCCCCCAGGTATTTAAGGTTTGCCCAAAATCTTCATGGCTTCTTTGTAAATCTAACAGGGGGGTGGCTACTTCAAATAAACCTACCACACCCACTGTGCTATTCAGAGTAAAGCGGGTTAAGTCTTTACCAGCGCTAAGTGGCTTAACCTGCAGTAGATTATTTACAAAATTAGAAGCTTCGCCTAGATTAGCAAAAAAGTTTTTAACTCCCTTGCGTACAAATTGAGGGGTAATAAACCTATAGCCTTTCGCTAGAGGTTTAAGTGCCCAAGTATCGACGGTTTCATTAAAGCTAAATACTTTACGGTTCCAGCTCTCATAAGGATCATCGTTGTACCTAACTTGTTCTTTTGGTGCTGATGCTGAACAACCAACTAAACTTAAAAAAACCAGTAAAAACAACCAATTAAAATACTTGGGCAGCCGCATATATTTAAGCTACCTTGCGAACCAGTAAGCAGCCGGCTGAATAACCTGCACCAAAAGAGCAAATAACACCTAAATCACCAGTTTTCAAATCTTGGTTATGCAAATGGAAGGCAATAATTGAACCAGCCGAGCTGGTATTTGCATAGCGGTCTAAAATAACTGGAGCTTCTTCGGCAGTGGCTTCGCGACCCAACACACGACGAGAAATCAACTGATTCATACTTAGGTTAGCTTGGTGTAACCAGAGTCGTGACAGTTGCTCAGCCTTTATATTATTCACTTCTAATTGCTCGGTAATCATGGCGGCAACCATAGGACAAACTTCTTTAAATACTTTGCGCCCTTCTTGCACAAACAATTTATCTAGTTTGCCAATACCTGCTTCGTCACAGCGATTTAAAAAACCAGCATTATTACGAATATTGTTAGAAAACTGAGTGATTAGCTTGGAAGCAAAAACTTCGAAAGTATTGCTTTTTTCTTCGGCTAGTTCGGCGGCTTCTAAAATAACTGCTGTACAAGCATCACCAAAAATAAAATGACTGTCTCGGTCACGGAAATTTAGGTGGGCACTACAAATTTCTGGATTAACCATTAAAACACGTTTTGCCTGACCTGCTTGAATAGCGCTATAACCGGCTTGGATACCAAAGGTGGCGCTAGAGCAAGCCACATTCATATCATAAGCATAACCACCAGCCCCCAAGAGCTGTTGAACTTCAACAGCAACGGCTGGGTAAGCGCGCTGTGGGTTAGAGCAGGCAAGAATGACTAAGTCTAGGTCTGAACCCTTTAAGCCGGCTTTTTCTAGGGCTTCTTTAGCAGCAGTCACTGCCATTTCAGCTTGAATAGAAGGTTCATCGTTGCTGCGCTCTGGTAGGTAGGGCTTCATTCTATCTGGGTTGAGCACTCCGTCTTTATCCATTACAAAACGGCTTTTAATACCTGATGCTTTTTCAATAAATTCTGCGCTAGAAGGCGTTTTAGCTTCCAGATCACCGGCTGCAATAGCAGTGGCATGCTGGTCGTTGTAATGAGTTACCCAAGTATTAAATGAAGAAACCAGCTCTTCATTACTAATGCTTTGCTTAGGGGTAAACAAGCCAGTTCCAGTTATTAATACACGTTTCATAAGTATCTCTTATATATTTAAGGCTGTTTAAGGTAGCTCTTTTAGCCAGTTAAGTAGCAAAGGATAATAATCTTGCTCGGCAGTTTCATGTAAACAGAGTTCCGAGCGCTTGTAATTTTTTTGGTTTCCTACCTGGCGACCTAGCTTAATTAAACGTGCATTATGATCGCCCAAGTCAAACATAAAAGCACGTGCGTCTGTTTCACTACCACGCCAAGACCTATGCAAGCTCGCAAAATAAAGGCTAGGTGGCCAATCTAGTTTTTTTACTTCAGCTAGGTAGTCAAAACCATCTTTACTTTGCCAAGTTCCATTTAAGCAATGTAAAGCTTCTTGATAAAACCCCAGACTTTCGTTGGCACGCCCTAGTTTAAGCTTAACGGCTGGAATATAGCCCAGCACTTTACCTAAAAGACTCACGCCACGGCGATGCACCCAATTAACCCAAAAACTTTTAACCGCACCCGTGGGTTGTGATTCACGAAAAGGACTAAAATGCACTAGGGTTTGTATGGTCGTTAATTTGGCTGGATTACGTGCTAAATAATTAGCCAGCAACAAACTCCCAAAGCCCTGGCCTATCCAAATTTGTTTATCTGGCTGAGCTGTGTTGTCCATTGTTGCAACAAGTTTTTGTAAATCTTGAGTGATGGCCTCTTCTACACCCAGCTCGAGGTTAGCTAGTGACTGGGTATCTAGGTGACGACCCCTCAGTTCTGCTAAGTAAACATCATAACCTTCACGCGCTAAAACATAAGCCAAACCCGTTTGAGTTTTAGCGTCGTGAAAGCAGCTGGCATCATCCATTAAGCCATGTAGCATAAGCACGGCCTGCCCTGAAGATCGTTCTGGGCGAATACGCACTAGGTGTGCAAACTGTTGGTTTGCTACAAGTATATTTAGCCGCTCGGTAACCAGTGTAGCGGCTAGTTTACTTTTATAATTCATTCCTTGTCTCCCTGAGGGTTACTAGGCATATCCTACGCTCTTAGCAAACAATAAACTCATCAAATATAGGCTCTAATTAACTAAAACTTAGGTCACTAGCCTAGCCCAAGCTTCGGCAAGTCTACGTGCAGAAACCACCTGCTGCGTTCCTAGTTGCTGAGCATAAAGAGAAACACGGTATTCCTCAATTAACCAGCGATAATCAGCTAGGGCTTGGCTGACTTCGCCCTGCTGCTGCATTGCAGTATAACGGTTTTCCCAGTCTTGCCAGAGCTTTTCTAGTTCTTCTGCTAGACGTTGATCTCTAAGCCTATCTCGACTTGCCTTTTCTAACCTGACTTCCAAGGCTTTTAAGTACCTAGGATAGTGGGCTAACCACTCACCTGCTTGCCAAATAAAGCCAACAAAAAACAAGCGATTAAGTTGTCGACGCGCATCTTGAAAAGTTAATGCACTGGCTAAATCTAACTTGCCTTTTAGCTTGGCTGCCAAGGGCACTTGTGCTTCTAGTGCTGCTGTAGCTAGTTTTACTTTTTCTGTAGCAGCAGGCACCCAAGCCGCTTGATGTTTTTCTAGCAGGCTTTGAAAAGCTGCCTCATCTCTTGGCCAAAGTTCTGCATTATCGGCTAAAAACACTTCCCTGACACAAGTATTTAATAGGTCGTCTATTAAAGACTGACGCGAGCCTATTTTAGTAAACATTAGGGCAAGCTTTTCTAAACCAGGTAATTGGGTTTGTAGGTATTTATCTTTCTGAGGAAGATTTAAACGTATTAAGCGTACCAAGCCTTTTTCTGTAGCAAACTTCGCTTTGGCTGGGCTATCGAACAGAGTAACACCAACACTTTCACCTTCATCTACCAAAGCAGGGAAGGCTTGAATTTTTACACCCGCTTGCTGTTGCTCTAACACGGGTGGTAATTCGCCAAAGCTCCAATCCGTTGCGCCACTGGCTTTTAGTTGCCCTGAATCTAAGGCTTGAGTGGCTGCTTGCATTTGTCCTGCATATTTTTTGCGTAGTTTGGCTAAATCGCGCCCCTGCCCTAACTCTTCACCCTTATCTGATAAAACACTAAAGTTCATTAACAAATGATCATCTAGCTTAATGTTTTCCCAATGCTGCTCATCAATTTTTACCCCTGTAGTTTTGTAAAAAAACAAACCCAGGGCTTTGCCTAAGGGTAAGTCATCGGGTACTAAGGCTTGCAAGGCAGCATCTATGTAGTCTGGCAAGGGTACAAAGTTTTTGCGCACTTGTTTGGGCAGGCCACGCATCATGGCTAAGCATTTTTCTCGCAATAAACCAGGTACTAACCACTCTAAACGTGTTTCGGGTAATTGGCTGAGCATGGCAACGGGTACTTGCATGGTCACACCATCGTCTTTTTCGCTAGGTGCAAAGTTGTAAGTTAACTGCCAGCTAATACCCTGCCAGGTTAATAAGTCTGGAAACGCATCATCGGTTATCTCGTCTGCGGTTCGCGCCAGTAGCTCTTCTTTAGTCAGTAATAATAATTGTGGATTTACTATTTCTTCTTTTTTGCGCCAGCTTTCAAAACTGGCACCACGGCAAATATCTTCAGGAATCCGCTCAGCATAAAAGTCATACAGCACTTGATCATCGACTAAAATATCACGCTTACGGGCTTTATCTTCCAACACCAGCACTTCATCTAACAAGGCTTGGTTATGCGCCATAAAAGGGGCTTTAGTAACATAGTTGCCCTCGACTAAACCTGAGCGAATGAAAATCTCATGGCAAAGCTCAGGGTCATGTGCCGCATAGTCAACTTTTCTTCCTGTCACTAAGGGCAGGCCAAAGAGGGTTACTTTTTCATAGGCGGCAACCCGTGCTGCACGTTTTTCCCAATGGGGTGATGAATAGTCTCGCTTAATTAAATGGGCTGCTAAAGGTTCAGCCCATTCTGGCTCTATTTTGGCGACTAATCTGGCATACAGGCGGGTGGTTTCAACCAACTCTGAAGCCATAATCCATTTAGGTGGCTTTTTAGCTAACTTAGAGCCTGGGTGAACAAAAAATTTACGATTTCGCGCCCCTAAAAACTCTTTGTTTTCTTGCTGCATACCCATATTAGACAGCAAGCCTGCTAACAGCGCTTGGTGCAAGGCTACCGTGTCAGCTGGCTGGCTATTTTCTTTTAAGCCTATTTCACGTGCCAATAACTTTAGCTGGCGATGGGTGTCTCGCCATTCACGCATCCGCAGCCAGGATAAAAAGTTTTTCTTACAGTATTTGCGTAGCTGGCTGGCGGTTAAATCTTGGCGCTGTATTTCATAGTCTCGCCATAAGTTGACTAGGGCAGCAAAGTCAGAGGTAGGATCAGCCCACTGAGCATGAGCTTGGTCGGCGGCTTGCTGATGTTCAACAGGCCGTTCTCTAGGGTCTTGCAGGGTAAGTGCCGAGGTAATGATTAACACTTCTTGCAGGCTATTGCGCTGTGAAGCTTCTAAAAGCATACGGGCTAGGCGTGGGTCGATAGGTAATCGTGCCAGCTTACGCCCTAGTTGAGTTAAAGCATTTCTAGCGGTTACTGCACCCAATTCAAACAACAAACGAAAACCGTCTTTAATGGTGCGGCTATCGGGTGGCTCGATAAAGGAGAAGTCTTCAATGCTGCCTAGTTTCAATGACAGCATTTGTAGAATAACCGCCGCTAGGTTAGTGCGGCGTATTTCTGGCTCGGTAAATTCTGGGCGACCCTTAAAGTCTTCTTCGCTATATAAACGAATACATAAACCTTCGGCAACTCGCCCACAACGCCCAGCACGTTGGTTAGCACTGGCTTGGGAAACTGCTTCTATGGGTAAACGCTGCACCCCTGCCCTAACGCTATAACGGCTCATTCTGGCAACACCTGGGTCAATCACATAACGAATACCCGGTACAGTTAAAGAGGTTTCGGCGACGTTAGTAGCTAGTACAACTTTACGCTGATTAGAAGGCTGAAAGATTTTTTGTTGCTCACCGGCAGGAAGGCGTGCATAAAGCGGTAATACTTGGGTATGACGAAACTGCCCAAAGTTTTGGGCTTTGCGAATTTCATGTGCCATTTCACGAATTTCACGTTCGCCAGGCAAAAATATGAGCACATCCCTTGGGCCATGTAGCCAGCCTTTGCTTCTTTCAGCCGTTTCAATACTTTCTAACGCCTGCAAAACACCCTGCTGCAAGGTTAAATCGGCTGTGTCTGGGTCATCGGTTAATAAGGGTTGGTATTCTATTTCTACAGGGTAGGTTCGACCTGAAACCTCAATAACAGGGCAGTTATTAAAGTGTTTAGAAAAGCGCTCTAGGTCGATGGTTGCTGAGGTGATAATAACTTTTAAATCAGGACGGCGTGGCAAAATGCGTTTTAAATAGCCCAGCAAAAAATCAATATTAAGGCTACGCTCATGCGCTTCGTCAATAATGATAACTTCATAACGGTTTAGAAATGGGTCTTTTTGCGTTTCTGCTAGCAAAATACCATCGGTCATTAACTTAATCAGCGTGTTATCTGTCTGCTGATCATGAAAACGCACCTGATAACCCACCTGCTCACCTAGCGGTACTTCTAGTTCTTCGGCTAAACGTTGGGCAACTGAGCGAGCAGCTAAACGCCTTGGTTGGGTATGCCCAATTAAACCTCGCGCACCTAAACCTAGCTCTAAACAAATTTTTGGTAGCTGAGTGGTTTTACCTGAACCCGTTTCACCAGCTATAACTAAAACTTGATTTTCTGTTAGCGCAGCAAGAATTTTTTCGCGGTGTTCGCTTACTGGTAGGTCTGGATAATTTATTTTAGGCCAAGCGGCTTTACGGCTTTCTACTTTAGCAGCCGATGCTTGTAACTTTTCTCTTAGCTGATTTTGCTGGCTAGCCGTGGTGGGTTGGGCATTCTTTGCTTTACTAGGTAATTTACGCAGCTTGTGCAGTTGCCTACTAAAGCGATGAACATCTTTTAATAGGCATTGCTGCAATAAATCTTGTTCCAACTTAAACATGGTGGCTCTTTAGTTGCTTTAAAACGAGTTACTTAAAATTAAGTACTGCGAGCCACCTAGTATAACTGAATTTAATTAGCTTCATCACGTAGTTGTCTACGCAGCACTTTACCGACGTTTGTTTTAGGTAGCTCATCTCGGAACTCAACATGGCGCGGTACTTTGTAAGCCGTTAGGCGCTTTTTACACCAACCACGAACTTCTTTTACCGTTAAGTCACCTGAACGAGAAACAATAAACACCTTAACGGCTTCACCACTTTTTTCATCTGGCACACCTACGGCTGCCACTTCTAACACATCGGGGTGAGAAGCGATAACGTCTTCTATTTCATTGGGGTAAACATTAAAGCCCGACATATTGATCATGTCTTTTTTACGATCGACTATACAGGCATAGCCATCATCGCTTATTACCGCTACATCACCCGTATGAAACCAACCATCGGCTGTTAAAACCTTAGCTGTTTCTTCAGCTTGTTGCCAATAACCTTTCATTACCTGTGGGCCACGAATACATAGCTCACCCGCTTTACCTGTTGGTAGTTTCACGCCATTTTCATCTACCACTTTAATTTCAGTGCCAGCTACCACCTTACCAATGCTACCTAACTTAATCGCCCTGAGTGGGTTAAAAGTAGCAACGGGAGAAGTTTCAGTTAAACCATAACCTTCAGCAATATCGCTACCCGTCACTTCCTTCCACTTTTCTGCTGCTGCCTTAGTTAAAGCCATGCCACCAGAAATAGTCAGTTTTAAGCTGCTAAAGTCGAGCTCCCTAAAATCTTCTCGATTGCACAAGGCGACAAACAAGGTATTTAAACCCACAAAACCCGTAAAGTGGTTATTTTTAAGTTCTTTAACAAAACTAGGTAAATCACGCGGATTAGTAATTAACAAAGAATGGTTACCCTGTTCCATCATTACCATGCAGTTAACCGTAAAAGTGTAAATATGATACATAGGCAGGGGAGCTACAACGGTTTCGCCGCCTTCATTAAGTACGCTATCGATTACCCCTCTAGCCTGCAGCATATTGGCGACTAGGTTTTTGTGAGTCAGCATTGCGCCTTTAGCTACGCCAGTTGTGCCGCCTGTGTATTGTAAAATAGCGATATCATCTAGCTTAGCTCTGGTAGGAACCCAGTGTCCTTTACGCCCGACATGCAAGGCTTTACGAAAGGGTATGGCATAGGGCAGATGGTAGGCTGGCACCATTTTTTTAACATACTTGACCACCTTATTAATTGCATGACGCTTAATAAAGGGGTGTATATCGCCCAGTTCAGTAACAAATACATGCTTGAGGTTAGTTAAGCGTAAAACTTTTTGTACGCTTCGCGCCATGTTCGCCAGCACAACTATCGCTCGGGCACCCGAGTCATTAAACTGGTGCTCCATTTCTCTTTCTGAGTAAAGTGGATTGGTGTTAACTACGACTAAACCTGCTCTTAACGCACCAAAAACGGCAATAGGAAACATTAAGGTGTTGGGTAATTGAATTGCAATACGGTCGCCTTCTTTGAGGTCGGTATTATTTTGTAAGTAGGCTGCAAAGTAGCGGCTTTTTTCTTCCAACTGACCATAAGTAATTGTTTTACCCATACAGGTAAAGGCGGGCCGGTCTGCAAAACGCGCACAGGACTCATCAAATACCTGCAATACCGACTCATAACGACTCATATCAATTTCTGTCATACCAAACCTCGCCAGCTTATTATTGTTGATTAGCAAGTGACGTGCTGACTTTAAGCCTAGTTAACCAACTAGTGCACACATCAATTCAAACGCTCGTTTACTATAACCTGTAAAGACAAAAAAAAGCCAGCCCTAAGGCTGGCTTCTACTACTTAAGAATCAAAATATCCTTAAATTACAACTCTTTAACCTGATCTCTCAGTACAAACTTTTGAATTTTACCCGTTGAAGTTTTAGGTAGCTCACGGAAAACAACCGTTTTAGGTGTTTTAAACCCAGCCATATTCTCACGGCAAAAATCCATAATTTCTTGTTCTGTTACTTTAGAACCAGCTTTTAGAGTAATGAAGGCACAGGGAGTTTCACCCCACTTTTCATCAGGACGTGCTACCACTGCCGCTTCAGAAACATCGGGGTGACGATACAAGACATCTTCAACTTCTACCGAAGAAATATTTTCACCACCCGAAATAATAATGTCTTTAGAACGGTCTTTAATTTCTACATAAGTATCAGCATGCCAAACAGCCAAGTCACCTGAGCGGAACCAACCCCCTTGGAAAGCTTCTTCAGTAGCACGTGGGTTTTTCAAATAACCTTTCATCACTAGATTACCGCGCATAAAGATTTCACCAATGGTTTTACCGTCTTTAGGTACAGGAACCATGGTCTCAGGGTCGGCAACCATTAAATCTTCTTGCATGGGTGATTTAACGCCTTGGCGTGATTTTAAACGGGCTTTTTCAGTAGGTGTTTTGCTATCCCATTCGCTATGCCAAGCACAAACCACACAAGGGCCGTAAGTTTCGGTTAATCCATAAACGTGAGTTACTACAAAGCCCATAGACTCCATGCCTTCAATCACTGAAGCTGGTGGTGGTGCGCCTGCTGTCATTACTTTAACTTGATGATCTATACCTGCTTTAAGTTCTTCATCGGCATTGTTTAGCATATTCAAAACAATGGGTGCGCCACAGAAGTAGCCCACTTTATTATCACGAATCGAGTTATAAATATCGTCTGCACGCACATGACGCAAACTCACACTTGTTCCGGCTGTAGCAGCAATTGTCCAAGGGAAACACCAGCCATTACAGTGGAACATGGGTAGCGTCCATAAATACACAGGGTGATCGCCCATATCCCAAGAAACAGCATTAGACACAGCGTTTAAATAAGCACCACGGTGGTGATAAACCACACCTTTAGGGTTACCTGTTGTACCCGAAGTGTAGTTAAGCGTTATAGCATCCCACTCATCTTTAGGTGTTTTATAAGCATAGTCCTCATCACCTGTGGCTATAAATGCTTCATAATCCATTTCACCAATTAATTGGCCACCTTCATAGTAGGGGTCATCAATATGAATAATACGTGGACGATTAGCACCTAGCATTTTAATCGCACGCGAAGCAGTTTCAGAAAACTCACGGTCTACAAAAATAATTTTGGCTTCAGCGTGTTGCAGAATAAAAGAAATAGCTTCAGCATCTAAGCGTGTATTAATAGCATTAAGCACTGCACCACACATAGGTACACCAAAGTGGGCTTCAAATACAGGCACTATGTTCGGGGCTATAAAGGCAACAGTATCACCTTCGGTAATGCCCGCTTTGTTTAAGGCTGATGCTAACTGAACGCAACGCTTATAAGTTTGCGCCCAAGTAATTTTCACATCATGGTGAATTTGCGCAACATGATTAGGAAAAACACTGGCTGAACGCTGTAAAAATGAAATTGGCGTTAAGGCAGCAAAGTTTGCTGCATTTTGATTTAGCCCCATATTATAAATATTGGTGTGCTGCATGCGGTGGCCTCTATTTGTTAATTAACCGGGTGTAATATTACGCTTTAGTAAAAAAACTACATTATGCTATTTAGCCTTAATTTGCAGTGCAAAAGTATAAGACTCTTGTAGAATTGCAACAAACCTAGCAAACGCTCGACTAGTTTTCAATAATGCCAAGAGTTACTGTATTATGCCAACAACTTTAGCTTATCAACCACAAGGAATAACCCATGACCACTTTAGAAAATCGCCCCTACGACACATTAAACATTGGTGATGATGCAGTCTTTGAAAAAACCTTAACTGAAAAAGAGCTAGTGCTTTTTGCTGCCGTTTCAGGTGATGTTAACCCCCTTCACCTAGATGCAGAATTTGCTAAAACTACCATGTTTGGTGAACAAATTGCGCATGGAATGTGGTCTGGCTCCCTTATTTCAGCGGCTTTAGCAACCACCCTACCTGGGCCAGGTACAATTTATATGGGCCAAGATTTAAGCTTTCGTCGCCCAGTAAAACTAGGTGATACACTCACCGTAAAACTCACCGTAAAAGAGAAAAAAGAAAAAAATGTTGTGATTCTTGACTGCCTAGTAACCAACCAAAAAGGTGAAAAAGTAGTTTTAGGTACAGCTACGGTTATTGCTCCAACTGAAAAATCAGTATTAGAAGCACCAGAGCTTCCCAAAATCACCCTTGGTTAATTAAAGCCATAGAAATGAAAAACCCCAGTAGAAGCTAGCCTCTACTGGGGTTAAGTTAAAAGACGTTAAAAGTTATACGTCTAATTCTTTCTTACAGAAGTACCAGTCCACACATTCATAACCTTCACCTTCACGCGCTTCAGCTGCATCAGCATCGGCTGGTGGTGGTACAATCACTTTATCGCCTGGCTCCCAACCTTCTGGGGTAGCAACACTGTGCTTATCAGAAGTTTGTAGCGCTTTAATTAAGCGTAAAAACTCAGGAATTGAGCGACCATTAGTCATGGGGTAATAAACCATGGCGCGTAAAATGCCTTTATCATCAATGATATAAGTCGAACGTACTGCTGAAGTATCAGATGCGCCAGGCTGAATCATGCCGTAAGCATTGGCTACTTTCATCGACAAGTCTTCAATGATTGGGAAAGGAATTTCTACCCCAAATTTTTCTTTAATGTTACGCACCCATGCAACGTGGGAGTAATAGCTATCTATCGATAAGCCAAGTAGCTCACAGTTTAGTTCTTGAAACTGTGGGTGATACTTAGCAAAAGCCATAAACTCAGTGGTGCAAACAGGTGTAAAGTCAGCCGGGTGAGAAAACAATACCAACCACTTGCCTTTATAGTCAGACAACTTTTTAACACCGTAAGTTGTTTTTGCTTCAAAGTCAGGTGCTGGTTGGTTCAAGCCAGGTAGTACAGGATTCGTTACTTCACTCATGTCATTTCTCCAATTGATTTGAGGTACTGGTAATAATACTAGCACAAGAAAGCATTAATTTAGTGAAACCTTATTCAATAGGCTTAATAGCTTTTACTAATCGATTAAACAAAGGCAATAAAATCAACATAAGAGCTAGTTTTGTAAAAGCTTTGTAGCCTCTACTAGCGTTAAATAACCTTCTATCTGTGGGGCACAGATACCTGTTTCTAAGTAGGTTACATTACCTAAACGGGTAGGTTTTTTTACTAGGGTATGACCGCAGGCTACGGCATCTATATTGGCAACTGGGTGATCTAAGTTTTTATGTAAGCGCTTACGTAGAAGGGCTGTTGAATCTAGTAATTCTCGGGTTGGTTCACCCTGCCATTGCCTTAAAATACTCCAATCATCTTGGGGCACTTCTGCATGAACTATTCCTAAGCACTGCTCTCCTTGACTAACCTCAATAGCTAAAGGCATTTTATTGTGAATCAGCCTTACCATTTCTTGTAGCTCTTCTTCTTTATAAAGTGCTGCCCAACCACCGCCATGCTTTTGCCAAGCTTTATAAGCCGCTAGGCTGCCAGCTAAGCTATGCACCATTAAACGCTCATGGTTGCCCTGCACAGAAAAAAACCAAGGCTCATTGACTAGTTGTAAACATTTATAAGAGTCTGGCCCACGGTTAATTAAATCACCCACGGCTAGCAGGCGGTCTTGGGTAAAATCAAAACTCACCTGCTCTAAAGCCTGCATCAGCTCTGCATAATAACCATGCAGATCTCCCACAACAAAATCTCGCCCTAAAGTATTCTTAGCGAGTGTTTGTAACACTTGGATCACTTAATTAACTCCTTCATTGCAGCATCCAAGCCTTCAATAGTTAAGGGGTACATACGGTTATCCATAAGCTGGTTAATCATAGCTATAGATTGTGTATAGCCCCAATACTTTTCGGGTACAGGGTTTAACCAAACACTTTTATTCCAATTATTTAGCACTCGCTTAAGCCACACCTGCCCAGGCTCTTGGTTGAAGTGTTCAACACTGCCACCAGCTACGGCAATTTCATAAGGCGACATGGAAGCATCGCCAACAAAAATCACCTTATAATCAGGGCCGTATTTATGTAGCAAGTCCATGGTAGGTATACGTTCGTTAAAGCGTCTATCGTTATCCTTCCAAACAGACTCATACAAGCAATTATGAAAGTAGTAGTGTTCTAGGTGTTTAAATTCGGTACGGCAGGCAGTAAACAACTCTTCAAGCATTTCTATGTGATCATCCATAGAACCACCCACATCGAGTAGTAATAGAACTTTTACCGAGTTGTGCTTTTCGCGCACCATTTTTAAATCGAGATAACCGGCATTACTAGCTGTGGCTTTAATGGTGCCATCTAGGTCGAGTTCTTCTGCTGCACCAGTGCGTGCGAACTGGCGTAGTCGCTTAAGCGCAACCTGGATGTTGCGATTACCTAAGCTGAGGGAGTCATCAAAGTTTTTGAATTCTCGCTTTTCCCACACCTTGGCTGCGCTGCGGTTTTTAGATTCTCCGCCTACCCTTATGCCTTCTGGGTGATAGCCACCATGACCAAAGGGTGAGGTTCCGCCTGTGCCTATCCATTTACTACCACCTGCATGGCGTTCTTTTTGCTCTTCTAGGCGCTTTTTAAACTCTTCCATTAGTTTTTCAAGGCTGCCTAAGCTTTTAATTTTTTTACGATCTTTTTCGCTTAAAAACTTTTCAAAGGTTTGCCTTAGCCAATCATCGGGAATCACTTTTTCTAGTAGTTCATCTAGGCTGCCGATGCCTTTAAAATAACTGGAAAAGGCTAGATCGAAACGATCATAGTATTTTTCATCTTTAACTAGGCAGGTACGAGCTAAAAGGTAGAAGTCATCAATTTCAGCAAAGGCTAAATCGGCTTGTAAACCTCGAATTAAGTCTAATAGCTCGCGTGGTGTAGCGGGTACACCAGCGGCTCTCACTTCTTCAAAAAAATCAATTAACATAAGTTATCTATTTTGGCGACGCATCATAAAAGCTAGACGCTCTAATAGTCCTGCATCCTGTTCATTTTTAACCAAAGCCCCACTTAAAGGCGGCACACTCGTGCTTGCATCTTCACTCAGTAGTTCACCTCGAGCCATTTCGTCCGCCATAAGTAGCTTTATCCAATCGACAAGCTCTGAAGTGCTGGGTTTTTTCTTTAAACCGGAGATATCGCGTAGGTCATAAAAAACCTCTAGCGCTTTTTGAACTAAGGCTTGCTGTACACCTGGGAAGTGAACGTCCACTATTTGCTGCATGGTGTCTCGGTCTGGAAAACGAATATAGTGGAAGAAGCAACGACGCAAGAAAGCATCAGGAAGTTCTTTTTCATTATTAGAGGTAATAATGACCAAGGGACGCTGAGTAGCTTTAATGGTTTCTTGAGTTTCATAAACATAAAACTCCATACGGTCTAGCTCTAGCAGCAGGTCGTTAGGAAACTCAATATCTGCTTTGTCTACTTCATCGATTAACAATACAGCTGGTTTTTCGCTAGTAAAGGCTTCCCAAAGTTTGCCTGGCACTATGTAGTTGCTGATATCGTGTACTTTATCGGTACCTAGTTGCGAGTCACGTAAACGAGAAACAGCATCGTATTCATACAAGCCTTGCTGTGCTTTGGTGGTCGATTTAACGTGCCAGGTAATCAGTGGCATATCTAAGGCTTCGGCCACTTCTTCTGCTAACAAAGTTTTACCTGTGCCTGGCTCACCTTTAATAAGTAAAGGGCGCTGCAAAGTGATAGCTGCATTCACCGCCAACTGAAGCTCTTCAGTGGCAACGTAGTTTTTTGTTCCAGTAAATTTCATGTTGCTCTCTTTATCAAACGAGGATGACTTAAATACTTGCTTGGGTTGCTTGTATTAAATTTTAGGTAGGGTATGGCTAGGCCTAACAGTTACTAGCTCACCACTTTCAAATACAACTAGCTCACCTGGTTGCATTATATTCCAGGTTTCATCAAGGGTTAGTGGTTCAGTTGCTATAACGCTGACAACATCTTTAGGCGTAGTGCAGGCAGCAAAATCTATTTTTAGTTCGGTATCTTTTAGCTGTGCAGGCCCAAAGGGTGCTCGACGGGTAATGTGCGCTAGCTTAGTTGAACAGTAGGCGTAAAGGTGTTGGCTATCTGAAATAAGCAGATTAAAAACACCTAACAAACGAAGTTTTTCACAGCAGGAATGAATTAAATGCTCAAGTGCTGCTTGGTCTTCGGGTGGCTGAGGAAAGGCTTCCCGAATTTCACCCATCAGCCAGCAAAAAGCCCACTCACTATCGGTTTGGCCAGTGGGCTTATAGTAGGTTAAGGGTAACTGATCTTTAAAGCCAGCTAGCTGGCCATTGTGTGCATAGCACCAGTGCCGACCCCAAAGCTCTCTTGAAAAGGGGTGAGTGTTACCTAAGCTCACACCACCCACATTAGCTTGACGAATATGGCTAATAACAATACGGCTTTTAATGGGGTAGTTCATCAGCATTTTAGCAACAGGAGAGTCTATCGAAGGAAAGGGGTCTTTAAATTCCCGGTAGCCTTCTTGCTCATAAAAGGCAACACCCCACCCATCACGGTGAGGCCCCGTTGCTCCGCCTCTTTGTAAAAATCCTGCCATGCTGAAAGTGATATCGGTTGGTACATTGGCACTCATGCCTAACAATTCACACATTCAGCCTAGCCCTTCTTAATAAACCGTTTATTAAAATACGCTTAACGCTCGTCATCTTCACCAAACTCATCTAGCGCATCATCTAAAGAATCATCTAGGCTTAATAGAGGTTCTGGCTCGTCTTCTTCAGCTGATTTCTGACGCTTTTTGCGCTTATTAATAAAGCTGCGATACATTAAAAAAGCTACCAAGAACAAAATTATATTAGCGATACCTAGAGAAATATAAATCCAAGGCATACGTGGATCATCCCAGCTTTCGATAGGATCAAAGAGGCTGGTCTCTGTCGACTCTTCAGGTGTTTCTTCCTCGACCTCTTCTAGCGGCTCTTCTACCTCTATTTCCACTTCCCCTTCAGTCACCTCATTAGGGCTGGTGGGTGCTTCAATAGGTATAACAGGGCTAGGTATAACTTGGGGTGCAGGGTTGGGGATCACACTGGGTGTACCAGCCTGCTCTTCTGCACTCAAGATAAGCTCTGGCAGCTCAATGCTAACAGGTGTTTTCTTCTGCTTAGTTTCAACTACTACTTTAATGGTTTGAGTCACACTTCTGTCTAGGCTAGATAGGTCTACTTTCCACTCACCATCACCGCGGTATTCAGCAGCTAACTGCTCAGCATTGGCACGAACATCAAAATTCACATCACCAGGTTTTAAGTCTGGATGTTGGGCGCGTAAAATAACTCTAGGACTACTACCATCATCAGGTAGCTGTAAGCTAGCTGCCACAACATCTTGAACATTAAAACTATGAGTTACTTGACGCAAGAAGGTGCGACCATCAACTTCAATTTTTAGTGTCTGCTCCCCCAGTTTAGGGAAGTCTTTAAAAGTAAATTGGTAGTGAGGCTTGCTTGCCGCCAAGGGCATAGCAAACTTACCTAGCAGCTCGGCACTTTTTTGGTTGGTTGCTTTAACATCGAGAAGCGTTAAAAACTCTCGGCGGTCTATAAGCTTGCCTTCTTCAGTAAACCAAGCTTCTACTTTTTGTGGGTAACCACGATAAATAGTGGGTGGCAAGCTAGTAGAGTGGAAGCGTATATCTGAAATTACGGTTACTCGGTTATCTGGATGCTCAGGCGTCTCTATATACCACTCACCCGCTGCTGGTTTTTTTACCGTAATCATGGTGTAGCGACTATTACCATGCCAGCGCATCGTTGAGTTGGATGAACTAGAATCGAAGGTTTCACCTGCTGGATTATGCAGGCTAACTGAGGCACCCGCGCCATGGAATACCAAGAGGGTAAACTCATCAATGGTGGGGTCAATTAAAAAACGATTATTTTGTAAGGGGACTTCTTCACTAGGCACTAGGCGGTTAATTATTTGCAGCAACAAAGGCATTAAGTCTTTAGCTTCATAGGCTATAGCATGCAAGCCACCTGTACGCTGCGCCATGGTTGCCATTAGGTCGTGATCGGCTTCGTCTGATAAAGCTAGGGTATGAATGGTGTAGCCAGCTTTAGCTAACTTAGGAACAATAACTCTGAGCAGGTGATCGCGAGACTTTTGGTTTTCTGCTTCTCGTTGTTCTGCACTCTTAGCTTCTGAGTTATCAATTAAACCATCAGACAATAAAATGATGTGTTTTTCAGTGTTAGCATCTGGTTTATTTACATCCCAGCTAGAGCGTTCTATAGCATTTTCAATATCAGTAAACAGTGCAACTGAGTTAATTTTTTTTGCCTGATTACGGGCATTATTTCGCCAAGCGTCGTTAGCATCACCATGTGCAACTAGCATGTTAACGTAAGCGCCAAAGGTCCAGATACCCGCTTTACTTTCTGCGGGTAGTAGGTCTATCAATAAATTAGTGGCAGGAATGCGTAGGTTGTTGGGATCAGTTCTTTTCATGCTGCCTGAAATATCAACTACTAGGCGTACATCAGGCTGTGCTGAAAAAGCCTGAGTGGCAGGCAACAAGCCAGCTAATAGCACTAACAATAAGAGTTTTTTTATAGTTTTGCGTCCAAACATGCTTCTCTCCACAACCAATAATTCACCCCTAGCCTAGCGAGTGTATGAAAGCTTAGTTACACACTTAGTTCAGCTAAATGACGACCACGCTCGGTTAAGTGCCAACGCAAGCCCCAGCTAGAGTTAACCTTATTAGTTAATCCTTTGGTTACTAAAACATTGAGTGACTTAATTATATCGCTATCTTCTAAGTCTAGTTCTTTTAACAAGCTATCTTGGGTACGGAAAATGTAGCGGCCAGTACCTAAAGCTTTAAGCACCTGAGTAGAAGCAACATCAAGCGTATCTAACACCTCTTGCTCTTCCTCTCTTGCTAAATCCATTTCAGTTTCTGTTTCAATAAGAGGATAAATGGATTGTTGTAGCTGCTTAACCTGCACACGCAGCTCTTCGACATCAGATTTAGCACTGTCGGCAGCCATAAGCGAACGATCCAGTTTATTGGTTACAACTAAGCGTGAGGCAATTGCTGCTATTAAACATAAGCCGGTATAAATAAGTAACTGTCCAGGATCATTCTGGCTTTGCGTCACTATGCTGCTACCTACTAAGTCTAAAATAACGGGCACTAAAAATGCTGCACCCACGCCCACAACAACGCTGCGCAACATAGCGGTTGTATCACGGTTATTTTGGTTGAGTAAATAAAAGTTTACTAACCCACCAAATACACCTGCAATTAACATAACAAAGGTAAGTACTAAGACGAATCCGACCATAGCGCAATTTTCCTATAAGTAACTTAATAAAATTTAGTTAGTTTCTGTGTCTGAATTTTCAGCTTCTGCTGCTTCTACCCGTGAATTAAGGTAGCGCCCTCTCAACCAGCCCCAAAGTAAAGCTATAGGCCAAACTAAAACTAGCGCAGCGATTAAAGGCGCAGCTTTAGTGAGCGCTTCACTTAATGGTAAGCGTGAAAGCAGATCAATGACTAGCACAATAAATGCGGGTGCTTTGGCTGTTTCATTAATTGCAGTAGGCACCAGCAAAATAGCCAGCTGACTTAAAACCACACCCACTTTAAGAGTGAAGGGCAGCCAAAACATGAGCTTCCAGCTTGCCAGCAATAAAAAAGCACAACTTATAAAATAAGCCAACCAGCTAAGAACAATGAGATTATCCATAGATGACAACTTCTACCCTAGGTGATCCTACTTAGTTTAATTGTAAAAGGTTAATACTAGTGGTCTAGGCAGCAGAAGAAAAGCTACAAGGTGTAACGTTTTTTTATGGCTTTTCTAATCTATCCACTGAATAATACGCTCTTCTATTTCATCCTCTTGAATATCTTCTTCAGAAACAACCTGCCCTCTTATACTAATCCCTAGCGCATGCATGGCTTCTGAGCTGCCAGTGAGTAAAGGGTGCCATAAGGGTAGCGGCTTATTTTCATTGCGTAAGCGATAAGCACAGCTAGAGGGTAAGAGTGCATAAACCGCCTGACCTTCTTCACGAATCGACATACAATCAGGCACGTATTGAATTCTGTCAGCGTAATGCTTGCATCGACAAGTCTCTAAGTCTAATAGCTTACAAGCAACATCCGTATAATAAAGTTGATTATCATCTACATCTTGCAACTTGTGCAAACAGCAACGTCCACAGCCATCACATAAAGCCTCCCACTCTAAATCACTTAGCTCTGTTAGTGGCAGCTGCCAAAACTTAGGGCGAAGTTGTGAGGCAAGCCTGACTGTCATTAATAGCGTGCCTCTGTTGGAGCCTTATAAAGATCTAGCAAGTACTCATCTCTTGGTGGAGGCATTTGCAAGTAGAAACCTTGAACCTTTAATTGATTAAAAACCTTGCTGCCTTCAACGCGGGCTAGCTTTTTATTGGGTGTCATTAAAATAGTAAATACGGGTTTAGGCTTACCAAAAATGGTCATTAGTTCTTCTGGCACTGCTTTTAAGCCGCGTTTTTTATCTATATAAAGGTACATTTCATCTTTAAGACTACTGAGGTAAACCTCAGTGATAATTTTCACTAGACTACACCTTTAACATGCAAGTGTTTCATTAGTTTCTCAAGGGGAACCCGTCGCCACTTAGGCCAATTCTCTGGTACTTCTGGGCGTTGTTTTTGTGTTAAAGCCTGCAGCCACTCATCTGTTTGCTTGCGTTTTGCTAATAGCTCTACTGGCACACCTAGCTGGCTTGCTAAATCAACTAAAGATTTTTTAAGCTCTTTGCGAACTGCCTTGTATTCAGGTGATCTAGGCGAAGATAGCGGGGTAGGCAATAACTCTACAGGTGTTCTTAGCGTTTGTTTAATGGCATGAATAACATCATCACCATGGCGTTTAACCCAACCTAAAGCAATTTCATCAATTTGTGAAAAGTCGCTTTGATTTTGCGGTTGTTTTTCAGCTAACAGCTGTAGCTGGGCATCACTAGCTACCCGATTGCGGGGCTTATCTAGCTGGCGGGCTTTCTCATCACGCCAACTGGCAAGAGCTTGCAACACCGCTAGCTGTCGACCGTTTAATCGCCAAGCTTGCTTACACCTTTGCCAAGCATCTTGGGGGTGGTATTCCATTGCTTCTTCAAGCAGCCAACGGCTTTCTTCAGTTAGTATTTCTAACTTGCCTTCTGCTGCTAGCTTTTCTTTTAGCTGATGCCAAATGGGTAGCAGAAACTCAACATCTTGGGCGGCATAAAGCTGCTGTGATTCAGTTAGAGGTCGCTGCAACCAATTGGAACGAGTCTCACCCTTGTCTAACACAATACCCAAGTATTTTTCTACCATGCGCTGATAGCCTATAGCTGAGTCAGCTTCGACTAGGCTAACGGCTAACTGGGTATCCACTAGTGGGTTAGGTAAAACGCCTAACCAATGCTGCAACATTTCTAAGTCTTCTGAGCAGCTATGAAAAATTTTTAATGGCCCCGTCACTAGTAGGTTGCGCAAACATTCTGGGCGGCCCAAGGTTAGCACATCAAGTAAATAACTCGCCTTGCCATCACCAATTTGAAGCAATGCAGGACGAGGGTAAAAAGTATCGGTGCGTATAAACTCGGTATCCATGGCTAGCTCATCAAGTGTTTGCCAGCCAGTACATAGTGTTTCTAGGTGTTGCAGATCATCAACCCAGATACGGTCAAAACTCATCCGTTGGTTTCCTTAACGGAAGCAAAACCCTGACGACCCGAAAAAGCTCGTGACAGAGTACCGCCATCCAGATATTCAAGCTCACCACCCAAGGGAATACCCTGAGCCAGGTGAGTCACTTTAAGTGGCAAGGAAGATAACAGCTCGAGTAAATACTGAGCAGTAGTCTCCCCTTCTAAGGTTGGGTTAGTTGCTAAAATAACCTCTTCTACTGGTTGGCTGCGTAATTTCTCAACCAACTCGTCAAAACCCAAGTCATCAGGGCCGATACCCTCAAGGGGTGACAAGTGACCTAGGAGTACAAAATAGCGACCATCATAAACACCGCTTTGTTCTAGTGCTAGCATGTCTGCTGGTGTCTCTACAATGCAAAGCACTTGGTCGTTGCGCCGCCCACTGGTACAAACTCGGCAGAGTTTTTCTTCAGTTAGGGTACGACAACTAGCGCAATGACCTACTTCACTCATACTAAGCTGCAAGACTTCGGCTAGGTGCTTACCAGCAGCCCTATCTCTTTCTAAAAGCTGTAAAGCCATGCGCTGAGCACTTTTAGGTCCAACACCAGGCAAGCAGCGCAGTGCTTGTATAAGCTCTTCTATTAAAGGGCTAAATTGCATGGTGATTAAAAGGGCATCTTAAAGCCAGGGGGTAAATCCATACCACCCGTCAGGCCTGCCATTTTCTCTTTAGTCATCTCTTCAACCTTGCGAACGGCATCATTAACTGCCGCAGCTAAAAGGTCTTCTAGTATTTCTTTTTCTTCTTGCAACAGGCTGTCGTCTAACTCAACTTTGCGCACATCATGGCGACCCGTCATGGTTACTTTCACCAAGCCAGCACCCGACTCGCCCACAGCAGTTGCATTTGCTGCCTCTTCTTGCATCTGCTGCATTTTACCTTGCATTTCTTGGGCTTGCTTCATTAGCTTACCCATGTCACCCATACCTTTAAACATTCTTAGCTCCTACCTTAAAATTAATGGAGTTTATTTTCTTCTAGCCAAGCTGCAGGTACAAGACTTGCAGCATCTAATTCAGCATCAAAAACTTCTTCTAGTAGCTGTATATGCGGGTGCTGTTGAAAAGACTCAAGGGTAGCCGTTAATAATTGACCGCGTAACTTTTCTCTACGTACAGACACGTTATCGAAGGGTAAAGGGTCTTGTGCTTCAAAAGCCAGTTGTAAATCTTCTTTTAGTAGGTTTTGCAGTTGGCTTAACAGGCTAGCTTTTAGATCGTCATTTATGAAAGCTAAAGCCTGAGCAGGTGCTGCAAAACGTAGACTATTACCTTGCCGCTCTAACAAGCAGAGGTTACGAACTTGTGTGCCAGCCCAACCTTGTAAATTGAGCTGATCAAACATTTGTAACCAGTCTTCATTGTTTTCAAGAGTAGCGAGCTTCTCTTGGTGAACCCTAGGTGGTAGAGCACTCACATTTTGAACTGCTTGAGGCTCATTCACTTGCATGGCAACGGCCGGGGTTAGTGGACTAACTCTTGGTTCAGCTGCTCTTTGTGGCTCACTGGGCTGCCCCTGAACAACTGGCTGAGTAGCTATTTCTGCTGATGAAATAGACTCATGAGCAAGTGTTTCTGCTGTTTCAGGGGCTTGGAGCTTTGGGTCAGTGGCTTGCGGAGTTAAGGGCTGCTCGGGTAACTCAGGAATCCCCTGTGGCCGAAAAGCCAACATACGCAAGAGCGTCATTTCTAACCCTGTGCGTGGGTCAGGAGCTAAGGGTAAGTCTCGACGACCTTCTATAGCTAGCTGGTAATAAAGCTGCACTTCTTCTGCTGGCAAGCTAGCAGCTAACTGAATTAACTCTTCCCGATTAAGTTGATCTTCTGGTAAAGCATCGGGTACAACCTGCGCTAGAGTTAAGCGGTGCAAAAGACTAGCTAAGTCTTGCAGTACAGAGGCAAAGTCAGGCGCTTGTTCAGCCAGTGTTGCAACCACGGCCATTAGTTCGGCAGGATCATGTTTAACCAAAGCACGCAACAAGCCCTGTAAATGCTGGTGATCTAACACACCTAACATGCTGGCAATTTGTTCTGCCACTAGGTTGCCCTGCCCAAAGGCAATGGCCTGATCAGTCAAACTTAAAGCATCACGCATTGAACCATCTGCAGCACGACCTAATAGCCTTAAAGAGGCTTCATCAAAGCTAACTTTTTCTTCTGTTAATAAAAAACGCAGGTGTTCAACCACCCGCTCTGCAGGCATGTTCTTTAGCTGGAATTGTAAGCAGCGTGATAAAACAGTGGCTGGTAACTTTTGTGGGTCGGTGGTTGCTAATAAAAACTTAACGTGGGGTGGTGGTTCTTCTAAGGTTTTTAATAAAGCATTAAAGCTGTGAGTAGACAGCATGTGGACTTCATCAATGAGATAAACCTTATAGCGCCCTTGAGTTGGCGCATACTGCACGTTATCGAGTAGCTCTCGGGTATCTTCAACCTTAGTTCGGCTGGCAGCATCCACTTCGATTAAATCTACAAAGCGCCCAGTATCTATGGCTTCACAGGTTGAACAAATGCCACAAGGCTCACTGGTAACACCTGTTTCGCAGTTAAGGCATTTAGCAAGAATCCGCGCCAGCGTAGTTTTACCTACCCCGCGTGTACCCGTAAACAAGTAAGCATGGTGCAGACGGTCAGTATCGAGTGCATTCACTAACGCTCGACTAACGTGGTCTTGCCCCACCAGTTGATGGAAATTTTTTGGACGCCATTTTCGCGCTAAAACTTGATAACCCATAAGCTTGCTACCGCAGCCACTGAAAGAAAATTTATCGGGTAAGGATAACATGAAGCAACAAAGGATGGATAATTCCTAAAGCAACCACTCAACTGGCAGCCAGCCGATGACCTTCAAGCTGAGGTTGCTCCAAAAACCACTGCCCGGCTCTTTAGTTAAAGGAGACGCAGCATCATTACTAGGGTTAACCCATACCAGCTTTCCGTCTTCTTTTTTAACTTGCCAGGCTGTACCTGCTAAACCTGTATCAAATGCAGTATGCAGCCCACCTGCCAAGCGCTCACTATCTATTAGCAAACCCATTTCAGTATTTAAGCGTGCTGAACGTGGATCAAAGTTAAACGAACCTACAAAAATACGTTTACCATCGACGGCAAAGGTTTTGGCATGCAGGCTGGCACCTGAAGAACCAAAGGGCCCCAGCTTTTTACTCACCTCATCACCACCGTCTACCTGGCGGCGCAGCTCAAAAAGCTCAACCCCGCCTTCTAACATTTTTTTTCGTCGTTTCGCATAGCCCGCATGCACAGGCAGCACATCAGTTGCTTCCAATGAATTGGTTAACATTCGTACTTCTACGCCTCTTTTTTCAAGCCTAGTAAAGGCTTTCACACCCTCTTTACCCGGCACAAAATAGGCAGAAACCCCGTCAAACTGTTGTTCAATGGTGCCAACCGCTTCAGCAATATGCCCACCCAGCAAATCTTCTTTTGGCAAAGCGCCCTGCCCTTTTGCAGGGCTATCACTGACCAGCTTAACCTTAGTCCATTCCAACTCTAGATCGCCAGCAGTAAGCCTAGTAACCATTTCTGTTTCTTGTAAAATTTTTCTATAGTCCGCCATTTGCTGACTCTGATTGTAGCCAGCAATTTTATCTGTAATGGGGGTGCCTTTAGCTGGCTTGGTCACAATTTGACCGGCTGGATAAGCAGAAGGGCTATTCCAATAACGATCAAAGTCTTGTGAAATTAGTGGTACGACTTCTCCTGCAACCAGCACATCTAAGTCAACAAATAAGGGTGTTATGCCAGTACTAAAATATTCATCACCAATATTACGACCACCCAGCACACTGGCATGACCATCGACGGTAAAACTTTTATTGTGCATGCGGCGATTCAGCCGAAAAAAATCAAAGGTGAAAGAAAGCAGTTTGAATTTTCGTAAATTAAAAGGGTTCCATAAACGTACTTCAACATTCGGGTGTGCCTGTAACGCAGCAATTTCAGGGTCTAAACCAGAAGTTCCATGATCATCTAACAACAACCTTACTTGCACACCTCGGTCTGCAGCTTGTTTCAATCTGTCTAATAATAAATAACCCGTTAGGTCAGCACGCCAAATATAGTATTGAGTATCTATAGAAGAGGTGGCTGCATCCGCTAATAACATGCGCGCTGCAAAAGCTTCAGCTCCTTTAGACAAGGGAATAACACCTGTTAAATCTGGGTGTTCAGATTTCATTTCATTAATGGCTACTGCTAACCTACCTTCTGTAGCTGGTGGTAAAGCTGCTGAATACTCACCCTGATTTTTGGGTAGAGTAAAACCACAGCCAGCAATAAAAATAGACAAGGCAAGCACTAATGAGAAAGTGACGGGCAAAATCAAAACACTGGAGCTTTTATTAAAGCGTTTCATAAACATCCTAAAAACAAACCCCATCCTTGGGGTTTGTTTATCACTAGCCTTGAGTGGCATCTTTAGCAATTATATCCTTCCACTTAGCTGGGCCAAGGGTATGGATAGAATCACCAGCAACGTCCACGGCAACCGTTACGGGCATGTCTTCTACGTCAAACTCGTAGATAGCTTCCATCCCCAAGTCTTCAAAAGCCAGCACTTTGGCATGTTTAATTGCCTGAGCAACCAAATAAGCAGCACCACCGACAGCCATTAGGTAAACGGCTTGGTTATCACGAATGGCATCTATACCCATAGGACCACGCTCAGACTTACCTATCATGCCCAGCAAGCCGGTTTTTTCTAGTACAGTGCGGGTAAACTTGTCCATACGCGTTGCGGTTGTAGGGCCGGCTGGTCCAACCACTTCGTCACGTACTGGGTCTACAGGGCCAACGTAATAGATAAACTTGCCTTTTAAATCTACCGGCAGCTCTTCACCTTTGTTAATCATGTCTACCATGCGCTTATGCGCAGCATCTCGGCCTGTCAACATTTTGCCCGTTAGTAAAACCACATCGCCAGGCTTTAAGTCTTTCACTTCTTCACGCGTTACCGTGTTTAGATTAATGCGCTTAACGTCAGCACCCGCTTCACGGGTCACTTCTGGCCAGTCTTCTAACTTAGGTGCTTCTAAAACTGCAGGACCAGAACCATCTAGAGTGAAATGCGTGTGGCGAGTGGCTGCACAGTTAGGAATAAGTGCTACAGGCTTGTTAGCTGCATGGGTTGGGTAGTCTTTAACTTTTACATCTAAAACGGTGGTTAACCCACCTAAACCTTGTGCGCCTACCCCTAGCTGGTTAATTTTGTCGAAGAGTTCTAAACGCAACTCTTCAGGGCGATTACTTGCACCACGCTTTTGTAAATCTTGAATATCAATGGGTTCAAGCAAGGCTTCTTTAGCTAAAAGCATGGCTTTTTCTGCCGTACCGCCAATACCTATGCCTAGCATACCGGGTGGACACCAGCCCGCACCCATTTTTGGAATTTGCTCTAAAACCCAGTCAACCACGCTGTCGGAAGGGTTTAACATAGCAAAATGTGACTTGGCTTCAGAGCCACCACCTTTGGCAGCTACGTGTACTTCAACCTTGCTACCAGGCACCAGTTTTACATGAATAATAGCTGGTGTGTTGTCTTTGGTGTTAGCTCGCTTACCGTCTGGGTCTGCCAATACAGAAGCACGCAAAACATTATCTGGTAGAAGGTAAGCTTTACGAACACCCTCGTTAACCATGTCTTCAACACCCATGGTTGCGCCGTCCCAGCGTACATCCATACCCACTTCTAAAAAGACAGTGACTATGCCGGTATCTTGACAAATAGGACGATGCCCCATAGCACACATGCGTGAGTTAATTAAAATTTGTGCCATGGCATCTTTTGCCGCTGGCGATTCTTCACGCTCATAAGCAGCATTTAAAGAATCAATAAAATCTTTAGGGTGGTAATAAGAAATAAATTGCAGAGCATCGGCAACACTCTGAATTAAGTCTTCCTGGCGGATGACGGTCATAAACGAGGTCCTCTTCTTCATCTGATTTTGTTGCGTGCAAGTATAACACCGCCTTGAATACAGACCAGCCACCTAAGGTCGATAAGTTAAATAGGTTACCTTTACAGCCTTTATTCCTGTAAGCTAAGTTCTCCCGCCTGCAGAGCTAGGCCTTTTCGTATTTTTTCTGTCAGTTACCGAGATTTATCCCCACATGAGTTTTTCTACTCTGGGCCTAAGCGCCCCGATTCTTGACGCTCTTAAAGAGCAGGGCTATACCCGCCCAACACCTATTCAAGCCCAAGCCATCCCCGCCATTTTAGCAGGCAAAGATGTTATGGCAGCTGCACAAACAGGTACGGGTAAAACAGCTGGTTTTACCCTGCCTATTTTAGAGCGCCTAGCAGCAGGCAAACCTGCCACTGCTAACCAAGCTCGCGCATTAATTTTAACCCCCACGCGTGAACTAGCTGCCCAGGTAGCAGAAAGCGTTGCTACCTATAGCCAAGGTTTAAAACTAACCTCTACGGTAGTTTTTGGTGGCGTTAAAATTAACCCACAAATGATGAAGCTGCGTAAAGGCGTCGATATTCTGGTTGCTACCCCAGGCCGCCTAATGGATTTATACAACCAAAATGCTGTGAAATTTTCTAAACTTGAAGTGTTGGTACTAGATGAAGCCGACCGTATGTTAGATATGGGCTTTATTCACGACATTAAAAAGATTTTAAAAATTCTGCCGCCTAAGCGTCAAAACTTATTATTTTCGGCTACTTTTTCTAACGATATTCGTAAACTTGCTAGGGGCCTAGTCAACAACCCAGTTGAAGTGTCAGTCACACCCCCTAATGCCGCTGCACCTAGCGTTGAGCAAAAAATTTATAAAGTTGAAAAAGCTGAAAAAGCTGCTTTATTAGTACAACTCATTAAAGACCATAACTGGTTTCAGGTATTGGTATTCACTAAAACCAAACACGGTGCCAATAAGCTTACCCAACAGTTAGAAGCTTCAGGCTTTCAAGCTGCTGCTATTCATGGCAATAAAAGTCAAGGCGCAAGAACCAAAGCTTTAACTGGTTTTAAAGATGGCAGTGTGCAAGTTTTAGTGGCAACCGATATTGCCGCACGCGGCTTAGACATAGATCAACTACCACAAGTGGTGAACTACGAGCTGCCCAACGTGGCAGAAGACTATGTACACCGCATTGGCCGTACAGGTAGAGCGGGCTCTACAGGTCAGGCTATTTCGTTAGTGTCTAAAGATGAAGTAAAACTATTGCGTGATATTGAGCGCTTAATTAAAAAGGCTCTAACCGTTGAAAGCCTACCTGAATTTAATAAAACACTAGCCAAGTTACCACCAAGAAATCGGTCTAATAATCAGCCTAGAAAAAACCAACCCTCAGCTCCAGGGCAAAAGCCAGCAGCTAGAAAGCCTAGGTCAAAAAGTTTTGGCTCCAAAAAAAACTATCCCAAAAAACCAGGGACAAAAGCCGACAATTAAGAGCTAAAGCTGACAACTAAGAACTAAAAAGGGATACTTCAATCCTTAAGGATTTTTTTGGAGTAGCTATGCAAGAGCAAAGGCAACAACCTAGCCTTTCACTAATTGATGGTAACTACTTACTTTATGGCGATTGGACTACGGCTTATTTAAAGCAGTGGCTCGATCTCCAACCATCGATTGCTGCCTACTCAAAAGAACTTAAAATCGTAACACTAGCCATGGACACTAACGGAGCCATGGCTTTTTTACACATTTTTGGCAAACAAGCTAGCAACTGGCCTGAAGGTTTAACTCCAACACAGCAACAACTACTGCGTCTGGTACTAAAGGAAGGCGAAGAGTCTATTCCAGAGCCTAAAAGCCCAAACTGGTTAGCAGACCTTGGCTTTAGATTTAGTCAGTTTTGGGGGCATGCTAACCAACTGTTAAACTTTATAGGTCAACTCTTTACTGCCTTTTACACCCTGCTATGCAACCCTCGCCAATTCAAACCTAAGCTTTTGTTCGATGTCATCCAACGCGATGGCTTGCATGCTGTACCCATTATTGCACTGCTAGCTTTCTTGCTAGGTGCTGTTATCGCTTGGCAAGGAGGTTTACAACTAAAAACCTACGGGGCCAATGTATTTATTGTTGAATTAGTAGCCCTTACCCACCTAAGAGAGTTAGGCCCATTAATTACTGCTATTTTGGTGGCTGGGCGTTCGGGTTCAGCCTACGCTGCACAGCTGGCTACCATGAATATCAACCAAGAAATTCTAGCCTTACGCAGTCTGGGACAAAACCCTTTTGACTGGTTAATTTTACCTAAACTACTAGGTTTAATTATTACCCTTCCATTATTAACACTCCTGGCCGATTTAACTGGTTTGCTCGGTGGTAGTTTAGTTGCTCACCTACAACTAGAAATTAGTCCCACTCTTTTCTGGCAAAGGCTTAGCCAAGAAGTTAGCGTTAGCCATTTTTTTATTGGCATGATTAAAGCACCTGTGTTTGCCATTGTGATTGTCAGCGTAGGTTGTATGCAAGGCATGCTAGCCAGTGGAGGCGCAGATGCTGTCGGGGAAAGAACAACCCGCAGCGTAGTTCAAGCTATATTTTTAGTCATCATTATTGATGCTGTTTTTTCAGTTATTTTCAGTAATACAGGCTGGTAAAATGCAAAGCCCTAACCTACCCCTTGTTGAACTTAAAAACATTACCACCCAGTTTGGTAGCCAAGTTGTACACCAAAACTTAAATTTAAAAATTAACCGTGGTGAGCGTTTGGCACTGGTCGGTGGTAGCGGTAGTGGTAAGTCAGTGCTCTTAAGCGAGATAGCACTTTTAAAAACACCCCAAGCAGGCAGCGTCACTTTATTTGGACAAGCTACAGATCAGCTTTCTACCAACCACTTGATTCAACTAAGAAAAAAAATGGGCATTATGTTTCAACAGGGTGCTATGTTTACTAGCTTAAACCTGCTTGAAAACATTATGCTGCCCCTAAGAGAACACCAGCGCCTACCCGAAAGCTTTATAAAAGAGCTAGCCATGCTAAAAATAAAGCTCGTTGGCCTAGCAGCCAGTGCAGCAACTAAGTTACCCCAAGAATTAAGTGGCGGCATGCTGAAACGTGCCGCCGTTGCACGCGCCCTAGCCCTAGACCCTAACCTGTTATTGTTAGATGAACCCACTGCAGGTTTAGACCCAGCCAGCGCCAGCGATTTTGATGATATGCTACTGGAATTACATGCCACTCTAGACTTAACACTTATTCTAGTAACCCATGATTTAGATTCACTGTGGCGAGTTAGTAATCAAGTCGCTTTTTTAGGAGACAAACAGGTGTTAAGTAAAGCACCCATGGAAAAACTAACGGTCAATAGCCATCCAGTCATTAAGCATTACTTTGCTAACACCCGTGCTGCTGGTGCACGCACACGCGGTATAGGAGTTAACCAAGGATGAACCCAAAAATTAACTACACTCTTGTAGGTGGCTTTGTTGTTCTGCTTATATTAGCTGGGCTATTTTTTATAGGCTATATGACGCAAGACAGCCGCAATACAGACCGAGTAGCCTATGTCACCTACTTTTATGATTCAGTTTCTGGCTTAAATGAACGTGCAGCAGTGAAGTACCGTGGTGTTCCAGTTGGTTATGTAGAAAAAATTAGCCTAGTGAATGACCCTGAAGAAAGAGTCAAGCTATCACTACGTTTAGACAACGACCTACCCATCCGAAAAAGTACTTTTGCTACCCTACAATTCCAAGGTATCACCGGGCTGTTATTTATTGATCTACATACTAGCGACACTCAGGGAGAAAGGCTTGAAACTAGCGAAAAGCAGCCTGCAACAATTGCCAGTCAAAGCTCTCGCCTAGGTGAAATTACTGAAAAAGTTGATGTGGCTCTACAGAATTTTAATCAACTCACTAAATCACTGAATCAGCTAACCGATCAGCTAAGTGTTTTAACCAATCAACGCATGCAGCAGCAAGTAAGCAGCCTGCTCACTTCTTTAGAACAACTAAGCAATACAGCAGAAGAACGCATCAGCGCTTTTGAACCCCAAGTATTTAACCAGCTAGCCCATGATTTTTCTGACAGCACAAAAGAATTACAAGCAAGCTTAACTCAAGAACTGCAGTTGATGAGCCAACAGTTACAAAATTTGAGTGAAGATACGCAAACCAGTGCTCGACTACTCAGCCCATTACTTTTACAAGCTGAAAACCTTGCAGAACAACTAAGACTTGAAAGCAACACCTGGATACGTAGCAATCAAACCCAACCTGCTGGCCCAGGCGAATAGGCTACAAGGAGAGCAGTATGCGTTATTTTTTTTCCCTAGTATTAACCGGCTGGTTATTAACGGGTTGTACTGATAGCTTGTTAGTTCCCCAGCCAGAAACAGCACCTCAGCAATGGCTACTCAAAACACTTCCTAGCCCACCAGACACATTAACCAACCAGCCAATGAGTTTAGGTATTTCTTTAGCTGTTGAACGCCCCACCGCACCAGCCCCCTTGCGCACAAGAGAAATTTGGTATCGTAGCCAAGAACACCAACTATCACCCTTTGGTAAACAAAGGTGGGCAGAAAGCTTAGACCAACAAGTTCAGCAGCTTATAAGTAATTTTTTGGGCCAGCAGTCATGGTTAGAAACCAGCCTAGTTGACCAGCCTGGTTACCGTTCAACTTATCGCTTACGCATCACCCTGCAAGAATGGTATTTAAATACAGCCAAACAGCAGCTAGATATAGCAATTCAAATTAACCTGCTAGATGCACAGGGCAATAATCTTTTGCAACACCAATGGAATGCTCAGCCACAAGTAACAGAATTAACCACCGCAGCTCTGCTAGCTACCAGCCAAGCCTGGTTAGATCATTGGGCTATAGAAGTCAGTGATTTACTGTATGAACAACTCAAGTCGCCTTGATTAAAATCAAACGACAGCCAGATGGCTGAGTATAATTATCATTTACCAAACTAGCTAAATATGCTATTTTCAAACTAATATTTCCTAGTTAACAATGGCTTACACCCTATGTCTGCACCTTTTGCGACTTACATTTATAGAGCTTGGGGACAAAGGCCACCTTTTTATATTTTAATACCCTCTGTGGTCATTGCGTTTGCCATGGTGGTGCCTTTGTTTTACTTGGGCTTAAGGGCTTTTCAGGCAGACCCTGCCATGTTGCGGGAGCTGGTTTTTCGGCCGCGTAATTTAGAGCTACTTAGCAACACACTCAAACTGACGCTGGGGGTGCTATTAGTGACCACGCTTATGGCCTTGCCTACGGCTTGGTTAGTAACGCGCACTGATATTCGCTATAAAAAAGCCATCACCCTCTTGTCTGTTGTACCCCTTGCAGTACCCGGTTATGTCATGGCCTATGCACTACTAGGTTTAGGTGGACACTATGGTATTTTTGCTCAACTATTTGACTGGCAACTACCACGCGTTAGCGGTTACTCGGGCGCAGTCTTTGCTTTAGCTTTTTACACCTTTCCCTATTTATTTTTAAACCTAAGGGCTGCCCTACTTGGGTTAGATAGAAGCTTAGAAGAAAGCGCACAATCTTTAGGTTACTCACCTACACAAATCTTTTTTAAGGTGCTTTTACCTCACCTAGCCCCTGCACTCATGGCGGGTTGGTTGGTTATTGGCTTGTATGTTATGGGTGATTTTGGAGCCGTCGCTTTAATGCGTTATGACGCTTTTAGCTATGCTATTTTCACCCAGTACTCAGGAGCTTTTGATCGAGTCTATGCCGCTTGGCTGTCACTTATGCTACTCGCCTTAGCGGGTAGTTTTGTATTGATGGAAACCCTAGTTAAACGTAAGCGACTTGCTAGCGTAGGTAGCGGTATAGCTCGCTCTAAAGCAGCCTCTAAACTTGGCTGGAAGGTCATTCCTGCTTGGGTTTATTTAGCTATAGTTTTCCTCTGTTCTTCAGGCTTACCCTTAATGATTTTGGCCTATTGGTTAATTTTAGCTCCACCTGACTTAAGCTTTTTCTTAGCCGTACCTGCTACCTTTTTACGCTCTGCTATGGCTGCCTTTCCTGCTGCAATTTTAGCGGCTGGCTTTGCTTTACCTGTAGCCTACTTATTGGTGCGCTACCCTTCACGCATTTCTACTGCTATAGAACGCTCCACCTACATAGGCTATGCACTACCACCTTTAACGCTTGCTTTAGCTATGGTGTTCTTTTCTTTAAATACCGCTTTCTTCCTTTACCAAACCCTAGCCTTACTAATTATTACCTGGGCTTTAGCTAGCCTAGCCTTGGCTATGGGCCCAATACGCAGCGCCCTCTTACAAACCCGATCTAATTTAGAAGAAGCTTCCTTCTCTTTAGGTCATGGGCCCATCACTACTTTTTGGCAGGTTGTCTTCCCACGTTTAAATCGAGGCATTTTAGCTGCCATTACTTTAGTTTTTCTCTTTTGTATGAAAGAGTTACCTATAACCTTCTTATTAGCTCCTACAGGTTATACTACCCTTGCCGTAACAGTGTTTAGCCGTACATCTGAAGGCCTAATGGCTGAAGCGGCACCTTTTGCAGCGGCAATTGTTATTTTTTCCAGCCTCTCAGTAGGCATGGTTCTCAATCGCGAGAGCAAAAAATGAACAGAGTCACTTCCCAGTCAGCGACTGAACCTTTAATGCGCGTTGAAGGTTTAAGCAAACGTTACAACCTAGCTGATGATCTAGCAGTTGATCAGGTTAGCTTTGAACTCCAGTCAGGTGAAATTTTAGCCCTGCTTGGCCCTAGTGGTTGTGGTAAAACTACCACCCTCAGAATGCTGGCAGGTTTTGAGCACCCTAATGCTGGGCGCATTTATTTACACAACCAAGATGTGACTGAGCTTCCACCACAGAAGCGCAATATAGGTATAGTTTTTCAAGATTATGCGCTTTTTCCGCACATGACTTTATTGCGCAATGTTACCTTTGCTATGCGCCATGTGCCTAAAGAGGAACTAACCGCTAAAGCTATGGAATGGTTAAAGCTAGTGGGCTTAACTGACTACGCAAAGCGTTATCCGCATGAGCTTTCGGGTGGTCAACAACAACGTGTTGCTCTAGCCAGAACACTGGCAGCAGAACCCGAGCTGGTTTTGTTAGACGAACCTTTTTCTAACCTAGATGCTGCTTTGCGTGAAACCACCCGCAAAGAAATGCGTGAGCTTTTTAAAAAGGCTGGCACATCGGTTATTTTAGTAACCCACGACCAAGCTGAAGCTATGACCTTTGCCGACAAAGTGGGTGTCATGCAACAGGGTAAGCTTATTCAATTAGATACCCCACAAGAAGTTTACCAGAACCCAGCTACCGCTTTTGTTGCCAAATTTTTAGGGCACACTAACTTGTTACATGGCCAGGCTTGTGGAAACTTAGCCCACACCCCGCTAGGCACTATTAACCTAAACAATACTTTTGAAGGTGAGGTGCATTTATCTTTACGACCAGAAAACCTAACCCTAACAGCCTGCAACAACCCTAAAGCAGCCAAGGTAATTGACCGTCAATTCCGTGGCCATGACTACCTTTATGTGTTGGAACAAGATGGTTTACAGTATTGTGCCATTACGCCTAGCCATAATTACTTTGAGCTTGATAGCCACGTTGCTATTCAAAGTGCTCGCTGTGCTTCAATTCTTCCAGACTAGCTTCTAGCCAAGCAATGCGCTCAGTTAAAGTTTTATAAGCATCTAACTGCCAACTAGCAAAGGGGTTTTGCCAAGCTTTACACAAGGCATCAAAAAACTGCTGGGCTCTACCCGCTAATTGACCCTTAAATAACAACTGCAAAGTTAAGCGGTGAACATTTAATTCAAAGCTATAAGTTGCACCCGGCTGACCCGTTAAATTGTCGGCACTGATATTAAATTTTCTTCCCGCTGCTAAAGTAAAGCACTGCTCATAAGCTTGAGGACGCACCTCTACTTTTTCAAAGGCACGTTGTTGGGTAGGGTTCCGACCATCGGGCACATACCAATAGCCAAAATCTTCTAATAAACGTCTTTCTGCGCCTGCAACACACCAATGGGCTATTTCATGTAAACCACTTGAAAAGAAACCCCTAGCAAAAACAATTTGGTTAACGGTTCCTGTTCTACTGGCAGGTAGGTAAACTGGCTCGTCACCACCCCTGACCAAACGTGTTTGATGGCTGGCATAAAAAGTCTGCTCAAACACAGCAATTAGCTTTTCACAGGATTGGTACTCTGAATCAAACATGGTGTTCCCAAATAGAAAAAGTTAATACTACACTCGATTTCACTCGTCATTCAGCAATTGATTAGTAAAATCCGTTAAAATAGTCTTTTATCATTTAAGGCATAAAAAGCATGTCTCTGGCAATTTTCAAACAGCATAACAAACCCCTTCTTCTTCTTGCTTTACCCCTTTTAGGTGCTCACTTAGCACAAACAGGGATGAGTGTAGCAGACACCATTATGGCCGGCCGTTTAAGCGCTGTAGACCTAGCCGCCGTTGCTGTTGGCTCTAGTGTTTTTATGCCTTTATTATTACTTTTGTTTGGCACGCTCATGGCAACTACACCCTTAGTTGCTCAGGCTAATGGTGCTGGTAATACCAGTATTCTATCAAGAACCATACAACAAGCTGGCTGGACGTCATTACTGGTTATCTTACCTATCGCCTTAATTTTATATTCTAGCCGTGCGATTTTCGATTTTATGTCGGTAACGCCACCTGTTGCAGCTTTAGGCGCTGCCTACCTTAAAGCCATTGCTTGGGGCTTACCAGCAGTGGCAGTATTTCAGGTATTACGTTGTATGTGTGAAGGGCTTAACCATGCCCGCCCTGTACTGTTAATTAGTGTGGCAGGCCTACTGCTGAACATTCCTTTAAACTACGTTTTAATCTATGGTGAACTGGGCTTTCCTAAACTAGGAGCGGTCGGTTGTGGTTATGCTACAGCCATGAGTTTTTGGTTTATGGCGGCACTTTTAGGGCTTTATGTTCACTTTGAAAAACACTACCGAAACTTTGCTATTTTTAATGTATTTCATGGCCCTAGCCTAAAAGAGATAGCAGCAATTCTTTGGTTAGGTTTACCTATTGGTTTATCTATTTTTGTTGAAGCTTCACTCTTTACTGTCATCACCCTTTTTATAGGTGAAATGGGGCGTTTTACAGTTGCAGGCCACCAGGTCGCCCTTAACTTTACGGGCTTATTATTTATGGTGCCACTAAGCCTAGGTTTAGCCTTAACTGTAAAAGTAGGCCATGCCGTAGGTGCTAAGCGCCTAGCAGAAGCAAGAGAGATTGCTTTTTATGGTATAGGTTTAGCCTTTTTAGTAGCACTGGTATCTTCGCTATTTATGTGGATTGCCGCAGACTGGGTCGTCAAACTCTATTCTCCTAATCAGCAAGTGCAACTTCTTGCAGCCAGTCTTATCCAATTGGCTGTGTGGTATCAAATTTCTGATGCGATTCAAATTAATGCAGCGGGCGCCTTACGTGGTTATAAAGACACGCGCATTATTATGTTAATTACTCTATTTTCTTATTGGATGATAGGTTTAGCTGGTGGCTGGTGGTTAGCCATGACTGATAATTTTTGGGGTGCACAAGGTGTATATGGCTTTTGGTATGGCCTAATAGCTGGACTAAGTGTTGCAGCTGCAATTCTTATGTGGCGCTTAAATTACACCAGTCGTGTTCACCCCTAACGGAGACTTTTATGAACTTAATTAAACAACCTAAATTATTGATAGGTTTGTTACTGCTTGCTTTAAGTAGCAGCCTATTCGCCCAAGGTTGGGCACCCACGCCTCACTTACAGGTAGAGAGTGAAGCACGAATTAGCCTTGATGCTGATCTAGTAGATATTCATGCAAGTTTTAGTGCCGAAAATCAAGATTCTCAATTAGCCATTCAAACCCTAGAGCAAGATTTTCGCTTGTTATTGCGTGACTTAAAACGACACCTACCCCAAGCTTCACAATTAGAAGCAGGGCAAATTTCTATTCAACCTCGCCGAACGCAACGTAATGACACTTGGCAAATTACCGGTTACACAGCGAGTAGAAATTTAAAGCTGATTGATTTACCTGTAGAAGAAGCTGGAGAATGGATAGAAAAAATAACCCAAGCCAAACCTCACCAACTAGGACCTATGAACTATCACTCTAGTCAAGCCAGTAAAAGCCGTAACCCTGCACTAGAAGCGGCCTTGAAAGATGCGCAAGACAAAGCAGTTTTAATGGCTAATAGCTTAGGTCAAAACCTAGGTCGTGCTCTACAAATACAAGAAATATCGAGCCCAGGCGTTCAATCACAGAAACTAATGATGATGGCCGACTCAGCGGTTAGATCGGCTGCGCCAGAGCTAGTGGCAGGTCAGGTAGAAGCCACTGCGCGGGTCAGGGTGATTTTTGAGTTATTAAACTAACAACTCCAACCTTTAATTTTACAATAAAAGTTTACTTTGCATTCAAAGGTTTACCTCCTAGCCAGCAACCTCTACAATACTGTATAGAAAACTAGTGCTGGTTAGCTAGCCAGCTGTGCATTTATTCAATTAGAGGTTGCCATGTTAAAACTCACTAAACGCCAGCAAGAGGTGTTAGACATTGTAAAACGCGCTATGCGCGATAAAGGCATGCCACCAACCCGAGCAGAAATTGCCAAAATTTTAGGTTTTAAATCTGCCAACGCAGCTGAAGAACACTTAAAAGCCCTAGCTAAAAAAGGTGCTATTGAAATTTTAGCTGGTACCTCTCGTGGCATTCGTATTCTTAATGATGAAACCAGTGTAAAAAGTAGCGAGGGTTATCAAGAAGAAGCCGACCTAGGTTTACCTGTTTTAGGTCAGGTAGCTGCTGGTAGCCCGGTATTAGCCTCTGAGAACATTGCCTTTCACTTAAAAGTAGACCCTAACTCTTTTCGTAAAAAGGCTGACTACCTATTAAAGGTTAAAGGCCTAAGCATGAAAGATATAGGCATTATGGAAGGTGACCTGCTGGCAGTACACCGCACTAACGATACGCCTCGTAATGGCCAGCTAGTTGTGGCAAGAATTCAAGATGAAGTGACAGTCAAACGCTTTAAAAAAGAAGGTCATTGGGTTTGGTTATTGCCAGAAAATGCAGACTTTGAACCCATTAAAGTTGATTTAAGAGAAGAAACCTTAGTTATTGAAGGTTTAGCTGTGGGCTTAATTCGTGATGACCTCAATGCTACCTTCCATTAAAATCCCTCATTAAGTAACACATTAAAAACCCCGCTTAAAGCGGGGTTTTATGTTTATTTCTTAGCAGCTGCTTTTTTGGGTGCCGCTTTAGGCTTAGGTTTAGCCTTGGCCTTAGCTTTTGGCTTATCTTCAACAACCCACTTACCACCTTCATAAAAGGCTTTAAAACCAGTTGCCTTACCGTCTTTTTCTGCCTGCACAAACTGCTCTTTATTTTTGCGCGAATAACGTATCACCGTAGGGTTGCCCTCGGTATCGTATTCAGGCGCTTCCAATAAGTAATGGTGCTTAGGATCTATCTCTGCCTTGTGTGGCTTAATCTCATTCACCTGGGGTGGGCGGGTTTCACGCATCTTAGGAAACTGACTAGCCGCTAAGAAAACACCACTGGCACCATCACGCAATACATAATGGTCATCAACCTTTAAGCACTTTAGCTCAGGCATAGGCACAGGGTCCATCTTAGGTGGCGCTGCTTCTCCACTGCGTAACAACTTGCGAGTATTTTTACACTCACTATTGGTACAGCCAAAATACTTACCAAAACGGCCCGTTTTAAGCTGCATTTCATTGCCACACTTGTCACATTCTAAGGTTGGTCCTTCATAACCTTTTAAGCGGAAAGTTCCTTCTTCAACCTGGTAACCACCACAGTCTGGGCTGTTACCACAAACATGCAGCTTACGCTTTTCATCAATGATAAAGCTTTCCATCGCAGTACCACATTTTTGACAGCGACGCTTAGCTCTTAGCGCATTGGTTTCTGCTTGTTCATCATCGTCTTCACCCACAAATTCATCGGCTGAAACAAGGTTAATGGTTGTTTTGCAGCGTTCTTTAGGCGGTAAAGCATAGCCAGAACAACCTAAAAAAGTGCCCGTTGAAGCAATGCGTATTTGCATGTGACGACCACAGCTAGGGCAAGAAATATCAGTATCAACTGGCTGATTAGGGCGCATACCTTCGTTGGTATCTTGTGCCTTTTCTAGCTGTTTCTTAAAACCTGTATAAAACTTATCTAAAAGCGTTACCCACTTTTCTTCACCTTGGGCAACAGCATCAAGTGAGTCTTCCATACGCGCTGTAAAGCTAAAATCTAATAAGTCTTGGAAAGATTCAACCAAGCGGTCGGTAACAATATCGCCCATCTTTTCAGCATAAAAACGGCGATTTTCAACCTTGGCATAACCCCGGTCTTGAATGGTAGAAATAATAGCCGCATAGGTAGAAGGACGACCTATGCCCTGTTTTTCTAGCTCTTTAACCAAAGCCGCTTCAGTAAAACGTGCGGGTGGTTTAGTAAAGTGCTGACGTGGATCTAGGTTTTGTAGGTTTAGCTTTTCACCCACTTTTAAATCTGGCAATACCTGGTCTTCAGCCTGCTTGCCAGTAACTGGTTGAATACGTGTGAAACCATCGAACTTAAGTATCCGACCCTTAGCTTTTAATTCGTAGCCAGCTGCGCTTACTTTTAAACTGGTCGACAAATAACGTGCAGGAGGCATTTGGCAAGCCACAAACTGGCGCCAAATAAGCTCGTATAAACGCTGGGCATCACGCTCAATAGTAGAGCCTAGGTTTTTTCCTTGTACTTGCACACTAGAAGGGCGTATCGCCTCGTGGGCTTCTTGCGCTCCATCTTTACTGGAATAAACTTGGGGTGTTTCAGGTAAATAGTCTGAACCCAGCTCTTTGGCTATCCAATCACGGCAGTCTGCAACTGCATCTTGTGAAAGGTTAGTTGAGTCGGTACGCATATAGGTGATATGACCTGCTTCGTATAAACGCTGAGCTAGGGTCATGGTTTTCTTCACAGAGAAGCCTAAACGTGTACTGGCTGCCTGCTGCAAAGTAGAGGTAATAAAAGGTGCAGAAGGGCGACTACTCGTTGGTTTATCTTCACGGTCTGCAACCGTATAAGTTGCGGGTTGAAGCTCGGCTAAAGCCGCATCTGTTTCAGCTTTACTGTTTGGACGAAAAGCTTTACCAGCCTGCTTAGTAACCGCACAGGTTAAATCTATGGCTTTTTCATTTTGCAGGTGAGCAGTAACATCCCAATACTCTTCAGGAATAAACGCCCGAATTTCACGCTCACGCTCAACGATCAGACGCACAGCTACCGATTGTACCCGTCCAGCCGATAAACCTCGTGCTACTTTAGACCAAAGCAAGGGCGAAACCATATACCCCACTACCCTGTCTAAAAAGCGTCTAGCCTGCTGAGCATGTACCCGATTCATATCAAGCATGCTAGGCGATTCAAACGCTTGGGTAATGGCTTTTTTAGTAATTTCGTTAAACACTACACGGCGGTAACGAGAGTCATCACCACCCAAAGTTTCCCGCAGGTGCCAAGCAATGGCCTCCCCTTCGCGGTCCAAATCCGTTGCCAGATAAATCATGTCAGCATTTTTAGCTAGCTTTTTTAACTCATCAACAACTTTTTCTTTGCCGGGTAGAATTTCATAGTGAGCTGTCCAACCTTCTTCTGGATTTACACCCATGCGCTTAAACAGCTGTAACTGAGCCTTGCGCTTTTTCTCTTCAGGGCTCAACCCTTTAGTGCTAGTTCTAACAGTGGTGCTTTTGCCACTGCCGCTTACAGGCAAATCACGAATATGACCAACGCTAGACTTAACAATGTATTCATTGCCTAAGTATTTATTAATTGTTTTAGCTTTGGCCGGTGACTCGACGATGACCAGTGATTTACCCATTCCGCTTTATATCCCATTGACTTATATAGAAAAGCTTAAAATAACTCGTTAAAGGCTGACTACAGTAACCTAGAGCGTGCAAGGTTTCCAGCCTGCTTAAGTAAAAGGCTAAAAGTTAACTTGGCTAAAAGCTAGCAGTTTTTAAATTTACCCTGCTGGAAATAAACCTCAACCAGTGGTAAAACTAGTTGAAACACAAAACCTATCGAGTTGTTGATCTTATGAAAAAAATACTCTTCGCCCTTGCTCTTTCCTTATTATTACTAACTCAACCAGCTGTAGCTAAAGATAGTAGCACAGCCCAAATGCTGGTTGGCGAGTGGCGCTGCACCCAAAAACTAGAGCCAGAAGAAGGCTTAACCCTAACGGTTAACTATATTCAGCTTTTTACTGCCCAGCGCAACTTTACGCTAGATGGCAGCATGGAAATAGAATTTAATATGCCAGAAATGAAGCAGATGTTTGGTGGCGACACCCTCAACTACCTTTTTGAAGGCAGTGGTAGCTGGATAACTCAGCCTAAACGCCTAATTATAAAAACAGAAAACACCAATATGACACCCAACAGCCCACTTGCACAACAAATGCATGATGCTGGCATTATGGATATGAACGATCTACAAGAAATGCAAAGTGAAGATGAATTTATTATTAATAGTCTTAGCAAAAATTCACTTAAGCTAACTCACCTAGAAGAAGAATTTACTGCCGAGTGCACTCGCTAATAATACTTAAAATAAATTCGACTGTACTTCAGCTTCTTCCGTTAAACTTTCATCCTTTAAAGCCTGTGCTCTAGCACGCATTACCCGCAGCTTACGCTGCTGGCACAGGCGAACTACCTTGCGTTTATCTATAGCGCTCAACTTCAGCCAATAAAGACGCTCTTCTCGAGAACGAAAGCAACCTTTGCAATAGCCTCTATTGTTAACCTCACATACGCCTATGCAAGGACTAGGAATTTCAAAAAACTCTAGTTGCTGCATAATTACACCTATCAATATCAGCGTACAAAATAGTTAAAAAATCAACTTAAAATTTAGTTTTTTTTTAGCTTTTCCACTTGAAATTCTTTAAGAGCTGATAGCATCTAGCTTACAGAATAGAACAAAGTGAATGCAGCCACCTACAGACACCCATTTCACTTTCCCCACTCTATATCGCGCTTCACTTTAAAAAATAACACTATATAATGTGTTATCCAATATCAGAGCACATACATCAGCGCTCGGAAAACTTCAAGCCAAGTTACAAAAAAACACTCGAAGGACTTATCTATGACAGACTTTAATTCCATAAAAGTTACCAAGCGCGATGGTCGCCAAGAACCGATTGATTTAGACAAGATTCATCGAGTGCTTGACTGGGCTGCTATGGGTTTAAAAAATGTCTCCGTCTCGCAGGTAGAGCTCAAGTCGCACATTCAGTTCTACAACGGTATTCGTACTAAAGACATTCACGAAACCATTATTAAAGCAGCTGCCGACTTAATATCTGAAGACACTCCCGACTACCAATACCTAGCTGCACGCTTATCCGTTTTTCACCTACGCAAAATCGCTTATGGCAGGTTTACACCCCCCCATTTGTTTGATCAGGTCACCAAACTAACGCAAGAAAACCGTTATGACAGCCATATTCTGCGTGATTACGATCAAGCAGATTTTGATTCGCTCAACGACTACCTAGACCATAACCGTGACCTCAACTTCTCTTATGCTGCCATTAAACAGTTAGAAGGCAAATACCTAGTACAAAACCGCGTCACTAAAGAAGTCTATGAAAGCCCACAAATGCTCTACATGCTTATAGGTATGTGCTTGTTTGCTGACTACCCTAAGGCAACCCGCTTAGACTATGTTAAGCGTTTTTACGATGCTATCTCACTGTTTAAAATTTCACTACCCACGCCCATTATGGCCGGTGTTCGCACCCCTTCACGCCAGTTTAGTTCTTGCGTACTAATAGAATGTGATGACAGCCTAGATTCCATCAGCGCCACCACCTCTGCCATCGTTAAGTACGTTTCACTACGCGCAGGTATAGGTATCAATGCAGGGCGTATTCGTGCCATTGGCAGCCCTATTCGTGGTGGTGAAGCACAGCACACAGGCTGCATTCCCTTCTTCAAACTCTTCCAGGCAGCAGTTAAGTCTTGCTCACAAGGTGGTGTGCGCGGTGGTGCAGCCACACTTTTCTACCCTATGTGGCATTTAGAAGTCGAATCACTTCTAGTGTTAAAAAATAACCGCGGCGTTGAAGAAAACCGAGTTCGTCACATGGACTATGGTGTTCAGCTCAACAAGCTGATGTATCAGCGTCTCATTAAAAATGGCAATATCACGCTTTTCTCACCCCATGAAGTGCCTGGTCTTTACGATGCTTTCTTTGAAGACCAAGATGAGTTTGAGCGCCTTTATGTGCAATACGAACAAGATAAAAATATAACCAAACGCAGCCTACCAGCTAGCGAACTCTTTTCATTAATGATGCAAGAGCGTGCCAGCACAGGGCGTATTTATATTCAGAACGTCGACCACTGCAATACGCACAGTCCGTTTGACCCACGCGTTGCACCTATACGCCAGTCTAACCTCTGCTTAGAAATTGCTTTACCCACTAGCCCGTTAAACAACATTAACGACGCTGATAAAGAAATTGCTCTATGTACCTTATCTGCCTTCAACTTAGGTGCATTAGAAAGCCTAGACGAACTAGAAGAATTAGCTGACCTAACGGTACGTGCGCTAGATTCACTACTCACCTACCAAGACTACCCCATTGAAGCAGCGCGTAATGCCACTATGAAGCGCCGCACCTTGGGTGTAGGTGTTATTAACTTTGCCTACTACCTAGCTAAAAACGGCCTTAAGTATTCAGACGGTTCAGCCAATGCGCTCACCCACAAAACCTTTGAAGCCATTCAGTATTACCTACTAAAAGCTTCCAACAACCTGTCTAAAGAATTTGGCCCTTGTACTGCGTTTAATGAAACCACCTATGCGCAAGGCATCTTACCTATAGATACCTACAAAAAAGATTTAGATAACATTTGCCAAGAACCCCTGCATTTAGACTGGGAAACATTACGTGCCGATATAGTTAAACATGGCCTGCGTAACTCGACCCTGTCTTCGTTAATGCCTTCAGAAACCTCTAGCCAAATTTCTAATGCTACCAATGGTATAGAACCACCGCGTGGCCTAGTTACCATTAAGCAGTCTAAAGACGGCATTCTTAAACAAGTAGTACCAGGCTATGAAGAGCTAAAAGATAACTACGAACTACTATGGAGCATGCCTAACAACGAAGGGTATTTACACCTAGTGGGCATCATGCAAAAGTTTGTAGACCAGGCCATTTCAGCCAACACCAACTACGACCCCCAGCGCTTTGAAGGTGGTCGTGTACCTATGCAGCAACTATTAAAAGACCTATTAACTGCCTATAAATTTGGTTTAAAAACACTCTATTACCAAAACACGCGCGATGGTGCAGATGATAGCCAAAGCGATATAGATGATGATTGTGCTGGCGGTGCCTGCAAGATTTAAGGGTAAAAAATAATGAAATACAGTACTTTTTCACTAGCTGATAATGATCAACTCAAAGAACCTATGTTTTTTGGGCGACCTGTTAATGTTGCTCGTTACGACCAACAAAAATACCCCATTTTTGAAAAGCTCATTGAAAAGCAGCTTTCATTTTTCTGGCGACCAGAAGAAGTCGACGTGTCACAAGACAGAAGTGATTACCGCAATTTGCCAGAGCATGAAAAGCATATTTTCATTAGTAATCTAAAATACCAAACACTTTTAGATTCTATTCAAGGTCGCAGCCCTAACGTAGCTTTTTTACCGCTAGTGTCTATACCCGAGCTAGAAACCTGGATAGAAACTTGGTCTTTCTCAGAAACTATCCACTCACGCTCTTATACACACATTATTCGTAATATAGTGAATGACCCAGCCGTGGTTTTTGACGACATTATGCGTAACCAGCATATAATTGAACGTGCAACTGACATATCCAAACATTACGACGATTTAATTCAATACACCCTGCTTTACACCAAGCTAGGTGCAGGCACGCATACAGTTAACGGCGAAACGCATCAAGTTAATTTATTTGAGCTAAAGCGTAAACTTTATCTGTGCATGATGAGCGTTAACGTACTAGAAGCCATACGCTTTTATGTTAGTTTTGCTTGCTCTTTTGCCTTTGCAGAACGCCGTTTAATGGAAGGTAATGCCAAAATTATTCGCCTAATTGCCCGTGATGAAGCCCTGCACCTAACCGGTACACAGCACATCATTAATATTATGCAAGAAGGCAAAGATGACCCAGAAATGGCTGAAGTAGCCCGCTCTTGTCGCGAAGAAAGCATTGAAATTTTTAGGCATGCTGCTCAGCAAGAAAAAGAATGGGCCGAATACCTTTTCAGAGACGGCTCTATGATTGGCCTTAATAAAGGCATTTTAGACCAATACATTGAATACATTACTAACCACCGTATGGATGCTGTTGGCCTAGAGCCCATTTTTGAAAAAGCTACCCAAAACCCCATTCCTTGGATAAACGCTTGGCTAGTTTCTGACAATGTGCAAGTTGCCCCCCAAGAAGTAGAAGTAAGCTCTTACTTAGTTGGGCAAATTGACTCTGAAATATCCGCCGATGATTTAGGCGATTTTGAGCTGTAATATGAAAAAAGCGATACAAGTCAGTACTGAAGAGCTAGCCTTTCAGCTAGCCCCTTCAGAAACCCTCCTAGAAGGATTAGAGCGTACCGGCCACCAGGTTGAGTACCAGTGCCGCAGTGGTTACTGCGGTTCCTGCCGTGTAACTCTGCACTCGGGTAGTGTTCATTATGAAACAACCCCTCTAGCTCACCTTAATAAAAATGAAATTCTGCCCTGCTGCTGCCGACCACTAGAACCAATTGAAGTGAGTATTGGTTTAAAAGTTAAAGCTAAAAAAAGCGCCTAAGGCTTAAATATATCCACTGCCACTAAATCCATTCCCTGCATAGCTTGTTGCCTTAGCGCTTTGAGCTCGTGCAGGGTTTGGCAGTAGTTTTGAAATTCTGGCGTTAAATTGGTTTGTTTAGCTAGGTTGGGTAAATACTTAAGCTGCTCATTCGGTAGTATGGCTGCTGAAGCCATTTTTTGAAGCACATCAAGCTTAGGCAGTAACATGCTTTGGTAAGTCTTCCCTGCTAGGGCTATTTTCACTCCTGCTGGATCAAAGTCACCAAAGTAGTAAGCGGGTTTGTTAGCCGCTAACCAAGCTTTGCGCAGTGCTTTAGAGCCTTGGCTAGAAGTCTTATCACCACGGTAAACCACTAGCTGTTCTGGCGTTTCTGTAACAGCAAACTTTTCTAGTTCATAAAAACAATCTAGGTTTTCAACGACCAGCAATCTAGTAAATTTGCTTAAATCTAACTCCTCTAATCTTAAATCTAAAAACTGCGCAGAAACATTAAAACCTGTAGGTAAGGGTTGAGCTAAACGTATTAAAAGGCGGTTATGCCTAGGTGTGTGCCCTAATCTTTTTTGTTCTTGGTTGCTTAACACCGCTTGCTCTAAACGGGTTTTGTTACTTAAATCTTCTCTAAAACTGGTTTGCTCTAGCTCTTGTTGGGTTTCTGCAATACGGTTTAACAAGGGTTTATCTAGTTTAACTTCTACTAGTTGTAAGCTATTAGCAGCGATCAAATCCTGTTCTTGGCACCAGCTTAAAACTTCTTGCGCCGCTTGCTGTTTGGTTTTAATCCGCTTACTTCCCAAAGCCTTAAGGTCAGCTTCTTGCTTGCGTAACCAAGCCTGAGCGCGAGCTGAAAGCGGCTGGTTAAGCATTAGCTTAAACTCTCTAGGTGAAGGTCACTTATCAGTCTAAGCTGATTATATGCTGACACCTCTGCTTCTTTTTTAGTTAATCGTAATAGGCTTTGCACTGTTTTGGGTAAAGACTCATAGTCGGCAATAACTTGATAAAGCCAGATTTCACTATCCCAAGCTAGTTGTTTTGTCTCTAGGTAGTGGTAAGCACTCACTGGTTTGTTTTGTTCTACAACATAGAGATAAAAGTCTTCTACATCTTGCTTTAGTGCTATTTGCCGAGCGGCTACTTCTTGGTCTTCTTGCAGCTGATCATCAATAAAACTAGCTGCTTGCTGATCTTCTTGCGGCTGCCTGCTTGTTTTTGCTAACTGGTGAACCAAATAGCTAAGTTGCTGGCGATCACTGGCTTTGTCTAAGGCTATACCCGCTGCAGGAATAATAGCCGCAGCTTGGTTAAATAGCTTAGGTACTTGGGTTCGTTGGGGGTAATTAGCAGGCTTATAACCAGGGTGCTGGCGTAAATAAGCAACCATATTGTTAATTAGTAAAGACTTAGCTTGCTGCTGTCTAAACTTAGCGAGTAGAGCAACTAGGCGCTTTTGTACTTCTAGTAAGCTGCTGTGATGGGCGCTAGTTTGTTGCTGTAACTGGCTAACCAGTAGTTTTCTTAATTGGCTATTGCCCTCAGCAAGTTCAATTAACTGGCTAAAGTCGATCAATTCTAAACCATCTAGCAAGCGTCTAAGTTGTTGCTGGGCTCTTTGATTTTCACGAATTTTATCTTTTAGGCTGCTCACAAAGCCAAAGTCACCGTTTAACCTATTCCATAAGCTATCTATGGCTTCTTCAAACTGGCCGCTTAGGTCGTGCACTTGTTCTGTTAAGCGTTGCAACTGGGCTTCTGCAATTAGGTAATCGCCACGGTGCTGAGCTTCTTTATAGGCTTCTACTCGGTTATGAATTTGCTCTAGCTTTTCTGCCACATCGGCATTTACTTGGCGGCGACTTTCATCGGCTACCATGCTGGCTATTAGTTCGCTCACTAATGGCCGTAAAATAAGTGGATGTTGCTCATCGGGTCGCCATAAAATTCTTGCCGCCATTAAGCTTTTTAGGGCGTTATCCTTCACTGCTGTTTCATCAATAAAACCATCTAAATAGGCTTGCATCAGCACTTTATGGTGTTTGCCTAAAAGTGCTAGGCGTTCTGAGCCTAAAGCAAAGAGGTTAGAGGTTAGGGTTGCATTCACCTCGCTCATTAAATGAGCTCCTCTTGCGTTGGTTCATCGGTCAGGGGTAGCTGTTCTTCGTCACGAATAAACCGAATGATGTCCATCAGGTAATCTATTTTGCCAGTAATTTTGTAGTACTGACGATCACTGTGCGGCTGAAGAAGGTAGCCATGTTCTTTTAAACGGTTAAATACTAGCTTTACCTGTAGGTCTAGGGCTTCACTTTTACTGTTAAAAAAACGGTCGGTGGCTAGTTGGTTAAAGCGCTGCCTTAATCCGTGGTTATCTTCTGTTTTTAAAATAAACTCTTGAAGCTGCAGAGTGTCTCCAGCAGTTAATGCTGTATCCCTTCCTAGGGTTTCTTGAATAAGCTGCATCCACTCTAAAATGGGCAACAAAGATTGAATGGTTAAAGCAAATTGGCTGGCTAGCTGCTCTCTTGCGGGCTGGGTAAGCTCTTGATAAGCAAGGAAGTAAACACTTTGATCATCATTACTTGCTAAACGACGGTTTAAAGGACGTAAATAATGATTCAGCTTTTCTTGTAGTTGCTCATCACTTAAACGGCGGTGAGCATCGCTATCATTAACTTCGCAAATAAAGTCGCCTGCTAATAGGCGTTCAATAAGTGGACCTTGTTCTAGCATTAGCTTTCCTCCTTGCGTTTACTGGCCAGTAATTCTGCCAAGCGGTTAACGGGGGGCTGAATGCGTTTTAGCTGACTGTTTTCAATTAAATAACGGTGTTGAAAAAGCATTAAAACATCAGATTCTGCATTAGGAAAGGCGCCCATTATCACTATTCGATTTTTGCTACAGGCTTGAAAGAGCTTTTCAACATTGTGATAGGCCAGAGTACCAATTTCATCTATCGGCCAATGAAGGGTTACTTCTGCCTTACCTCTAAGCAAACGAGTAAAGGCTAGTAGGTACTTACACAAAATTAAATAGGCCATGCCATGACTCGACGATTCAAGTAGTTGGCGATCATTTTTAATGACTAGGTCAGAACCACCTTCACTTAGGTGTAGTTCTAGTCTTAACAGGGACTCTATTGAATACTGCTCATCTGAGCGAATCAGCTCTACCACATCTGCAAGGGCATTAAGGTAGTCATCGGTGGGTAGTTCTTTGCCTGAGCGTTGCCAGTCATCGTAGCGTTTAGCAAAGCGTTTGAGTGGCTGCCAAAAACCTAGTTCATCAATGGTTGAAAGTATTTTAACTTCAGATTTGCTAATACCGCTTAATTCTAGATCGTCAGTAACGGCTTCACTTAAACGACGACTTTGTTGGGCTATACGGCGGTTAATATCATTAAATACGGTAAAGAATTTTTTTAGATCACCGCCTATGTTTTCGCCCATATCTAAAAGCTGCTGTTGCTGGTCTTTTAAAATGTGCAGCAGGTTAACCAGAATGGGGAGTTGTTGGCGTTTAGTAGCATCCCTAGCTAGGTTATTTTTTTCTTCTTCAAAGCGGTTTAAAAAGTCTGCGCCAGCATCTTGGCTTAGTAGTCGCTCAAAATCTTCAAAGCGTTTGTTTAACACTTGGTCTTGTTGGCTTAGGTCTTTTAATGCCTCTGCTGTGCGTGCAAGGCGTTCTTCTATGCCTGAGGTTTCTGCTAGTTGCGCTGGCACCACTTGCATTAGGTTTAAATCTGCTAGGCTAGCTAATAAAGGCCTTAGCTGACTCATTAGGTTGTCTGCTTCTTGTATTTTTTGCTTTAAAGCTTGCTGCTCTGCTGCTAAGTTTTTGCGCTGACTTGTGTAGGTGCTTTTCAGTTGTTCTAGCTGTTGGTTTAACGCTCTTAACTGATGCTTTTGCTGGGTTTCTTGCTCTAAGAGTTCTGGTCGTCTTTTTTGCCAGTCGAGCTGCATAAACTCTAGCCAGTTATTGAGTTCGTCTTGGCGACCTTCAACCTGTTTAATTGCCTTGTGCAATTGGTTTTGGCGTTCTTTTAATTGATTAAATTGATTGGTGTCTATGCCCTTAGCACTCAGTTCGTCGGCAAAGGCTTGCTCTAATTCTTTTAGCTGAGTTTTGTTTGCTTGACGTTTAGCTTCTAATTGTGCTTCTTGCTGGGCTAGTTGTTCATCTAGGTTGTTTAGCTCGGTTTGCCAGTCTGACTTGAGTTCTAAGCGTTGCGCTTGATGATCTTGATTCATGGCTTGCAAGTCTTGTTGCTGCTGCTCACTTAAAGCTGCTAGCTGTGCTTCTTGTGTGTTAATTTCTTGACGAATTTTATCTTGTCGCTGGCTGGTTAGCTTGGCTTGTTGAGCTTTTAATCTATCTCTAGCATCTCGCGCATAGTCAATGTTTTGGTTGGCTTCACGGTATTTCCATTCTGCTTGGTCAACCCAGGCGCTGATCTTTTCAAAGGCTTCATGGCTGGTTTGAAGGTGCTTTTCTGCTAGTGTTTTTTGCTGTTTGACTTCTTCTAGCTTTTCTTCTGCGGTTTTAATTCGCAGTTTAATGGCTGTTTCATCTTGTGCGTAGTCAGGTAGGTCCAGTGCATTTAAGTCTAGGTTAAGGCCATAGAGGTTAGTCGTTAACTCGGTTAAACTGGGCTGTAAGTCTTGTCTGTCTAAAAGGCTTTCATCTAGCACTTTGCCTAGGCTGTATTCCCAGCCTGAATAATGCAGGCGTAAGAAATGACGCAAGCTACCCTGCTCTGGGGTTAGCTGTTTATGTAGGTGTTGGAGGTCTAGTTCAGCTAATTGGTGAGCTTTTCTCTGTTTAACCAGTTGTTGGTCTGCCTGGTTACGTTCTTCTAGAGCTAGGCGTTTTTGATCTTGTAAATTTTGTAGTTGCTGACTTAGTTGCTGAGCTTGGATTTGCGCTTGCTCTAGGCGCATTTCTGCCTGATCTAGCTCATCTACTTCTTCTTGAGTAAGGCTAGAGCGGTTAAGCTCATTTTTTAATACTGCTAGTTCACTTTTACTGGCTGCTAGCTGTTCAGCAAAAAGGTTTTGTTGGGTTTGATAACGGTTTTGAAAGTTCTGGTCTAGGCTAGCCAGCTTGGTGTCTTGTGCTTCTCTTACTTGTTCTTTTTGAGCTAATAGCTGCTTAGCTTTAGCGTTTTGCTGCTGACTTAAACGCTCTAGGTCTTCTGCTAGCTTAAGTTTATGTTGCTCAAGTTGGCGTTCTAAATCGTCGTGCTGCTCAGCTATTAACTGGTAATGTTCTTCTAATCTAGCCAGGTCTTCTCGCCATAAAGGCAGGGCTTCTGTGTCTATTTTTAACTGAGGCATATCCTGCGCTTCGTAGTTTTCATAAAGGCTTTGAATACGATTTAAGCGCAGGGAGATTTCTTCTAAATCTTGGTTATTTTTACTCAGCTGGCTGTTCAGTTCTGTTTCTTGTTCTTCAAATGCATTTTTAAGCTGATTAAGCTGCCCAGCTAGCTGATTAGATTTTTCTTCGTTATCGGCTCGTTCTAGCTTTTGGGTAGCTTGGTCTTCTCTTAATAGCGGCTCTAGTGCAGCTAGCTGTGCTTCGATATAGGTTAGTGCTTGAGCTAGTTTTGTTAACTGGTCAAAGTCTTTTTCTAATTGAGCCAACTTCATGGATTGGCGCATGTCTTGTATCCATTCACGCGCTTTGGTGTTTCTAACCCGTGTTGTAGGCAGGGTGACTCCGTCTTCTTCAAATATGGCTGCCAGCATAGACTTTAAGGTGTCCATTTTGCCTTCTTTAGCATGCACCGCACTGACTAGCTTTTCTATATGGCGCAGCTTATGGCTACCACTTACCAAGCTAAAGCTGGCTGCTAAGCGTCTTAACTTTAGGCTTTCGCTATTACTGCCCTTAATTGCAGCGGCATCGTTTTGAATAATGCTGCGGTATTCGCTAGTAGCGCTAATTTTAGGCGATAGTTTGCCTGGCAGGGTTTGGCGCATTTTACTTGCCCAATCTGCATAGCTATAAGCTTTTATGCCGTCTTGGGTTTCTTCTAGGTAGCTTTCACTGGTGTAGGGAGCGCCGACAAAGCGGTAATCTAAGCCACCTTCACTTTTACGCGTAAGCACCACTTGGCAAATTTCGCCAGCTTCACGCTGATATTCATAAACTAAGTAACTATTACTAAAAGGCAGATAAAACTCATCAAACTTTTTACGTGTTTTGGGCACAACTCGGTTGGGTAGCTCACCAAAAAATACTGGCACTAGCCTTTGTAGGGTAGTTTTGCCCGAAGCGTTAGTACCACAAATGTTGGTGTGTTGATCCATTTGAATTTCAACCACCCCAGGTAGGTGGGTATGAATCAAGATAATGCGTAAAAGTTGTGACATGAGGTTTCCTATTCGCAAGGTTTCCTAGCTATTAACGCCCTTCCACCTTAAAAAAGAGTCGATTAAATAGCGTGAAATAGAGGCTTTTGCAGGGAGTTCGGGCAGCTGATCAAAGGGATACCACTGGGCATCTTCTATTTCAATACCATCAAAAGCAATATCACCGCCTTGGTATTCTGCCCAATAACCTAACATTAAAGAATTAGGGAAAGGCCAAGATTGGCTGCCTAAATATTTGAAGTTACCAATTTTTACACTCACCTCTTCTTCAACTTCACGGTGTAAGGCCTGTTCAGCTGATTCTCCTGCTTCAATAAAGCCTGCTAGGGTGCTGTAAACACCTGGTGCAAAGCGTGGGCTACGCGCTAGAAGTAAAGCGTCTTCTCGCCAAACGAGGGTAATAATGCAAGGTGAAACTCGGGGGTATTGGCGTAGATGACAGCGTGGGCATTGATGAGCATACTCGTCATTTCTTGGCTGGGTTTTACAGCCACAACGCCCACAATAACGGTGCTGTTCTTGCCAGTTAGCTAGGCTTGCTGCCGTGGCTAGTAAATCGAAGCTTTCAGGATCGCTTTCTAATAGCCAGCTACGCAAATTAGGCCAATCTTCTGCTTTGGCTTGACCAGGTTTAGCCAGGCGCAATAAAAGAGGCATACCATCTTTACGCCCCATAACCACGAGTTTAGCGTGCTTGTTTGGGTCATAAAAGGTTGTTTCTAACCAACCGTTGGCTGAATCTTTAACTGGACGAATACGACTCGAGCCGCAAGTGACTATACCGACAGCTTCGCCCGTATGTATTTCACTGGGGCCGCGTAAAAAACCTGCTAGCGGTTGTTGCTGAGGAAATTCAGCTTGTAGGGGGTGCCACATCCTGCTGCTCCATCTGCTGCCAAAGGCTGGTTTGTCCGGCTTTTTTGCTTACAAATTCTAGCTTAGCCTGGTGGGCTGCTAGCTCTTCTTCAGTGGCTAACTGCACTCTTAAATTCTGCTGATCTTCAAAAGCTACACGGCGGATTGTTGAGTTTAAATCTCTAACCACACCGCTCATTTCATCGTCTTCGTCACCACCTAAAAGTAGTCGGGTTTGACCACCCGTCATGGTGAGGTAAAGGTCGGCTAATATTTCTGAGTCTAATAATGCGCCGTGAAGGGTTCGTGCAGTGTTATCTATGTTGTAACGCTTACACAAAGCATCTAGGCTGTTGCGCTGCCCTGGGTGGCGACGACGTGCAAACGCTAGGGTGTCGAATACTTTGCAGTAATCTTCAATTTTGCCATAGCGTGCCTCTCCTAGTTGCTGGTTGAGCATTTCTAGTTCGTTATCTAAAAAGCCCACATCAAAAGGCGCGTTATGAATGATGAGTTCTGTCCCTTGAATGTACTCTACAAACGAGTCAGCTAGCTGCGCAAACAAGGGTTTATCTTTTAAGTCTTCCCAAGTAAAACCATGCACCTGAGCAGCTTCCTCATCTACTTCGCGCTCGGGGTTCATGTATTCATGGAAATTCTTGCCGGTTAGGTTGCGGCTTACCATTTCCACACAACCTATTTCTATTAGTCGGTGCCCCTCTTTAGGGTCTATACCGGTGGTTTCTGTATCGAGTACAACTTGCCTCATGCTGACTGCCTTACTTTTTAATCGGTTAAAGTTGGGTTAGGGTCAGTTACACCCCGGTTAGCTAGGTCATCGGCAGCTTCATTACCTGGATCACCCGCATGGCCTTTTACCCAGTGCCATTCTACTTGATGACGCTTGGCTTGTTCATCTAGTTGCTGCCAGAGGTCTTTATTTTTGACTGCTGAGCCGGAAGAAGTTTTCCAGTTTTTTTTCTTCCAGTTGTGCATCCAGCTGGTAATGCCTTGGCGCACATATTGAGAGTCGGTATGTAAATCGACAGGGCAGCTGCGCTTTAAAGTTTCTAAGGCTTTAATGGCCGCCATCAGCTCCATACGGTTATTGGTGGTATCGCTTTCGCCACCCCAGAGTTCACGCTCAACTTCGCCATAGCGTAATAAAGCACCCCAGCCTCCACGGCCAGGATTACCTTTGCAAGCACCATCAGTATAAATAACAACTCGGGTTGGGTTTTCTTTTATTTCTGACAAATCATTTCTCGGTTTTTAAACTGGTTCGGGTTGGGGAAGCCACGGGTTGATTGGTTAGCCAGTGGGTACTTTTTTGTACGTTTTGCGGCCTTAAAGGGCTGCCCACTCGTTTTTTTACTCTTAATAAATAAATGCCTGCTAAGGGCCAATTTTTTTTATCTAGGCGCTGATCTAGGTCTGCTAAACGCACAAGTAGTTTTTTACTGTTACAAACAGGACGGTGGAATAGCTGTTGTGCTGCCTCTTGTTTTAAATCTAAAAACTCAAACCAGTCTTGAAGTTTATTTTGACTAATAAAAGCAGCAGACTTTAAAGCAACCAGTGGCTCTGCTTGTAAGCTTTTAGGTAGCATTTTTGCCAATCCCCAAAGACTGTAGGGATTAAAGCCTAATATTAACATTTCCCCTTTTGGTAAAGTAACTCTCGCCGCCTCTTTTAAAAGTGCATGAGGTCGATCAAAAATCTCTAAGGAATGATGCAGTAAAACTACGTCCATAGAATCGTTAGGCAAGGGTAATTTAGATGGGTCAGCAATTAAGCAGCTAGGATGTTCAGCCAAAGCAAAACTGGGTCGCCATTCTATTTTATGCTTAATAGTACAGCTTGCTAGCAGGTGTTTAGAAGAGCAAGAGCCAAGACTTAGCACATGGTAACCACAGAGGCTTTCCATTATAGGTGCTAAAAGCTCAGCCTCTACTCGTAAAACTTCTTTACCTAGGTGCGAAGCCCAAAATTTTTGCCAAGCTTGCCAAGTTAAGCTGTTTGCTTGATTCTTTAAAGCTTGGGTGTCTGAATTTTGCAGATGCATAGCCGATGCCGTAAAGTTAAGTGAGTCTTCATACAAGATTAGCACAGCAACCCTTTGATAACAGGAAAACACCATGCTTGAAGTTCAGCCTATTCATGCTTTTAACGATAACTATATTTGGCTAATTAAAGCGCCTAACCAAAAGTCTTGCTGGGTGGTAGACCCAGGTGATGCCACGCCTGTTTTAAATTATTTACAAGCGGAAAACCTAACCTTAGAAGGTATTTTGCTAACTCACCATCATTATGACCATATCGATGGTGTAGCAGACTTAGCCAAACCAGGTGTTGAGGTGGTTGGCTTTGCTAAAGACGCTCAGCGCTTGCCCGCTTTAACCCAGCCCTTGGTAGCAGGTGATACTTTTGAACTGTTAGGTGAAAGGGTTAAAGTCATGGAAGTGCCAGGTCATACTCTGGGGCATATCGTTTATTTCATTGAAAACGAGCAGCAAGCCTTATTATTTAGTGGCGACACTTTGTTTGCGGCTGGCTGTGGACGTATGTTTGAAGGCACACCTGAACAAATGCAAGCTTCCTTACAAAGCTTAGCCAGTTTACCTGCAAGCACCCAGGTTTTTGCAGCCCATGAATACACCCTAAGTAACTTGAAGTTTGCTTTGTTGGTTGAGCCAAACAACCCTGCCTTACAAACTCGCATGACTGATTGCACCAAGCTAAGAGAAGCACAAAAGCCCACTTTGCCATCCAACCTAGGTATTGAATTAGCGACTAACCCCTTCTTGCGTTTAGACCAACCAGAAGTCTTAGCGTCACTAGAAAAACGTCATCCAGAAGTAGCTATTGATGGTGCAGCTCAAGCCTTCAAGCTGTTAAGAGCATGGAAGGATACCGCTTAGTTACCTTTAGATAACTAGTGTTTACTTGTATAGGTTGCAGCTAATGCTTAAAATGCGTCAAATTAGCTATTTCACTAAGACACCTACTAGATACCCCTATACCCTATGCGCCTTACTATTCATCGTTTATTTCGCCCCTTGTCGTCTTTACTTTTGCCACTGGCGACCGGCAGCCTGCTTGTTTTACAAGGTTGTCAAAGTCTGCCATCTAATCTTTCAACCCAAAGTAGCCCTAAACCAGCCGAACCTGCGCAGGTTTGGAACCAGCTTTCCTCAACTCAAAGCTTGACCAGCTATCGTCATTACGATGAAAAACTAGGTTTTGCAGGGCTATTAAAAGAAGCAAACGCTGCTGATTGGCGATCTTGGCAAGAGCCGAGCCTGCCTGAATATGATTTGTGGGATAGACTACGCGAAAACTTTGCCATAGATATTTCTAGCAATGACCCACGCGTTATTGCACAAATGAACTGGTATCGTCGCCACCCACAATATATGGACAGAGTTGCCAAGCGTGCCAGCCGCTATATGTTCCATGTGATTGAAGAAATAGAGCGCCGCGGTTTACCCGGTGAGCTTGCCCTGCTTCCTATCGTTGAAAGTGCTTATGATCCCTTTGCTTATTCGCATGGTCGGGCTTCGGGTATGTGGCAATTTATTCCTGGTACGGCACGGCATTTTGGCTTAGAAAACAACTGGTGGTACGACGGCCGCCGTGACTTGGTCGCTTCTACCGATGCTGCCCTCACCTATTTAACTCAGTTAAACCGCCGCTTTGATGACTGGCACCTAGCCTTAGCTTCTTATAATACGGGTGGTGGTAATGTTAACCGTGCTTTACGTCATAACCGTAATGCCGGTGGTAATGGCACTTTTTGGGAGTTAAAGCTCCATGCTGAAACCCGTGCCTATGTACCTAAAATGATAGCTTTGGCACGTTTGATAGCCGACCCTGAAGAATATGGCATGAACCTAACTTCCATTCCTAACCGACCTTACTTTGCGGCTGTAGATACCCAAGGACAGGTTGATTTAGCCATGGCTGCTGAGTTAGCTGATATCAGCATGAATGAGCTTTACCTGCTGAACCCTGGCTTTAGCCAGTGGGCAACCAGCCCTGATGGGCCGCACCGCTTGCTAGTGCCGGTAGCCAATGCTGAAATTTTTGCCGAAAACCTAAAAAGCCTACCACCTCAGCAACGCATGAGCTGGCAGCGCTACCGGGTTAATTCGGGTGATAGCCTGCTAACTATTTCACGTCGTTTTAATACCACACCCAGTATGATTCGTGATGCTAACCAATTGCGTGGCGATATTATTCGTGCCGGGCATGAGTTGTTAATTCCTATTCCTAGCCAAGATGCGCGTCAATATGCTTTAAGCGAAGACCAGCGCCAGCAACGCCGCCAAAACGTAACGCGTAAAGGACAAAAAATAGATCATACGGTTCGTTCGGGTGATAGTTTCTGGATTTTAGCGCGTCGCCACGGTGTGTCGGTACGTGAACTCGCTAGCTGGAATAGCATGGCACCCGGTGACCCATTAATAGCAGGGCAACACTTGGTTATTTGGTCGCGTGCCAGCAATGCTAAAACCCTTGCTAAAGCCAATAATCGCAGTGTGATGCGTAAGGTGAATTACACGGTTCGTAATGGCGATAACCTAGCCAATATAGCCAACCGCTTTAGAGTCAGCGTGGGTGATATTGCCCGCTGGAATAGCTTAAATACCAGCCGCTATTTACAGCCAGGCCAAAGCTTAACCCTGCACGTTGATGTAACACGCAACTAAAAATACTCAATACTTAAGTAGCTAACCAATAATTAAAAAGTTCATTTATGCTTTAGCTAAGGAGCAGCAGATGTCGGGAAAAATCACCTTGTGCAAACCTTTTAGCAAGTTGGTCTGTTTAGTCTTATTACCCGGTCTGCTGTTTGTTGCTAGCCCTTTATTAGCCTCAAGCAAGCCACCTGTTTGCAGCCATGCGTTAAGTTTGCATGGTGAAGCCAAGTACCCGGCTAATTTCGCTCACCTAGATTACGTTAACCCTCAAGCACCCAAAGGCGGTAGTCTACGCCAAGCGGCACAGGGCACTTTCGATAGTTTTAATCCTTTTATAGTGCAAGGCACAGCAGCAGTAGGTTTGGGCAATATTTATGACTCCCTTACCTACCACACAGCGGATGAACCTTTTACTGAATACGGCTTACTTGCCAGTTGCATGCAGCTAGACCCAGCTGGTCATTGGATAGAATTTGAACTGCGCCCTGAAGCACGCTTCCATGATGGCAAACCTGTCACCACTGAAGACGTTGCTTTTACTTTTAAATTATTGCGTGAAGAAGGCCAGCCTTTTTACCGTGCCTACTATGCTGATATTACAGAAATAAAAGTACTTAACCCGCAGCGCATTCGCTTTGAACTAGCCAGTCACCAAAACCGTGAACTGCCGCTGATTATTGGGCAAATTCCTATTCTGCCCAAGCATTACTGGCAAGACCGTGATTTTAAACAGCCTTCTTTAGACAAGCCGTTAGGCAGTGGCCCATATAAAATTGCAGACGTTGATTCTGGCCGGCGCATTGTTTACCAAAAAGTTGCTGACTATTGGGGTGAAAATTTACCGATTAATCTAGGCCGTAATAATATTGAAAATATGATTTACGACTATTACCGTGATGCCACGGTTGCCTTGGAAGCCTTTAAAGCCGGACGATTAGATTTCAGACTTGAAAACATTGCCCGTAACTGGGCCACCGGCTACAACAGCCCCGCTTTAAACAGCGGTGATTTAGTCTTAGAAAGCATTCCCCATAAAAACTCAGCCGGTATGCAAGGTTTTTTCTTTAATACCCGCCGTGAAGTGTTTAAAGACCCCAAAGTTCGTCTAGCACTAACCCAAATGTTTGATTTTGAATGGTCGAATCAGCAGCTATTTCATGGTGCATATACCCGTACGCAAAGCTATTTTAGTAATTCCGAATTAGCGAGCAGTGGTTTACCTCAAGGCAAAGAACTAGCACTTTTAAAGCCTTTTGCTAAACAACTGCCTGAAGAAGTTTTTGCTACTGAATACAGCCTGCCAGTGACCGATGGCAGCGGTAATATTCGTAACCAAACGCGTAAAGCTTTAGGTTTATTGCGTGAAGCAGGTTGGAAGATTGATGGTCGCCGCCTAGTCAATGCAGAGGGTGAGCAATTGCGTTTTGAAATACTTTTGCACGACTCTTCCTTTGAGCGAGTGGTTTTACCTTGGCGACAAAACCTAGAAAGAATCGGTATTCGTATGGATGTGCGTGTGGTTGATGTGACCCAATACCTAAATCGCCTCCGCAGCTTTGATTACGACATGGTGGTTTCTTCGATTGGTCAAAGCTTGTCACCGGGTAACGAGCAGCGAGAGTTTTTTCATTCTGAATTTGCCCACTCACCCGATGGTCGTAATATTTCTGGTGTGAAAGACTCAGTGGTCGATGCCCTTATTGAACAGCTAATAAATGCTAAAGACAGAGACAGCTTAGTTACTGCTACCCGTGCTTTAGACCGAGTGCTGTTATGGGGACATTATGTAATTCCTCACTTTCATTTAAGTGAATATCGGGTTGCCCGCCACAAACATATTAAAATTCCTGAAGTGCGCCCTGATTATGGTCTACCTATAGATACTTGGTGGGTTGAATAATCAATGGCGCCTTACCTGCTAAGACGTTTGTTATTAATTCCACCCACTTTACTGGGTATTTTGCTGCTGAATTTTTTGATTATTCAAGCTGCCCCCGGCGGCCCGATTGAGCAAGTGATGGCACAAATGGGCGGCATGGATGGCTTAAGCAGCACCCGTATTGATTCTTCAGGCGGTGGTGAAGCCGTTGCTAGCCGCTCTGATGATAACAGTTCTTCTTACCGTGGCTCTCGCGGTGTTGATGCCCGTTTTATTGCTGAACTAGAGCAGCAATTTGGCTTTGATAAACCTGCCCATCAACGTTTTTTGCAAATGGTAGGGCAATATTTGCGCTTTGATTTAGGCGAAAGTTTTTTTCGGGGTCGCAGTGTTACCGAGCTGATTATTGAAAAAATGCCGGTCTCTATTTCATTGGGGCTTTGGTCGACCTTGCTTATTTATTTAATATCTATTCCTTTAGGTATTCATAAAGCACTTAAACACGGCAGCCGTTTTGATGTTTGGACTTCTTCGGTAGTGATTGTTGGCTATGCCATTCCCGGTTTTTTGTTTGCGATTCTTTTAATCGTGTTGTTTGCTGGCGGCAGTTATTTAGACTGGTTTCCGCTGCGGGGTTTAACGTCTGAAAACTTCAGTGAACTCAGCACGCTAGGCAAAATAACCGATTACTTTTGGCACCTAGCCTTGCCTGTTTTAGCCATGACCATTTCTGGTTTTGCTACCCTTACCCTATTAACTAAAAACTCCTTTTTAGATGAAATCCATAAACAGTATGTGCTAACTGCCCGTGCCAAAGGTGCCAGTGAACAGCAGGTGCTTTATGGGCACGTTTTTCGTAATGCCATGCTGATTATTATTGCGGGAATGCCAGCCGCTTTGGTGAGTATTTTCTTTACTGGCTCGTTATTAATTGAGGTAATTTTCTCTTTAGACGGTTTAGGCTTATTAGGTTTTGAAGCCATAGTACAAAGGGATTACCCAGTGGTGTTTGGTACTTTATATTTATTCACCCTAATAGGTCTGCTGCTAAAAATTATTAGCGATATTACCTATATGTTGATTGACCCACGCATTGATTTTTCGTCGAGGGAAAATTAATGGCATTCTTCTCTATAAACAAAATATCACCGCTTAACCAACGCCGCTGGCAGTTATTTAAAGCCAACCGCCGGGCTTGGTGGGCGCTCTGGGCTTTTTTATTCATGTTTGGTATTAGCCTAGTGGCTGAACTGGTCGCTAACGATAAGCCTTTGTTAGTTAGCTATGCTGGCGAGCTGTATTTCCCACTGGTTAAAGATTACCCAGAAACCACTTTTGGTGGTGATTTACCCCTAGCCGCTGATTTTAGAGACAGCTATTTATTAGAACAAATTAACCAAGCTGGCTGGGTGTTATGGCCGTTAATTCCTTTTAGCCATGAAACCATTAACTACAATTTAACCCAACCAGCGCCAGCACCACCTTCAACTGAAAACTGGTTAGGTACCGATGACCAAGGGCGCGATGTATTAGCTAGAGTGATTTACAGCTTAAGGTTGTCGATTATTTTTGCTTTGCTATTAACGCTAGGCAGCAGTTTAGTGGGCGTATTTGTGGGTGCCATTCAAGGTTATTATGGCGGAAAACTCGACCTATGGGGACAGCGTTTTATCGAGATTTGGTCAGGGCTACCCACGCTTTTTGTTTTAATAATTCTGGCCAGTATGATTGCCCCCAGCTTTTGGTGGCTACTGTTAATTATGCTGTTGTTTAGCTGGACGGCTTTGGTCGATTTAGTACGTGCAGAATGCCTAAGAGCGCGTAACTTAGAATATGTACGGGCAGCAAGGGCTTTAGGCCTGCCTAACCACTTTATTTTATTTAGGCATGTGTTGCCCAATGCCATGGTTGCCACCCTCACTTTTTTGCCGTTTTTATTTACTGGCGCAGTCACTACCCTAACCGCCTTAGACTTTTTAGGTTTTGGAATGCCACCGGGAACACCGTCTTTAGGTGAATTAGTCGCCCAAGGCAAGGCTAACTTACAAGCACCTTGGTTGGGCTTAACCGCTTTTGCAACCTTGGCTTTGCTGTTAACCCTGTTGGTATTTATTGGCGAAGGGGTGCGAGATGCCTTTGACCCACGCAAGGCTATGCAAAATGACTAATGCATCTTTAGCTAACCAGCCTCTACTTAGCATTAATAATTTAACTGTGCAGTTTGATCAAAACCCAGCTGCCCTTAAAGGGGTTAACCTGACTCTTAATGCCGGTGAAACCCTGGCACTGGTGGGTGAAAGTGGTTCAGGAAAATCAGTTACTGCACTGGCTACGCTAGGTTTATTGCCCGCCAATGCCAAGGTTCAAGGCAGTGTATTGTTACATTCTTCCGAAAAAAACCAAGAACTGATCGGTTTAAACGAAGAGGGGTTGCGTCGTCTACGTGGCAAACGTATAGCAATGATTTTTCAAGAACCTATGACCTCGCTAAACCCCTTACACCGAGTGGCTAAGCAAATTAATGAAACCCTACGCTTACACCAAGGTTTAACCGGTTCATCTGCTCAACAACGCTGTTTAGAGTTATTAGCTGCGGTACAACTGCCTAACCCTGAAAGAATAGCTCAAGCTTGGCCGCATCAATTATCAGGCGGTCAGCGTCAGCGAGTAATGATCGCCATAGCGCTGGCGAATAATCCGGATATTTTATTGGCCGATGAGCCCACCACGGCGCTAGACGTTACCGTACAGCAAGAAGTTTTACATTTATTAAAAGACTTACAAAAGCAGTTTGGCATGGCGATTTTGCTGATTACCCATGACCTAAACCTAGTGCGTAAACACAGCGACCGTGTTGCGGTGATGCACCAAGGCCTAGTGGTAGAAACTCAAGCCACAGCCGAGCTATTTGCGAATCCGCAGGCTGATTATACTCAGCAGCTATTAGCAAGCGAGCCTAGTGGCCTAGCGCCAGCAATTGACCCTAACAGCCAAGTTTTATTAGAAGTTAATAACCTTAGGGTTGAATTTTCTCGCCCAGCTACCAGTATATTACCTTGGAAAAAGCCCGCTCCTTTTGTCGCCGTTGCAAACCAATCGCTGATTTTAAAACAAGGTGAAACACTGGGTATAGTCGGTGAAAGTGGTTCAGGTAAAACCACCCTAGCTTTGGCGTTATTAAGGCTACTACCTAATGCTGGTGGCATAATTAGAATGGACGGCACCGAACTACAAAGCCTGCCACAAAAGCAGTTATTACCTTGGCGGCGTAAAATGCAGCTGGTGTTTCAAGACCCCTATGGCAGCCTTAGCCCGCGCATGAGTGTAGCGGAAATTATTGCTGAAGGACTTAAACTTCACCAACCTAAACTCAGCAAACAAGCCATAGAAGCAAGCGTCTGCGAAGTATTAACCGAAGTGGGTATGGAAACCTCCACCCGTCACCGTTACCCGCATGAGTTTTCAGGTGGGCAACGCCAACGCATAGCCATTGCCAGAGCCTTAATTCTTAAACCGCGTTTATTAGTGTTAGATGAACCCACTTCCGCCCTAGACCGTAGTGTGCAAGCCCAAGTCATTGAACTGCTGCGCGAACTGCAATTAAAACACCAACTAACCTACCTGTTTATTAGCCACGATTTACAAGTGATTAAAGCTTTAAGCCATCGCATTCTAGTGTTAAAAGATGGCAAGCAAATTGAAACTGCCAGCAGAGAACAACTGTTCAAATATCCAGTTAGCGAGTATACTCAGCAGCTTTTAAAAGCCTCTGAATAAGGAATTTTAATCCATGATGGGAAATGCCCACCTTGCTTTTGGCACAGGTAGCTTTTTAATTGCTACAAGCTTAGCTGGTCACACTCCTGGAATCATTGAATTAGCCGCCGTTGCACTGGGTTCTTTAATACCCGATGCCGACCACCCCCGCTCTAAAATTGGCCGTTGGTTACCAGGTATTAGCCACTTCTTTTATTATATTGCCGGTGGGCACAGAGGGGTTACTCACTCAGCCCTGCTAGTGATACCTATGCTTATTTTTGCCGGCTGGCTGATGCAAGAGCACAACAGCCAGTTAGGTTGGTTTTCATCTGGCGCATTGCAAGACTCTATTTACGGCGTGGGTTATCTAGCTGTGTTGGCTTTTAGCTTTGGGTTTTTAAGCCATTTATTAGGCGACCTAATGACCACCGAAGGATTAAGGCTCTTTTGGCCTTTGTCTCTAAGGTTTCAACCCTCGCCACTTAGGTCAGAATCAGCACTTTTAAACCTTTTTGCTTGGTCAATTCTACTGACAGGCATAACTCTGCAATTCCACAACTTTACCTCAAGCTTTGCGTAAAACTATGAAAAACTACTGTCGCTTGGTGATGGCTTTCTGTCTAGCTAAGGCCTGCTGTGGCCAGTGGCTTTTTATATAGGCAAGAGTAGCGCGTATTTCATCGTCACTCAGCAGGTTTTTATAGGCTGGCATATCGCTTGTATAACCTGGCGGTGCTGTGAGCCTGGCACTTTGCTCACTTGAGAGGTAGAGGAGGTTTGTCTGTGGTTAGCTGGGTCAGTTATTTGGGATTAGCCTTATCCGCTTTAATTGCAGCGACTTTACTGCCTATGCAATCTGAAGCGGCACTGGTCACTTTAATTACGTTAAGTCCTAGTGCTGTTTATTCATTAGTGGCTGTTGCAGCCTTGGGGAATATACTCGGTTCACAAGTAAACTGGTGGCTAGGTGGGCAGGTACATCGCTGGCAAAACAGGCGTTGGTTTCCTTTTACAGCAACGCAGCTTGAAAGTGCAGAGCGTTGGTATCAGCGTTATGGTCGCTGGAGCTTGCTATTAAGCTGGATGCCGATTATTGGTGACCCTTTAACCTTGGTGGCAGGTATTCTGGGTGAACCCCTTTGGCGCTTTACACTTTTGGTTAGTCTTGCTAAAACAGGACGCTATGCCGTTTTAGCTTATATCACCCTCTATGTTTTAGAATAGCTTGAACGCTGAATTGAACTATAAACCCAAACTGGTACGCAGCCCATCTATCTTATCGCTAACATTAGCGTGGAGTTGCTTAACTTTTGTACCAGCCTCATTCGCACCCCTTTCCATTTCATGCATTTGAAAATTAAACTCACCCACACTTTCATATTGCTGTTTTGTAAGATCTGAGCCTTCTTGCGCTGTTGCTGCCGCATGAAAAGAACGCTCACGCACTTCTTGAGAGGTTGTTTGTAGATTTTTAGCTAAACTGCATTGAAAAGCAGTCGACTCAGCAACTTCTTGAATATGCTGCTTAAGCCGGTCTGTTACACTATTTAATGCGCCCAGCAAAGTCGTTGATTGACCAACAGCACCCTGAGTTTTTTGCGATAACTGCCTTACTTCATCTGCAACCACTGCAAAAGCTCGCCCATGTGCGCCAGCATGAGCAGCTTCAATGGTGGCATTTAAGGCTAAAAGGTTGGTTTGATCGGATATGTGGTTTACCTGGTCTAAAATACCCATGACTTCTTCCACAGCATGAATTAAATCTACTAGCGCTAGCTGGCCTAAATCTATTTTTTGAATGGCCTGTTCACCGGCTTGAACAACTTCACCGGCACTTTGTTCGCTACTATCCATTAAATTAGCCGTTTCTTCAGCAAAGCTTTTAACCTTGGCAGAGCTTAGGCTAACTTGCTCAGCTAAATAGTTAAGCTCCTCGCTAGATTTACCTGCCTTTTTAAGCTGTTTACGCGTTTTAATGGTGTTGTTCGCAATACTCTCAAAGCTTTCTAATAATTCTTCAAGGGTTATACCCACTTCCTGTAGCTGTAGGTTTTTTTGTTCTTGTTGCTTTTTCATGCCTGAAATAAGCTGATTAAAGCGCTTAGCTAATTGACCTAGCTCAGTTTTGTCTGCTTCCATATCAACAAAGTTCAAGCTGCCTTTTTTAACCAGAACAGTGAGTGCTTTTTCTAATTTAGCTAGGTTATCGACCACAAAGCGTTTTTGAAAGAAGTAAAGCATGCCAGCCATGAGCAGCAAACCTAGCACAAAGGCAAAAAACAGGCTTTTAACCCAAGACTCAACCTTGGTTTTGTTTAGATTAATAGCTGCTTGACCTTGAATAATCGCTGTTTCAAAATCATCAACTAGCTTATTTACTAGTGCAAAACTAGCTAAACGGTCTTGCTGCCACTGCACAGACCTGTCTATTTCAGCAGGGTAGCGTTTATGCAAGCTAGTTAAATTGCGTAAAATTTCATCACCCTGTTCTTCTTGCTTGCTTGTTCTAGCTTTAGTCTCCCAGCCCATTAAGCTTGCCATAGGGTCTGACTTTTTTTCTGGGTAAATACCTAGGCGTGGCAATGTATTTAATGCTAGCAGCTGCTCTTCAAATTTTTTTAGGGTGAGGTTTAATGTTTGTAAATGCGCTTGATTACCACTGGCCCAAAACTGTTCACGGTAGGTTTTAATCGCTGATAAAAAACCTGTTAATTGCATAACACCTTGTAGATAGCTAATACCCAGCTTAGGTTGTTCTTCTAAGGCTTGAAGCGCATAGTTTTCAAGGCGCTTTAATTCATTAGTGGTTTCTCTCTCGTTTTGATAGAGCAAACCCTGTGCATCTCCCGCTAGCTTACCAGCTCCCAATAGCTCATTCGTTAGCCCTGAATAAAGTGAATTAGCCACAGGATCTAACTCAGCGACTAAAGAGTTAGGTAAACTAGGCATTACCTTTTGTTGTAAGTGCTCTAAATCACTAACAGCAGCAGCCTGTTGATTCGCATCGCCTGTTTCTAGGTAATGACTAATTTTGCCTCTTATATCAACGGCAAGTTGCTTGTGTAGTTCAGAGTAATTCAGTGTACTAACAAACGACTGGTCTAGTTTACCTAAGCCCCAATACAAAATAACGGCCAGTGATATTGCTAAAAAAGTAAGCAGGCTAGTTGCTAGCCTAGCGATAGTAACAATACGCATAATAACCCTCTAATTATAAAAGTTAACTTTATAACCTAAGCAACTGTTGACTTTTTGTTACTTAAACTAGGGGTGTTTTCTAGGTCTGTAATTAAGCTAATAACAGACCCAGACAACTCTGCAACTAAACTATTACCTTTAACTTGCTTAGCTTCTTGTTTAATTAAGCTAAGGCGGCTAGCTATCTCTTTAGATGAACCAAGGTTAACTGAGCTTGAATCTATGGCTGCCACTGAAATACTCATTAAACTAAAGAAACGTTTTTCACCAAAACGGTCTTCAGCCCAAATACCTTGGTTATCTAGGTGGTCTGGGCTATAGAAGGTTTCTCTAAATTGAATAAACTCTTGTAATAAGTTGGTCACACTTTGCTGCCAATTAGCACTTCTAAACACAATCACATAATCATCGCCACCTACGTGTCCTACAAAGTCCACTTCTGGATGGCTGTGTTTCTTAAGCAGCTTGGCAAGGTGAATTAATATTTCATCGCCTTTAGCATAACCATATTGATCGTTATAAGGTTTGAAATTATCTAAATCAAAATAGCAGGCAACAAACTCTTTTTTATTATTAATAAGATAGTCTATCTGCTCTTGAATTAATAAGTTGCCAGGTAAGCCTGTTAAAGGGTTAGAGTTTTGTGCACTTTTAAGCTGTAGTTCGGTAATCATTTTTAGTAGATCTATGACTTGACCAATACCAAAATAGTAACCATTTTCGGTAATAATAAAATCTTCTTCTAAATTGCTTCGATTCCTTTGCGTTACCCTTTGGCTTACTTTTTCAAGTCGGGTATGGCGCTCTACCAAAATAAAGTCTTCATTCAAAATTTGGCTGACAGGTTTTTTTACATATAAGTCACGACCAAAAGGCTTGCTTAGTTTTTGTAATAATCTTGAGCGATTAATGATGCCCACTGGCACACCACCTGAAACAACAGGTACTGAAAACCAGTGTTCGTTTTCATCAAAAATTGCTGCCACCTCTTCTACCAGCATGTCTGGTGTTACCGGCGGTATATCAAGCTTTAACTGACCAATTTGACCTGGTTCCTTATACACATCACGGCCCTCCTTAATTTGCTTCCAGATATTTTTTGCTGTTTTGCTAAGCTGTTGCATTGGCTCTGGGTTAGGTCGTGCAAAATAATAGCCTTGCAAGTAGTCCACACCAATTTCTGAAAGGGTTTCAAACTCTTGGCGAGTTTCTATTCCCTCAGCAATGACTTGGCTTTTTACCGCCCTAGCTATTGCCACGATGGAACGAACAAAGTCTCTTTTAATCTTGTCTTTATCTATTCCTGCAATAAAATGCCGATCAATTTTTACGTATTCTGGCTGCACTTCAGACCAAAGCCTTAGGCTAGAATAGCCAGCACCTAAATCATCCAGAGCAATAGAAAACCCTTCACCTTGATAATGTTTAACGGCATGGCACATTAAAGCGTAATCATCTGTGGGTGAGTGTTCGGTTATTTCAATAACCACCTGCTCAGGCCTTAAACCAAAGTTATTGATTAAATCCAGTGTCAATCCTTTGTAATGATCTGGCTGTAGAAGTGTTTCAGGTGTGATATTGATAAATAACTTACCCGGTAGCTGCTGCTGGGTAAATTGTTCGATTGCTTTTCTGCGGCAAATACTTTCTAGAGCAAATAGCTGTTGTTGTCGCTTGGCTTCTTCAAAAAGCTGAATAGGACTACATAAGGCACTGTCGGCTGGCCCTCTACTTAACGCCTCGTAGGCAAAGATAGCTTGCCCATTAGCGGTAATAATAGGCTGAAAATGGGTGTTGATTTTTTGTGCTGCAAGGATGCTTTGTAACTCTTGTGCTTTTACCATTCTGTGTAATCTCCAATTAGTTTGCCTAGGGTTAACTAGGCTATGGAAGCATTACACCAGCCAAAAATGACAAAATGACGACAAACCAAAAATTAGCTTGCTAGCTTGTGTTTGCAATTATCTTTTGCTCAGTCCACTCTGTAGTTATAGGGAAATAGGTTAATTAATAGACAAGACTTGGAAGGTCTTGCTTACGCTTAGGAGACTGTCATGACAGTATTTGAACGTTATGAATCCAATGTGCGCGGCTATAGCCGTACTTGGCCTGTAGTGTTTGATAAAGCTCTCAATGCTAAACAGTGGGACGTAGACGGTAACGAGTATATCGACTTCTTTAGTGGTGCTGGGGTGCTTAACTTTGGGCATAACAACCCTAAGTTGCGTAAAGCAATGATTGACTATTTAGAAGCAGAAGGCGTAACTCACAGCCTAGATATGCATAGCCGCTCAAAAGAACAATTTATAGAGCGCTTTGTAAACACCATTCTTAAACCTCGCAAAATGGATTATAAGCTTCAATTTACTGGTCCAACGGGTACTAACGTCGTTGAAGCAGCCTTAAAACTGGCCAGAAAAGTAACCGGTCGTCGTGATGTGGTGGCTTTTACAGATGGCTTCCATGGTATGACTCTAGGTGCTTTAGCCTGTACGGGGAATCAAAAGTTTCATCAAGCGGCAGGGGTGGATTTAAACAACGTCATTCGAGTGCCTTTTGATGGTTATCTTGGTGAAGGCGTGGATACGCTAGAACCCTTAAGACGTGCTTTAGAAGACACTTCTAGTGGTATTAACCCTCCTGCGGCCTTTATTTTAGAAACCATTCAAGCTGAAGGTGGTATTAACTTAGCCACTAAAGAATGGTTACAAGCCGTTGCAAAACTCGCCAAAGATTATGGCAGCCTATTAATAGTCGATGATATTCAAGCTGCGGTAGGCCGTACTGGCTACTATTTTAGTTTTGAAAACTTAGGTATAGAGCCTGACCTTATTTGCCTAGCTAAAGGGATAGGTGGTTACGGTATTCCTATGGGGGTGCTCTTGATTAAACCTGAGCTAGACCAATGGGAGCCTGGTGAGCACACGGGTACTTTCCGTGGTCAAAACCTTTCGTTTGTTGCCGGTACTGCTGCTTTAGACTACTTTGAAAACGATGAGTTTTTATCTGAAGTCAGGCGCAAAGGTGAATTTACTGAAGAACGGCTCGTTAAAATCGTAGAAGCTGCCAAGGTCGATATTGAGCTACGAGGAACGGGTATGATTCACGGCCTAGACATGGGTACAGGTGAAAAAGCTGCAGCTGTTGTTGCTAAAGCTTTTGAACAGAATTTAATTATTCCTACCTGCGGCCCTAGTGGTCGAGTTGTAAAAGTAATGCCACCGTTAACCATAGAAGATGAACTACTCATTGAAGGTTTAGACAGATTGGAAAAAGTGATTATTAGTTTATGACCCCTGACCCTAGTTAAAAGCGAGCGCAAGCTCGCTTCCTTTTCAAGGAGCTTTGCCATGCGCGATAATCCAGCTCTCTGCTTTCCCCTAGCAGAATACCAACACCGCTTAAATCAATTGCGTGAACGTATGCAAGAACGCCTACTTGACGCAGTGGTTATTTCAGATCCAGAAAATCTTTTCTACCTGACCGGTTACCAAACAACGGGTTATTCTTACTTTCAGGCCTTAGTAGTACCGCTTGAAGGCGAGCCTATTTCCATTACTCGTGAACTTGAAGCCTCTAATATGGTGCATAGAACCTGGGTTGAAGAAGCTCGCTGCTACACAGATACAGGGGATGCCATACAAGAGCTATTCAACATCATTAAAGACTTAGGCCTAGAACACAAGTACGTGGGTTATGAGCGTAACAGCTACTTTTTTCCTGCCTATCAGCAAGACCGTTTTCATAACCACATGCAGGCGGGTGAAGGTAATTTGCTGGACTGTTATGGCATTGTTGAAGAAGGGCGAATTTGTAAGTCTGCAGCAGAAATTGAACTTATGCGCTCGGTAGCTAAGGTAACCGAAGCAGGAATGCAGGCGGCCATAGAGGCTACCGAGGTTGGCGTAACAGAAAATGAGATAGCTGCTGCGGCCTGTGCGGCCATGTTTAGTGCCGGTGGCGAATACCCTGCTGTTTTACCCTATATTACTTCTGGACCCAGAAGCATGATAGGCCATGCCACTTGGGAAGGTCGTACGGTTCAAGCTGGAGAGCATGTTTTTTTAGAAATGGCTGGCTGTATCAAACGCTATCACACCGCCATGATGCGAACCGTTTTACTCGGTGAGAAAAGCCCAGCCATGCAGAGTGCTGAAGCATCAATGTTAGAGGCCTTAGATGCAGCTCACAACCTAATTCGACCTGGGGTGATGGTGTCTGATGTTGATAAATGTGTAAGGGATATTATTTGCCGCAATGATGTGGGTGCTAATTTATTAACTCGAGCTGGTTACTCGATAGGTATAGCTTTTGCGCCTAGCTGGGACGAAGGCTACATTATGAGCTTAAAACAGGGGGATGAATCAGTACTCAAGCCAGGCATGACTTTTCATTTATTGCCTTGGATGTGGGGTATAGAAGGTGATAAAACCTGTGGTATTTCAGACACTATTTTAGTGACTGAGACAGGGTGTAAGTCCTTTTTCACCCTGCCAAGAGAAATGTCTCTAGTCTAAGAGCCAATTAAAACACACTCGGGGGTAGCTAGGAGGGGAGTAACCTACTCCCCTTGCCAAATCTGCTGAGAGTTTACAAACTCGCGTATGCCGTGTGGCCCTAATTCTTTACCGTAACCCGAACGTTTAATACCACCTGAGGGTAAGCGTGGATCACTTTTTACTATGCCATTAACTGCCACTTGGCCGGCTTCAAATCTTGCCGCTAGCTTGGCACCTTTGTTTGTTTCTGTCCAAATACTTGCACCTAGTCCGTAAACTGTGGCATTGGCAATGCTAAAGGCTTCGTCTACATCTTTAACAGCACGCAGGGCAGCAATTGGCCCAAAGGTTTCTTCTGTAAAGGCTGCGGCATCTAAAGGCACATCCGTTAATAAGGTGACTGGGTAAAATGAACCAGGCCCTTCTGGAATTTTCCCGCCCATAATGCACTTAGCACCACGTTTAACAGAATCTTCTACCTGTTTATGCAACTCTTGGCGTAATCCATCTCGGGCTATTGGGCCTATTTCAGTGTCTGCTTGGGTTGGATCACCTACTCTAAGTGCAGCTAAACGCTGGGTCATTTTTTCAACAAATTCAGGGTAAACGCTCTCTTCAATTAATAGCCTTTTAGCAGCTATACAAGATTGACCTGCACAAATAAAACGCGACGTTGCCAATACATCTACTGCTTTATCTAGGTCGGCACCAGCTAAAACTATGGCAGGGTCTGAACCGCCTAATTCTAAGACAGCAGGTTTTATTTCCGACGCTGCAATTGCCGCTACCTGACTTCCTCCCCTAGTAGAGCCAGTAAAAGATACTGCGCTTATGCGTGGATCCCGAATCATTGCTTCTGCATGGCTATGGTCAGTAATCACAACCTGCAATACGCCACTAGGAACACCAGCATCTATAAAGGCCTGCTCAATGGCTTCGGCGCAGCCAGGCACATGCGAATCGTGCTTTAAAATAACCGTATTACCTGCCATTAAAGCCGGTGCAAAAACCCGGGTGGCTAACCAGTAGGGAGAGTTCCAGGGCAGAATCCCTAAAACTGTACCTAAAGGCTGAAATTGAACCCAACTTTTTTTGGCATCCGATGGAATTTCTTGTGGCGCTAAATAGTCTTCAGCTTTGTCTGCATAATGTTCACAACCCCCAGCAGATTTTTCCACTTCACCTAAAGCTTCGACCACTGGCTTACCCATTTCTTCGGTCATTAGGGCGCTGTGTTTTTTGCTTTGCTCACGCAGGGTATTAGCAACTTTACGTAAATATTCACCCCTTTCAGCAAAGCTTAAAGCTCGCCACTCTGGGTAGGCTTGAGCGGCCTTGGCTAATTTTTTTTCTATAATCTTTTGATTGGCCAAGGGAAATTGGCGAGCAACTTTGCCCGTGGTTGGGTTGATTACATCAAGCATAACGGCCTCCACAACTCAAAAATAAAAGCCAAAAAAAGCACAAAACTTAATTTGGCTGTTTAAGTAACTTGCCCATTTTCCATACGTGAGTAATTTTGTTGGTGTCCAGTAGCACGCTAATATCTGCAACTGGGTTTTCTGCTACAGCACATAGGTCTGCATCCCAGCCCACTTTAATTTGTCCTGCTTTAGGTGCTTGTGGCCCTAGGGTTAAAGGAGCGGTGGCGGTTGCAGCTTCAATGGCTTGCAAAGGTGTCATGCCGTCATCCACTAACAGTTTAAGTTCTAAAGCATGTTCACCCCAGCGTAGCGGTGTGTTTTCTCCAGAGGTGAGAGAGTCAGTTCCGGCTGCAATAGTAACGCCTTTTTGAATGGCTAAAGCTACCGCTTCTTGGTGCCTATCGGCGGTCATCAATAGCTTTTCCCAAGCATAATCAGGTAAACCATGCTTTTTTGCATAGTCCATATTCCGGATTTTAACTGATCGGGTGGTGACGAGTATGGCATCTGCTTCTAACATGGCATCGGCAGCTTCTTCATCTAAAAAAGTGCCATGCTCAATGGTTTTTACCCCATTACGCAAGGCAGCCATAATGCCAGCCTTACCATGACAATGAGCGGCAACAATTCGTTCAGCTCTGGCTGCTTCTTCAACCATAGTACGAATTTCAATGTCACTAAACTGCTGGTGCATTGGGTCATCGTATTCCGTTAAAGTACCACCCGAAGCGCAAATTTTGATGAGTTTGGCATTTTTGCGTAGCTGTAAACGAACCGCTCGCAATGCACCGGTTACGCCATCACAGGTATGTAGCCAGCCATCACGTTCAGCTAAATCGGCAACACAGCCTAAAGAATAGTTGTGTAAATCTGCATGGCCGCCTGTCGGTGAAATCAAATCACCCGCTGCGTAAACATGCGGACCTAGGGCATTGCCTTCATTAATAACCCTAGCAAGGTAAACGCCAAAGCCACCGACCTCTCTAATACTAGTAAAACCAGCATTAATGGCTCGTTCACCATCGGCTACAGAACGTGCAGCAGCGACAGGAACAGGAACGTCCATCGCTGCTGAAAGAGTGGGAGTTAGCATGCCAGTAAAGTGAGTGTGGCAATCCCACATACCTGGCATAAGTACAGGGACTTGTAGGTCATCACCTACGACTTGCGGTGCTTTATCTTGAGGACCGACCCATTCAATAAGCCCATCGGCAAGTACAACTGCCATTTTAGATTGCGGCTCACCTGCACCTGGAATGAGAAGATCTGCAAATATGCGTTGTTTATTTTTAGTCATAACCTCACCCTAGCTAGAATAAATACTAGAAGCAAGGTTAGTGCTTTAAGTTCAATCTTACTCAGGTGAATAAGAATAGGTATCACTTAAAAATTAGTTAAATCTTTAGCATTCGTCACCTTAGATAAATCTGCATTTACATCATAAATACGACTTCTAACCTCAGCCACACCTAGCTCTTTTAATCGTGCGCTATGCATTTCAAGATAAGCCTTGGCGGTTGCTTCATTTTCAAAAAGATAAATACCACCTGCTTCTTTTTCAGCAGCGTTTTCTGTCCAAATCTTCCAGATAAAGCCTGGCTCTTTAGTAATCGACTCAGCTAAGTCAGCAAGTGCTTTAGTCATTTCTGCACCGAAAGGGCCTGAGAAGGGAAAATCAACCTGTAGTAGTTTGGGCATAATTGCTCCTAGTAAGTTTTAGTGAAGGCTATTTAAACCAACATTCTTTGGTTTTGTAACTCTTGCAGCCTATCCCTTATGCTAGCTGCTTTTTCATATTCTAGCTCTTTGGCTGCGGTAAACATTTCATCTTCTAGTTTAATAATGAGTTTATCAAACTCTGCGGGTGTTCTGGGTTGTTCGCTAGCATAGTCTCCGGCAGTTTCAGCTACTTTTCTACGTTCACTTTTTCGATCCGTTTTGCCTGCGCCTGGGGCATGTGCGCCTTCTAAAATATCTTCTACAGATTTAAAAATACTCGCTGGAGTAATGCCTAGTTTTATATTGTGGGCTATTTGCATGGTGCGGCGGCGTTCGGTTTCATCCATGGCTTTTTGCATAGAGCCAGTGACTCTATCGGCATATAAAATCGCTCGCCCATCTGCATTACGCGCTGCTCGACCGAGGGTTTGAATTAATGCCCTTTCTGAACGTAAAAAGCCTTCTTTGTCAGCATCTAAAATGGCCACTAAAGATACTTCAGGCATATCTAAGCCTTCACGTAAAAGGTTAATGCCCACTAGCACATCGTAAACACCCAAGCGTAGGTCGCGAATAATTTCGACTCTTTCTACCGTGTCTATATCTGAATGCAAATAACGCACTTTTACACCGTGTTCAGCTAGGTATTCACTTAAATCTTCTGACATACGCTTGGTTAGCGTAGTCACCAATACACGATCACCCTTGGCAACCACCTTGTTAATTTCTTCTAACAAATCATCAACTTGGTTGGTGGCAGGTCGTAGTTCAATGGTTGGGTCTAACAAACCTGTGGGGCGAACTACTTGTTCAACAATTTGCCCAGTATGTTCTTCTTCATAGGTTGAAGGCGTGGCTGATACAAAAATCATTTGTGGTGCTAGGGCTTCCCATTCTTCAAAGCGTAATGGGCGGTTATCTAAGGCAGATGGCAGACGAAATCCGTATTCAACTAAGGTTTCTTTCCGCGAACGGTCGCCTTTATACATGGCTCCTATTTGCGGTACGGTCATATGAGATTCATCCAGCATTAACATAGCATTGGCTGGCAGGTAATCAAAAAAAGTAGGGGGTGCTAAGCCGGGTTCACGCCCTGAAAGATAACGGGAATAGTTTTCAATGCCGTTGCAGTAACCTAGCTCGACCATCATTTCAATATCGTACAAGCAGCGTTGCTCAATGCGCTGGGCTTCTACTAGCCGGTCATTATTACGTAGGAATTCTAAACGCTGGCGTAACTCTTCTTTAATAGAATCCACTGCCTGTAAAATGGTTTCTCTGGGCGTAACATAGTGGCTTTTAGGATAAATGGTATAGCGGGGCACTTTTTTAAGCACTTCGCCAGTCAGTGGATCAAAAATGCTAATACGCTCTATTTCATCGTCAAATAATTCAACTCTAACCGCTTCAAACTCAGATTCAGCTGGATAAATATCAATCACATCACCACGCACACGGAAGGTAGCACGACGTAATTCCATATCATTGCGAGTGTATTGCAATTCGGCCATACGGCGCAGCAGTTGCCGCTGGTTCATGGGTTCGCCTACATCTAGGTGAACAACCATTTTTAAGTAGGCAGAAGGATCACCTAAGCCGTAAATAGCTGAAACAGTGGCAACGATAATGGTGTCGTCTCTTTCTAGCAGTGCTTTGGTTGCCGACAGGCGCATTTGTTCTATGTGTTCGTTAATCGCTGCGTCTTTTTCAATAAAGGTATCGCTAGAAGGCACATAGGCTTCGGGCTGGTAATAATCGTAGTAGGAAACAAAATATTCTACTGCGTTGTTAGGAAAAAACTGCTTAAACTCACCATATAGCTGGGCTGCTAGGGTTTTGTTATGCACCATCACCAAGGTTGGACGCTGCACACTTTCTATCACTTTGGCCATAGTAAAAGTTTTACCCGAGCCAGTTACCCCTAATAAGGTTTGGTGGGCTAGGCCTTGCTCTAAACCATCCACTAGCTGTTCAATGGCTTTAGGCTGATCGCCCGCAGGTTCGTAATTGGAATGCACTACAAAGGGTTTACTCATTTTTAACGCCCTACTCCAAAGTAAGTAAAACCTTGTGAACGTAAATAATTTGGATCATAAATATTCCGGCCATCTAAAATAACTGGCTGTTTTAACGAGGCTTTGATTTGTGCAAAGTCAGGTGTCCAGTAGTTTTTCCATTCGGTGACTAATAACAAAGCATCTGCTTCTTTAAGTGCATCGTAGGGTGTATCGCAAAACTCTATATCATTACGCTGCCCTGCCCATTCACGTAAAGCTGGCATGGCTTTTGGGTCGTGAATTTTCACTTTTGCACCCTGTGCCCATAAGGCTTCTAATAAGCGTAATACGGGGGCATTGTCTATTCGGTCACTGCCTGGCTTAAAAGCTGCACCCCAAATGGCAAAGGTTTTGTCTTGAAGCTGGGTATTAAAATATTTCCATAATTTGCGGAATAACAATTCTTTTTGACGCTCATTAATGGCTAAAACTTCTTCTAATAAATCTGAACCTACCCCGCTGGATTCTAGTGAATGCGCTAGGCTCATTACATCGCGCGAAAAGCTTAAACCACCAAAACCACAACCTGGGTAAAGGTAATGCTCACCGATACGTTGATCAGCACCCACGCCCTGGCGTACCTGCTCTATATCCACTTGTAAAGAATCTGCTAGGTTGGCTAGGTCATTCATAAAGCTTAAACGTGTGGCCAACATGCCGGTAATCGCCAGTTTGGTAAATTCAGCTTCACGCGGGGTCATGACCATTAGGTTGTCACGGCGGCGATTAAAGGGTCGAAGAATTTCTCTAATTTCTTTTTCTGCCCAATCACTAGAACAACCAAGTAGCAGATGGTTAGGGCGAGTAAAGCCAATTAGAGCACTGCCTTCTTGAAGTAAGTCTGGCAGGCTAACAGCTACACGTTTAGCGCTAGCTTTTCCTGCTGTTTGTAATAAGGCTTCAAGGTATTCTGTCGTGCCTACTGGGAAAGTGCTTTGATTAATTAGCAAGACATCCGTTTCTGGAGTAGCGGCTAACTTTTTAATTAACTCAACTGCTTCATCTTGCTGATTGGGTGCCATGGCCAAAAAAACACGTTGTGTACTAGCCGTAGGTGTGTAGTTTAAAGAGATTTCTAAACGGCCTGAGTTTAGTTGTTCCGAAAAAAACTCATCTAAGCCTGGTTCACGCCATAAAGAACGTCCCTGCTCTAAAGAATGAAAGTGCTGAGGCTGATCAAGATAAAGTAAAACTTGATGGCCTGTCGAAGCTAAAGCAGCGGCGGTTACCTGCGCACTCAGACTAGAACCTGCAACAACCAAGTGCATGAATTAAGCCTCTGGTAAATTATTGATTAGTTCACGAAAACCTTGTTTAACTTCTGGGTGGCGCAAAGCATGCACTAGAGTGGCATGTAAATAACCTAGCTTGCTACCGCAGTCGTAGGTTTCGCCTTGCATGCGGTAGGCTTCTGCACCACTTTCTTGCAGTAAAGCATCGAGTGCATCCGTCAGTTGAATTTCATTGCCTGCACCGGGTTGAGTTTCTGCAAGCAATTCAAAAATACGTGCGGGCAATACGTAGCGACCAACAATGGCAAGGTTAGAAGGCGCTTGATCAATAGCTGGCTTTTCAACCATTGCCTGCATGGGCTTACTTTCACCTGCAGCTAGTTCTGTACCTGTGTTTAAAGCAACAATTCCGTACTGGTCAACTTTATCTTTAGGCACAGCATCTACCAAAATTTGCGCTAAGCCTATGTCTTCAAAACGCTTATTCATGCAGGCTAAGTCTGTTTGTGGCTGATGATAGTTATCGACTAAAACATCGGGTAATAACACCGCAAAAGGTTCGTCGCCTATTACTTCTCTCGCACACAAAATGGCATGACCTAAACCTAAAGCACGGCCTTGGCGAACACTCACTACCCGAATACCCTCAGGTAAAATGCTGCGCAGTTCATTTAAGAGTTCGGTTTTTCCACGCTTTTCCAGTTCATTTTCTAGCTCATAGTTCACATCAAAATGGTCTTCAATGGCTTTTTTAGCGCTGTGTGTGACCAATACAATTTCTGTAATACCGGCTGCTATGGCTTCTTCTACAACCTGCTGAATAACGGGTTTATCAACCAAAGTTAGCATTTCTTTAGGAATGGCTTTGCTTGCGGGTAAAAAACGCGTACCTAAACCAGCAACAGGTAAAACAGCTTTACGAATCATGGATCACTCCAGCGGTAAAAGAATTTTAAAGGCTATTGTAAATGTATTGGTAAACTATGCCATAAGCAGTTTTCTGTAACTTAGGTAATCGGGCAATTTGTAGCATTATGTTAAGATATATGTAAAATTAAACATATCAATAAATGCTAGCCTTAAACTCGAGTACTAAAGACACAGATGGAACAGAAACCTAACTACCAAAAAGTCGCCATCAATGATTTAACGAGTGGCATGTGGGTTTGTCGGCTTGATAGTGATTTAGAAGACCAGCCCTTTGAAACGCGTGGCTTTTATTTTTCTAGCCTTAAGCAACTCCATGCTTTAGTAGACGATTGCCGCTACGTTTATATAGACACCAACCGAAAAGATACTCGTAAGCTTTATATTAATATTCGCACGCAAATGGATCGTATTTTTGCTGACTTACGCATGGGCAAAGCCCTAGAGCATAGACGTATGCGACAGGTGCTTAAAGATTTAATGCAGGCGGTATTGCATGATAGTAAAAGTATGCTTTATTTAGCCATGCTGCGTGAACACCAGGATGACTTAGTAACAAAAGCAGTAACCGTTGCTGTTCTAAGTCTTGCTTTTGCTAAGCATCTAGCCCTTAAACAAACCGAGTTACTTCCCTTAGGTATGGGCGCTCTTTTGCATCCTATTGGGCTACTGCAAGTACCTAATCAAATTCTTAGTAAGTCTCAACCTTTAACTTCTGATGAGTTAGCTTTAGTAAGGCAATACCCTCAACAGGGATATAGTTATTTACAGGCACAAAAAGGCTTTGAAGCAGCCACATTAGATATCGTTTTACACCACCAAGAAAGGGTTAACGGTAGCGGCTACCCTAACCAACTTAAAGGTAAGGAAATTAGCTTTTTAGCTAGAATTGTAGCTATCACCTCTGTTTATGAAGCCTTAACTCGCAAGCGAAGTGATAGAGATGCTTTGTCCCCCTCTAAAGCACTAAGCCAACTTTACCGTTGGCGCTTTGAGGACTTTGATAACCGCTTAGTTGAGAAGTTTATTCAGAGCCTAGGTGTTTACCCACCTGGCTGTTTGGTAGAACTTAATACGGGTGCCCTTGCTGTTGTTTACGCAACTCACCCCGACCAACGGCTTAACCCTAAGATTAAACTCTTAACCTCTAAAGACTTAGTGCCTTTAGCTGAACAAGAACTGGTAGATTTAGCCGAAACAAAAGCAATGAATATTGTTAAGGCTCTGGATCCAAAAGAGCCTCGTTTTGAAAAGCTATTAAAAGAAGTGCTTAACGAAAAAAATACTTAATATCTTACCGATTGGGTTGGGCATTAAACTGTTGTCCTGTTATACCCTTGCTATCAGGCCCCATAAGGTAAAGGTAGGTTCCCATAATTTCTTCTGGTTTGCGCAGAGTATCAGGGTGCTCGGCTGGAAAGGCATCAGCACGCATTTGCGTGCGTGTTGCACCAGGGTTAAGACTATTCACACGTATATTGCTAATATTTTCTAGTTCTTGTGATAAAACTTGTACAAAGCCTTCGGTGGCAAATTTTGAACAAGCATAGGGTCCCCAGTAAGCTCGGCCCACTCGTCCTACCGAAGAAGAAGTGAAGATGATTGAAGCATCTTCTGATTGCTCTAACAGGGATAAGGTTGCCTGCTGCAACATAACTTGAGCATTAAAGTTAATATGCATAACTCTTTGCCACAATTCTGGATTATAAGACTGTACTGGGCTAAGTGTGCCTAAGATGCTGGCATTGTGTAAAACGCCATCTAAACGGCCAAAGGTTTCATATAGACGGTCAGCCATGGCTTGGTAATCTGGCCAGCTAGCACCTTCTAAGTTCAGCGGGTAAATAGCCGGCTCTGGCCCACCTGCTTCTAGAATTTCATCATAAACAGCTTCTAACTTACTAATGGTTCTACCTAGCAAAACCACACTGGCACCTAGTGCAGCGTAGGCTTTTGCTGCTGCTCGTCCAATACCTGCGCCTGCACCTGTCACTAGAATAACTTTATCTTTTAGTAAGTTTGCTGCTGGCTGGTAATCAAATTCACACAACATGGTTAAAATCCAAAATTATTTATTAAGGTAATTACGGGCAAGGTCTGCTGCAGGCTCACGTGGATGATTAGCTATTACTTGTTGCATCGTCTGTTTTGCTTTCTTGTCATTGCCATAACGCGCATAAATTAAGCCAAGTTTGTACTTAGAGTCTGCAATTTTAAAACTGCTAGGGTGGTTATTAACCACAGCATCAAACATTTTCTCTGCTTCTGCCGTGCGATTTTGCGCCATGTATATTTCACCTAACCAATAATAAGCATTACCTATGAGTCGGGAGTTAGGGTATTCACGAATAAAGGTTTGGAAACTTGCTATTGCTTCATCAAAGCGTTGCTCAGGTACATGGGCATAAGCTTGATTGTAAGCTTGTTGATCACCCAACGATGGCTTAGCTAACTCTTCAGTAGCTGTTGCATCAGCTGGTGGGAGGCTAGGCGGCTTGCTAATGGGGGTTTCTTCTAATGCTAAAATTCGTTTGGCATATTCTTGAGCACGTTGATCTAAATCTAGGTAGCGATTACGTTGCTCAGTCTGCATTTTTGAAAGGGTGTTTTCTTGTTGCTCAACCATGTTTCGCAGGGCTTTAATCTCTTGTTGCATTTGCTCTATTTGCATTAAGAGTTCTGCGTTAGCAACTGCAACAGCACGTGAATCGGCCTGTGAGCTAGCTGTAAAAGTGGCAAGGGTTAAAAAAGTTAGGAAAGAAAAAGTAGAAAGAAAACGGGGGGCTAAAATAGCCCCCACTTTCTCTCTGACCTTGGCAAGGAGTTGATTTGCTTTCACGTCAGAGGACTCCGCTTAATACTAGTAGTTAAACTCTACACGGCGGTTTTTGCTATAAGCTTCGCTAGATTGACCTCTAACCGCAGGACGCTCTTCACCGTAGCTAACTACTTCTAGCTGGCTAGCATCTACGCCTTGTAGTGATAAGTAACGCTGTACAGAGTTACCACGACGCTCACCTAGTGCAAGGTTGTACTCAGGAGTACCGCGCTCATCTGTGTGGCCTTCTAGTTTTACTGTTGCAGAAGGGTTAGCCATTAAATAAGCAGCATGTCCGTTTAACACATCATAAAACTCACTACGGATGTTTGACTTATCAAAGTCGAAATAAATAGTGTTAATAGCAGGTAAAACTGTATCAGTAACAGCATCTACTTGATCTTCGGCATCGCTCATACCTTCTGCTAATGCTTCATCACTTGAGTGGACTTCTTCTGCTACAACTTCTTCCGTTATTTCGTCTGCTACTTCTTCTTGAGTATTTGCATCACCACCACAACCTGCAACTAATGCAAAAACTGCTGCTAATGCAAAAACCTTGCTGTGTTTCATAAGTTCCATAATTTTCTCCAGTTACTATTTTTTTATTTCACTTTGACCATTAGCAGTTGTTGCTTAAGGCCACTACTTTAACCTAACAGTTAAAATTCTTTTAATTCAAATAAGGCGACCAAGCCGGCTCTCTTACGTTGCCACTAGCTGCTGGTAGTTCATATTGAATTCTACCATCTGTAGATACAACTCCAAGCACACCTTTTTCACCGATCATTAAAGCATAAATTATCATTGCACCGTTAGGGGCCACACTAGGTGACTCATCTAGCGGGGAGGTTGACAGTATGCGTGTACGACCCGTGCCCATATTAAGCGCAGCTATACTAAATAGTCCACCTCCTGACCCTCTATGTACCATAAAAACTTCTCTTCCATTAGGAGAGTAGCGTGGCCGAGCATTATAATTACCTTCAAAACTCAGCCTTTTTTCTTCTCCACTGGCTAAATCAATCTGATAAACCTGTGGTCCTCCACTACGTCCCGAGGTAAAGATAAGGCTTTTTCCATCGGGCGACCATGAAGGTTCGGTATCTATAGCGTAATGATGCGTGACTCTTGTTAACCGTCGGTCATCTAAATGATAAATATATACCTCTGCATTGCCGTCACGCGATAAGGTCATGGCAATTTTTTTACCATCAGGTGACCAGGCGGGTGACCCATTTAATCCTTTAAAATTAGTGAGTTGGTAGCGTTTACCGGTTGCCAGCTCTTGGACAAAAATGGCTTGACGGCCTGTTTCAAAGGATACATAAGCTAATTTTTTAGCATCTGGCGACCAGCTGGGCGATAACAAAGGTTGCTTAGATGTCAAAATAGTACGTGACTCTTGGCCATCAGCATCAGCAACATGCAACCTGTAGGTATAGTCCATCGTTTTGCCTTTTTGCTGTGTTGTGATGTATGCAATACGAGTAGAAAAAATACCTTTTTGCCCAGTTAATCTCTCATAAATTCTGTCACTAATAAAATGCGCTCTATTTCGTAAGTTGTCTTGGCTAGCAACAACACTTTCTGATAAAAGTGACTTTTGCTGATTAACTTCAAACAACTGGTACTTAATTCGAAGGTTTCCATCTTCTAGAGCTTCTATACTACCCACAACCAAATAATTCACTTTAAGCAAGCGCCAGTCTCGATAAACAACCTCTTCAGCTTTTGTAGGTAAACTGACTAAGTCTTCTCGAGGAAGGGCACGAAACAAGCCCGTTCGAGACAGGTTTGCAGAAATCAAACTAGCCACATCTTCACTTAGGCTACCCTTGCCCTGCCACATAAAAGGGACGATAGCTACAGGTATTGCTTGATCATTCCCTTTGGTGATTCTTATCGTTAAGTCTGCATTGACAAAAGAGCTTAACAATAACATCAACAGCATTAAACCTGTCGTAAAAAAGTGACGAGCATTAATCACAGTGCTAAGTCCTCTGGTGAAAACACAAAAATTAACTGCCTAAACTTATCTCGCTGACGTGGTTCTAAACGCAACAAAGGAAAAGGAGCAGCCTTTTCTACTGCCTGAACAGCTGAACGATCAAATGCACTGTTTCCGCTGCTCTTAACAATTTTTATTCCATTATTAGCTAACTCACCTGTCCCTAACAAGGCAACTTCTAAGGTGGTTTCTAACTCACTGCCTACGCCTGGTGGCCTTATCCATTGGCTAGAAATCATATCAAACATAACGCTTTCCATGCTGGCAATAGCTTCAGCATCAATTTCAGCTTGTTCAGCGGCTCGTTCTGCACGAATACGCTCTGACTCTTCCCACACTCTTAGCTCTTCAGCCCTTTGCTTGGCAGCTTCTTGATCTCGTCTAGCTTCTATTTGGCGTTTAATAGCTTCTTCTTCTGCTCGCTGCTTTTCAGCAGCAGTTTTCTTTCTTTGTTCGGCTTCTTTCTCGCGCTTTAATTGTAGTTGCTTTTGCTGTTCAGCCTGTTGTTTTTCAGCGGCTTTCTTCTTGGCTGCAGCTTCACGCTCTGCTTGTTTTTTTCTACGCTCTGCAGCTAAGCGTTTTTGTTCTGCTGCCTGCTCTTTTTTCTGCGCATCTGCTAGGCGTTTTTGTTCTGCTGCTTTTTGTTCTGCTTCACGTTTTTTAGCTTCTTCTTGCTGCTGACGTTTTTTTTGCTTTTGCTCTTTAGCCCGTTCATCCCTTTTTATCTTGGGATCTATTGCACCTATTCCTGCACTAATCGTAGGAGGAACTTCAAACTTAGGCTCAGTTATTATTGACCCCTGCCAAACTAAAAGCGTCAAAATAATCACATGCATAAGCAAGGCTAAAGTGACGGACATGGGCAAATTAACGGACTTCACCAAGCTTCCCTAATTATCTTCTGGCGGTGTAGTAATTAATTCAACTTGAGTTACTCCCGCTCCCTTAAGCTTATCCATTAAACTCATAATTTCACCATAAGTAACTCGACGATCACCCCGAATATAAACAGGTAGCTGGGGGTTGTGTTTTTTTATGGCTTGAACTTGATTAATTATTACAGCTAATTCTAGTGGGTCTTCTGAATCCTTCCCTTGTTCTAGGTAGTAGCGACCATTGGCTTTTAATGAAATAACTAGTGGCTCCTCTTCTGGATCGCTATCAATAGGTGCAGCAACAACTTCTGGTAGATCAACTTCAACACCTTGAATTAACATGGGCGCAGTAATCATAAAAATAACGAGCAGCACCAGCATTACATCTATGTAAGGCAGAACATTAACTTCTGAAATAGGTAGCTTAGGGGCGCTGCGGCGAAATCTTGGCTTAGGCATGGTTATCTCTTAGTCTGCTTTTCGGGCAACTAGGCTACGATGCAAAATACCCGAAAACTCATCAGCAAAGTTTTCATAGTGATTAAGTAATAGTTCACTAGAAGACAAGTAGCGGTTGTAGGCAACTACAGCAGGAATAGCTACAAATAAACCTAAAGCTGTGGTTATCAGAGCTTCAGCCATACCTGGAGCTACAACAGCAAAGGTAGCCTGCTTAACCACAGCAAGACTACGAAAAGCCTCAATAATTCCCCACACAGTTCCAAACAGTCCTATATGCGGACTAACAGAACCTATAGTTGCCAAAAGAGGTAAGCCATCATGTAAATGGTCTTGCTCTTCAGCAATAGCAATACGCATAGAGCGTTCAACGGCTTCTAAAATTGTGGCTGGATCTGTGGTTTGTTTATGAATGCGATTGAAGGTTTTATAGCCAGAAAAAACGATGCGTTCAGCGCCTTCAGCTTCATGAGGGTCGGTAGTACGAAAAAGCTCACTTAGCTCCATGCCTGACCAAAAACGCTCACGAAATTCTTGGTGTGCTGTACGTGCTTGTTTAAAGAGCTGCCAGCGTTGAAAGATACTTACCCAAGAAATAATTGAACCAAGTAGTAGGCAAAGCATTAAAAACTGTATAAATAGGCTGGACCCTAACATCATGTCCACAAAGGTTAACTCTTGCACTTGAACTCCTTGCACCTTGGTAAATTAAAATAAGGGACTCTAGTTAGCTTTCTAGCTGCTAATTATCTAGCTGTGGCAATTGATGTAACAGCGTCTCAGGCAGGCGACAGGGTCGCAAACTTTCACGGTCGACACAAGCAACTTCTATGCTTCCAGAACATAAAGTAGCCGCATTACGAGTTATTTGTTGCTGAAAGAAAAGTCTGGCACCTCGGTAGCTCTCTAAGTTTAAAGAGACTTCTAGCTGGTCATCAAGCAAAGCAGGCTGTTGGTAACTTAGCTTTACATCCCTCACCACAAAAAGAACTGGCAGGTTAGTTTGGTTAAAACCTAAAGTTCTTAGCCACTCAGTACGCGCCCTTTCCATAAACTTTAGGTAATTCACATAATAAACAATGCCACCGGCATCGGTATCTTCGTAATAAACCCGCACGGGTAAACTAAAATTATTCATGGCTGCTTTAAACCAAAGTGCTGCCAAGCTAGGTCTGTTACTTGCCTACCCCGAGCTGTACGCATCATAAAACCTTGTTGAATTAAGTAGGGTTCTAACACTTCTTCTATTGTGTCGCGCGCTTCTGAAATTGCAGCAGAAAGACTATCCACCCCCACTGGACCACCAGCAAACTTTTCCATCATAGCTAAAAGCATGCGCCTGTCCATAGAGTCGAGTCCGTGAGTGTCTACATTCAATAAGTTAAGTGCCAGGTCTGCGATTTCTTTGTTAATGCAACCATTAGATTTCACTTCTGCAAAATCCCTTACACGGCGTAATAAGCGGTTGGCAATGCGCGGTGTGCCTCGAGAGCGTCGAGCAATTTCTTCTGCGCCACCTTCTTCTACTGTTAAGCCTAGAAGCTTGGCTGAACGGGTAACTATATAAGTAAGGTCTTCTACTGAATAAAACTCTAAACGCTGCACTATGCCAAAGCGATCCCTTAAAGGCGCGGTTAGCATTCCTGCTCGGGTAGTTGCACCCACAAGGGTGAAAGGAGGTAAGTCGAGTTTAATAGAACGGGCAGCTGGCCCTTCACCAATCATTATATCTAGTTGGTAATCTTCCATAGCTGGGTAGAGCACTTCCTCTACTACAGGGCTTAACCGATGAATTTCATCAATGAATAGCACATCACCTTCACTCAGATTAGTAAGCATGGCTGCTAAATCGCCAGCCTTTTCCATCACTGGTCCGGAGGTGCTTTTGATTGATACATCCATTTCGCTAGCAATGATATTGGCTAGGGTGGTTTTACCTAGGCCGGGGGGACCAAAAATAAGCGTATGATCTAAGGCTTCTTTACGACCTCTGGCTGCCTCAATAAAAATCTCCATCTGCTCACAGACTTGCGGCTGACCACGATAGTCTGCCAAAGTTTTAGGGCGTATGGCATGATCTTGACTGTAATCTTGGGGCTGTTCAGTAGCAGCTATCAGGCGGTCATCTTCTATCACTTGGCCATACCTTTAAGGGCAGCACGAATTAAATCTTGAGTATCCATGCCTTCACTGGCTATGGCTGCAATGGCTTTACTGGCTTCGGTTAGCTTATAACCTAAAGCAACTAGCGCAGACTCAGCTTCTGCTCGTGGATTAACAGCGGGTAACTCGGCCTCTACACCAGCTTCTAATTCTAACTTTGCCATTTGTTGTGGCTGCCAAGCTTTCAAACGGTCTCTTAAATCAATCAGTAAGCGTTCAGCTGTTTTTTTTCCTATGCCTGGAATACGGGTTAAGGCTTGCAAGTCTTCATTTTGAATTGCTTGCAATAAACTGGTGCTTTCCATAGCCGACATAATTGCAATACCAACTTTAGGGCCGATTCCGGTCACTTTAATCAGTTCACGAAATAGCTGCCGGTCTTCTAGGCGGGCAAAGCCATATAAAAGATTGGCATCTTCTCGAATAACTTGGTGTATCCACAAAACCAGCGTTTCATCTAAAGCTGGCAAAACAGCAAATACCGACAGAGGCAGAGTTACTTCATAACCTACGCCTTGAATATCCAAAATAATCCAAGAGGGTTGTTTTTCAACCAACTTGCCTTCTAATCGCCCGATCATCATGAATTGTCTTTTTCCTCTGAATGCTGAGTGTCCTCAATCGACAAAAACACGGGTAGGTGTAAATGCCAATGAATAGCCGCTAGACGCATACTTAAAACGACCGACATGGCCATTAAGGTATTAAAGGTTTCCCAACTAGCGGGTAAAAACCAATTAAGATTGACATAAACAATGGCGCCAGCCATCACCGCTGTGGCATAGATTTCTTTTTCAAAAATCATCGGTTTAACTGCGGTTAGTACATCACGCAAAATGCCACCAAATACGCCTGTCATAACCCCAGTCACTACAGATATTAAGGGTGAATGACCTAGTGAAATAGCTACTTTAGCACCGATCACTGTAAAAACAGCCAACCCAATTGCATCTGCTACTTGCACTGCATAGTGTGGAAAACGAATTTTTCTAGCCAGAGCAAAAACAATTAACGAAGTGAAAATGGTTAGCCAGATATACATATTGTTTTGTACCCAAAACACCGGCAAACGACCTAGAATTAAATCACGTAAAGTTCCACCACCTATAGCTGTTACTGTTCCAACAATGATCACACCAAATAAATCTAGGCGGCGTTCAGCTGCTGCTAATACGCCAGCCAAAGCAAAAACTACCGTACCAAAAAGGTCTAGGGAGAATATAAATAGGGGAAGATCAAAATCTATCATCAAGTGCGCCGCACCAAGGTTTTAGGATCGAAATTACGCCAACTACTGCCACGTTTAGCAGCTAGCTGACCCGATAATGCCAATAAGCCGCTAGAAGTATAAGCATGGCACATGGCTATAGCCAAAGCATCGGCAGCGTCTTCTTGGGGGGTGGCAGAAAGCTTTAGAAGGGATTTAACCATGTGTTGAACTTGAGTTTTGTCTGCCGCACCTGTTCCGGTAACGGCCAACTTAACTTCTTTAGCTGAATACTCGCTCATTTCTAAGCCATGATTAGCTACACAAACAACGGCAGACCCTCTTGCCTGCCCTAACTTAAGTGCTGAATCTGCATTTTTAGCCATAAATACTCTTTCTATGGCTACCTGCTCTGGTTGATAGCGAGCAATAATTTCTGCAAGACTGGCATAAATCTGTGCCAATTTTTGAGGTAAGTCCTCGGCCTTGACCCTAATACAACCACTAGCTAGGTAACTAAAGTGACTACCCGATGTATTTATAAGCCCGTAGCCAGTAATGCGCGAACCAGGATCAATGCCGAGAATAAGGGCCATATCAGCCCAGTTTTTCCATAACTTCTGCAGAAAAATCGACGTTAGAATAAACTTCTTGTACATCGTCTAAGTCTTCTAACATATCAACCATCTTGATAATTTTTTCTGCCAGCTCTAAGTCAGTAACATCAGCGTTGACATCTGGCAGCATAGCTACCGACGCTTGCTCTGCTTCAAAACCAGCCGCAACCAAGGCTTCTTTTACTTCTAAGAAGTTTTGCTGTTCGGTAAAAACTTCGTAGCTGCCATCATCTTGAGTGACAACATCCTCAGCACCTGCTTCTAAGGCTGCTTCCATTAGCTGGTCTTCGTCAGTCTCTGCTGAAAAAACCAAATAACCGCGCTTTTGGAATAAGTAGGCCACTGAACCCGAGGTACCTAGGTTGCCATCATTTCGAGTGAAAGCATGACGCACTTCACCTACAGTACGGTTACGGTTATCGGTTAAACATTCAACCAACACAGCAACACCACCTGGACCATAGCCTTCATAGACAACTTCTTCCATGTTGTCGGCTTCGTTGGTGCCTGCACCGCGTGCTACAGCACGATCAATGGTGTCGCGAGTCATGTTATTTGATAAAGCTTTATCAACAGCTGCGCGTAATCTTGGGTTGTCAGCAACCTCTGGGCCACCTTCTTTAGCAGCCACAGTGAGTTCACGAATTAATTTAGTAAATACTTTACCGCGCTTAGCATCTTGTGCTGCTTTACGGTGTTTGATATTCGCCCATTTACTATGACCTGCCATTTTAACTCCTTAAATTACTAGCCGATGTCTTTGGCTACGCAATTTCAAAATATACTATTCTTCAGTTTGAGCTTTTGCACGCAAACGTAGATTAAGTTCTTTTAATTGCTCTTGGCTTACATCACCCGGTGCGTCAGTCATAACACAAGCAGCAGACTGAGTTTTTGGGAAGGCAATCACTTCACGAATGGATTTAGCACCGGTCATTAGCATCATTAAACGATCTAATCCAAAGGCTAAGCCGCCATGCGGTGGCGCACCAAATTTTAATGCATCTAATAAGAAACCAAATTTCTCTTGCTGTTCTTCGGCACTAATACCTAGCACACGGAAAACAGCTTGCTGCATGGCTTGGTTGTGAATACGGATTGAGCCACCACCTAATTCTGTACCGTTAAGCACCATATCATAAGCGCGTGATAGCTGACCTGCAGGCTTAGCTTCTAGCTCTTCTGCTGTGCACTTAGGTGCAGTAAAAGGGTGATGAAGCGCACTTAGGCTGCCATCGCTGTTTTCTTCAAACATAGGGAAGTCAACCACCCAAAGTGGTGCCCAATCAGTCGTGTAAAGGTTTAGGTCTTCACCTAATTTACAGCGCAATGCGCCTAAAGCTTCATTAACAATTTTGGTTTTGTCTGCACCAAAGAAAACAATATCACCATCTTCTGCACCCACACGGTCTAATAGCTGCTCAACCACGCCTTCCATAAACTTAACAATGGGTGACTGCAAACCTTCTAAGCCATCGGCGCGCTTGTTCACTTTAATCCAAGCCAAACCACGTGCGCCGTAGATACTCACGTATTTAGTGTAGTCATCAATTTGCTTGCGTGATAGCTCAGCACCGCCTTTAACTTTAAGTGCGGCAACGCGTCCTTTAGGATCAGTCGCAGGGCCGGAGAAAACTTTAAAATCAACGCCTGCCATTAGATCACTAACATCAACCAGCTCTAAAGGAATACGTAAGTCTGGCTTATCAGAGCCGTAACGCTCCATGGCTTCGGCATAAGGCATGTGCGGGAAGTCACCTAGCTCAACATCTAACGACCCCTTAAAAATTTTGCGAATCATGCCTTCAGCTGCACCCATAATGTCTGCTTCTTCTATAAAAGAAGCTTCAATATCTATTTGGGTAAATTCTGGCTGGCGATCCGCACGTAAATCTTCGTCACGGAAGCATTTAGCAATTTGGTAGTAGCGATCAAAGCCCGCCACCATCAATAGCTGCTTGAATAGCTGTGGCGACTGAGGCAGAGCAAAGAACTGGCCTTCATGTGTACGGCTAGGTACTAGGTAATCACGCGCACCTTCAGGCGTGGCACGGGTAAGAATAGGAGTCTCTATATCTAAAAAGCCCTGCTCTTCTAAAAAGTTACGAATTTGATGGGTAACCCGTGAGCGAAAACGTAGCTTTTCAGCCATCTCTGTACGGCGCAAATCAACATAGCGGTATTTTAGACGAACCTCCTCACCCACTTTACCGTGTTCATCCAGCATAAAAGGAGGTGTTTCAGAAGTGTTTAAAACCTCAACATCGCTAGCAACCACTTCTATTTCACCTGTGGCCATATTGGGGTTTACTGTTCCTTCTGGGCGATGATTTACTTTGCCCTTTACCTTTAAAACGTATTCGTTGCGTGAACGATCTGCGCTAGCAAAGGCTGCTTCGGTATCTGGGTTTACAACCACCTGAGCAATACCGTTACGGTCTCTTAAATCAAGAAAAATAACGCCACCGTGGTCACGACGACGATGAACCCAGCCGCATAAAACGACTTCTTGATCTAGGTGACTTGTATTTAAGTCGCCACAGTAATGGCTGCGCATAAGTAGTTCCCGTTAATAAATGTGTTAAAAAATAAAAAAATGAAATTTGCGAGGCCGTATTATAGCCTAGACTGATGACCTTACGCCAAATTATGAATAAACCTACTAGAGAGTGCCCAATATGACTTTTGAATTACACTCCCAGCTAGCTAAAGACAGCTTTCACTTAGCTGACCTTAAACTTTGCCAGCTACGTTTAATTAATGACCAGCGTTTTTACTGGCTGCTCTTAGTGCCTAAGGTGGCTAACGCTAAGGAACTAACCGACTTAACCCCAACCGACCACCAACAGCTTTGGCAAGAAGTTTATTCTTTAAGCCAAGTAATAAAGCCTTTAAAACAAGCAGTTAAGCTGAACATTGCCACTTTAGGCAACCTAGTGCCGCAATTGCATTTACACTTAATTGCTCGCTTTACTGAAGATGCTGCTTGGCCTAATCCTGTCTGGGGTTTGGGCACTGCTGAGCCTTATAATCTTGCGACTGTAAAAGCAATTGCTAAGGAGTTACGCTCGGCCTGTACCGCTAACAACTTTCAACCGCCTATTAACTGGCAAACTTTGGCAGATTAACTCAGCGCAACTTCAAACCTTCACTTCAACCTGAGCGGCATCACTCACTAACCTTTGCCATAGCCGCTCTACTGAGGGTTTATGAACCAGAGTGCAGCGGTAAAGGCGAATTTCTAAAGGAATAACCCAGCGCTCACCACCACAAACCACTAATTTATTTTCTTCCAACTCCCGCTCAATACTTAGTTTAGGTATCCAGGCCACTCCCTGCCCTTCTAAAGCCATGCCTTTTAAACCTTCTGCCATGGCTGTTTCGTAAGTTGTTCTCAGGCGCAAACTAACGGGTTTTTGTCTGAGTAGAATTTGTAACGATCTTTCTAAAAAAGCGCCTTGAGTGTAGGTAAGAAGCGGAATTTCTTGCTCTGCTGACGTATCTAAAAAATAAAGCGGCTGCCCTTGCTCATCCGTTGCACACACAGGCAACATTTCTGTAGCACCCATGCGTAAAGATGGAAAGTGTTGGTTATCTAGCTGCAAACTGCCTAAAGGGTCGTGGTAGGCCAGCATTAAATCGCAACGCCCTTCGCGTAGTGCGTGAGTAGCTTCACCTACATTCATTGCCGTCATACGGCTATTAATTTCACCAATTACTGCCTGTAAACGCTTTAACCATTGTGGAAAAAAGTTAAAAGCTAAAGAGTGTGCAACTGCAAACTCTAATAGCTGAATGGAAGTAGCGTCTAAGCCACGCAGGTTTTGTAAAGCATCACTCAACTGTTCAACTACATTACGAGCAGTGATTAAAAACAACTGCCCATCAGGGGTTAATTCTAAAGGTGACTTACCTCTTTCAACCAAAGTAACACCCACAACACGCTCTAAAGATTGAATGCGGCGACTAAAGGCAGGTTGAGTGACAAAACGTCGCGCTGCTGCATGAGAGAAGTTACGTGTTGCAGCAAGGGCCAAAAAGTCTTCTAGCCATTTCACTTCAAGGTTCACTTATACTCTATCCTTATAATTCGAGAGTTATTCGTTAGATATACAGCAGCTTTTTAAGCTTAAGCTAGTGCAGATTTTTAGTTATTACCTTACAATTAGTTTTGCTTGTAAAAAGCATTTTGTTATAGCATCACTATTTTAGTGCTTATTTTATTCCATTTAGCACATCGACAACTAAGCCTTAGCTGGCCGGATTTTATACTTGTTACCGGCTCGATACTTGAGAATACAATGCTAGACCGTATTACTGCTCGCCCAAGACACTGGGCTATTTTATTTTTTGGCAGCCTTTTATTAGTCACCAGTTTAGCAATCTATTTAAGCAGCAATAAACAACCCATTGAAGAGTTGCCACCTAACATGAGCGAAGTGCTTGAAGCTTTGGAGGCAACTGACTTTCACAATGCACTTATTCCCCCTTTGTCACCACCCCCAGACTGGGAACAATATACCTTACAAAAGGGTGATCGTTTATCTTTACTTTGGGCCGATAAATGGCACCTACCCTTAGCTACGCTTTACACTCTACTAGATAATAAAGAAGGCAAACGCTACCTAAATAGAGTTCAACCTGGTCAGCATATTGAGTGGTTAGCCAGTAGAGATGGGCAGCTTTTAGCCTTACGCCTATGGCAAAGCCGCGCTGAAGGCAGCGAATGGTTAAGAGAAAGCCAAGGGTTTAGTTTTCGCAACCTTACCTCACAACGTGAAGTTAAGCTGATACGCCTAGAAGGTACTTTGAACGGCATGCTAGTCAATAGCTTGCAAAACATGCCTGAAATTTCTGGTCAAGAAGGCACTATAGCCACCGCCCTAGACCGTCATCTGCCTCTTCGCCGTGATGCGCGTGATGGTGATACTTTTAGTTTACTAATAGAACAAGAGTGGCTGAGTAATGATCCAACACCCTACTCCACACGCCTCATTGCTTTTGACTATACAGGCAAGCGCATGCAAATACGTGCCGCTCGCCATCAAGATGGCCGTTTTTACACCCCAGATGGCGTTAGCTTAATTCCTCCCTTTGACCGAATTCCACTTGCTCAGCGTTATCGAATCAGCTCTCGCTTCAATTTATATCGTCGCCACCCAATTACTGGTCGTGTACAGCCCCATTACGGAACTGACTTTGCAACCCCCACAGGCACACACGTTAGAGCACCCGCAGACGGTCGAGTGGTACGCAGTCAGTGGCACCCCTTTGGTGGTAACTACATCGTTATAGATCACGGACAAGGCTTTAAAACCCGCTATTTGCACTTATTACGCTCACAAGTAAAGCCAGGACAAGATGTCAAACGTGGGCAGCTCATTGGTCAAACTGGCAACACCGGACGTAGCACTGGTCCTCACCTTCATTATGAGTTACACATCAATGGTCGACCTGTAGATTCAATGCGAGCCGAACTGCCTAGTGTTGAAAAGCTAAAAGGCTCTAGTCTAAAAGAGTTTTTGACACAAAGTCAGCAGCTTTTCTCTGGTTTAGATGGCCATATCAGGCTAGAGGACCTTGCTTTATTGCTTCCTGAGCCGAATTAACATAGCTGTTACCCCTAACTGCTTGGCAACAGAGCAGCTAGGGGCAAGTGACACCTAGTCTAAAATGCGGTAAATTCTCTGTTCTCGCCTTCCTTTTTATTTCTAATTTACTTCAAGGTCAGCTGATTCCATGCGTGCTTCACAACTACTCATTGCCACTTTAAAAGAAACCCCAAACGATGCTCAAGTTATTAGCCATCAGCTAATGCTGCGCGCTGGTATGGTTCGCAGCCTTGGTTCTGGTCTTTACACTTGGTTGCCCTTGGGTTTAAGAGTACTTCGCAAAGTCGAGCGTATTGTACGGGAAGAAATGGATAAAGCAGGCGCACAAGAAGTGCTTATGCCTGCCATTCAGCCAGCAGAATTGTGGCAAGAGTCTGGCCGCTGGGAAAAATATGGCAAAGAACTATTACGCTTAAGTGACCGCCATAGCCGTGAGTTTTGTGTTGGTCCTACGCATGAAGAAGTCATCACCGATATGGTGCGTAAAGAGTTGCGCTCTTACAAACAGCTACCGGTTAACTTCTACCAAATTCAAACCAAATTCCGTGATGAAATTCGTCCACGCTTTGGTGTCATGCGCTCGCGTGAATTTATTATGAAAGATGCCTACTCTTTTCATTTAACCCAAGAATCGCTACAGCAAACCTACGATGTTATGCACCAAACCTATACCAAAATATTTAATCGTATTGGGCTTAAATTCCGTTCGGTGATTGCAGATAACGGCTCGATTGGTGGCAGTGGTTCGCATGAATTTCATGTTTTAGCTGACTCTGGTGAAGATGATATTGTTTTTTCTGATACCTCAGACTATGCAGCCAATATCGAAAAGGCAGTGGCACTCATTAGCGATACCAAACACCCAGCAGCTACCCAAGAACTAGCCTTAGTTGACACCCCTGAAGTAAAAACCATTGCCCAATTAGTTGAGCAGTTTGACCTACCCATAGAAAAGACCATTAAAACCCTGGTAGTGAAAGCTACCGAAGAAGAAGGTTTAATTGCACTCCTTGTGCGTGGCGACCATGAGCTCAATGAAATTAAAGCCGCTAATCTACCTCAAGTAGCTAGCCCGTTAGAAATGGCCAGTGATGCAGAAATTATCGCAGCGGTAGGTGCTGCACCTGGTTCTTTAGGTCCAATTAAACTCGCTATCCCCTGCATTATAGATCACTCAGTTGCTCAACTAAGTGATTTTGCTGCTGGTGCCAACCAGGATAATAAACACTATTTTGGTATTAATTGGGAAAGAGATTTACCTCTGCCAGAAATTGCTGACTTACGTAAAGTGGTCGAAGGTGACCCTAGCCCAGACGGTAAAGGCAGCTTACAAATTAAACGCGGCATAGAGGTAGGGCATATCTTCCAGCTAGGTGATCAATATTCAGAAGCCATGAACGCCACAGTTTTGGATGAAAATGGCAAAGCTGCCACTATGCTTATGGGTTGTTATGGTATAGGGGTAACTCGCGTAGTAGCTTCTGCAATAGAGCAAAACCACGATTCAGCGGGTATTATTTGGCCCACCAGCATTGCCCCTTTTGAAGTGGCGCTAGTACCCATGAATGCACATAAATCTGAACTAGTAAAAACAACCAGTGAGCAGCTTTATAAAGACTTACAAGCGGCTGGCATAGATGTGCTTCTTGATGATCGTGAAGGTCGACCTGGCTTTAAGTTTGCTGACCTAGAACTGATTGGTATTCCTCACCGTATAGTTATAGGTGAACGCAGCTTAAAAGAAGGTGAGCTAGAGTACAAAGGTCGTCGTGATACTGATGCAACCAATATAAAAGTAGATGAACTGCTTGGTTTTTTACAAGAAAAAATAGCTGCTAGCTAAAGTCTATAAAACGCTGGGGTGAATCACCCTAGCGTTTTATACTTCATTAAATAATGAATACTGCCTGCCAAAGCCATTAAAAAAACTAAAACTAAGTTAACTCGCCAAGAGTCAGTTTTACGCCGCCTCCTGAACGAGTTAAGTAGGAGTCCTGAGCAGGCTAACAACATCACTGACAACATTAAGAAAAAAGCAGAACGGTATAAGTCTAAGTCCCAACCTTGTTGGGTTGATAAGTTCATCCAACGATCAAAAAAGGTTTCTGGATCTGGTTTAGCTTTTTCAACCAGGATAATAATGACCAGCATCAAAACCCAAGTAATTAAACTTAACCCTCGAATTGCCTTAATAAGTAAGTCTGGGCCTTTACGCTTTTCTGGGATTTTTTCATTCCGCTGGTCCGCTTCAGCTGCCAGCTTTCGCCAGTCTTCCATACTAACTTCCTCGCTAATCTGTTTAAAGTTAAGCATAATCTAGTTACTGGTTAAATAATATGGCCAGTAACTATTTACTAAAACCTTGTCCTAGGACAACACCTTACTAACGAATATTGTTACAAAATAAGTACTTAAAGTTTCCTGCACTAGTTTAAAAATAAAAATAGTTCTCTAAGGAAAGCGACTTATGATGTTAAAGCTTCAAACCAAAACCCTGCTTGCTCTTGCCTCGGTTATGCTAGTGCTTATCTTAGTGATAACGCTCGCAAGCCTAGCTTCTTTCCGTGACTTCTCAATTCGTGCCGCAACCGAACAAACACGCACAGCCGCAGAAATGATTCGTGTTGCTTTAACTGAATCCATGTTAAATGGCACTATTCATGAACGAGACTCCTTACTGAATAGAATTGCACAAATAGATGGACTAGATGAAGCCAGAGTTATTCGAGGACCATTGGTACAGCAGCAGTTTGGTGACGGCCTAACCATTGAAGGAACAACCGACACAACCGACTACCAAGTATTAAATACTGGTAAAGCAATTTACACTCTAATGGGCGGCTACCTAAGCGCTGAGTTTCGCGCTACCGTTCCTTATATTGCTAGCAGCCAAGGTGATGTTAACTGTCTCAACTGCCATGCGGTTCCTGAAGGCTCAGTTTTAGGAGCTGTAACCCTCACCGCGTCTGTTAAACACATGCGTACCGCTGCATTATTAACCATAGTGGTACTCGTAGGAGCTACGGCTCTTTTCTCGGTTATCTCTTTATTATTTTTGCGTCGCTTATTACAGCCATTAGTCACTACCGCTAATGAAATAGAGCAAGCAGTACGCCAAGCTAAAACGGGTGACTTTAGTGTGCGTGTAGAGCAACGTAGTAATGATGAAATTGGTGCTATAGCCAGGCACTTTAATAGTTTATCTGAAGGCATCACCACTAAGTTAAGTGAAATTCGCCACAATGTTGCCCATTTAATTCAATCACAGCCTATGGCCAATGGAGACCTTTTAGCAGATACAGCCAACACCGTTTCAGGCTTAGTAAAAGTTTCACAGTTTAAGCAGGCTATTGAAGAAGACGAAACCAGTGAAGAGGTTTATCAGCGAATTTGTGAAGTCATTCAGCATGAGTTTAACTTTACTAGCAACTCTATTTATGAAGTAGATGAAACCAAAAAACAGCTAAATGTCATTAGTGTTAACAATATAGCTCAAGCCCCCTTAGAGTGGTGCAATAGAGATATTACAGAAAAGTGCACTGCTTGCCGTGCAGTACGCACTGGTCACTGTATTAATGGAACTGAAAACACTCTCATTTGCCGCTCTTTTTCTAACGAAGCTCGCCAGAATGGAAAATTCTACCTCTGCTTACCCGTTATTCAGTCAGGTGGTGTAGGTAGTGTAATTCAGTTAGTTTTAGAGGCTAAAGATTTAAAACGAGCCATGGATGCCAAGCCTTTAATTGAGTCTTACCTGCGTGAAGCTGCGCCTGTTTTACAAGCTAAAAGTTTAATGGCTAGCTTAAGGGAGTCCACCTTAAACGATGCTATGACAGGGCTGCGTAATCGCCGCTTCCTTGAGGAATACTCAGACACACTGGTCAATCAGTGTAAGCGTCGCGGAACGTCCATGACACTTATTATGATGGACTTAGACTATTTCAAAAAAGTTAACGACACTTACGGGCATGATGTGGGTGATAGTATACTGATTGATCTAGCCAATATCCTTAAAGCGCATGTGCGTGAATCTGACTTAGTGATTCGTTACGGTGGTGAAGAGTTTTTAATTATCTTGCCCGATACTAATAGCGAAGATGGCTTCTTAGTCGCTGAAAAAATTCGTAAAGCAGTTGAAGAGCACCAGTTTCAGGCAGGCAGTGTGCTAATCAACAAAACCATTTCTGCAGGTGTGGCTGATTACCCTAGTGATGGTCAAGCTTTTTGGCAGGTACTTAAGTATGCCGATGTTTCTTTATACGCAGCTAAAGATGCTGGAAGAAATCAAGTGGTACGCTTTACACCCGAGCTATGGATTTCTGAAGAAAAGTATTAAAACCGTCCAAAAGTACGGGTATTTTTATAAGGCAGCTTCATATAGCCAGCTACACCTAGGTTGTCTATTTGTGGAATAGCTGCCTTGATAGCTGCTAAGCAGGCCACAAACTCCTTTTCTTGATTTGGGTCTAAAAGCACATAGTAACTATGTACTTTTAGATGGGTTGGCAAAGCTTCAAATATAATTAATCCCGTATGTCTTAACTGATTCATTCTTGCTATGGCACTAAGGATCGCTTCGGGTAAACGCAACAGCTCGTCCGGGTCTTCACCATCTTCAAAATAAGAATGGCTATAGCTTTGATCATCCGTTGCTGGAGTAGGTAAAACTTCATAAGGCAAGTGCCAGTCTTTGGGTGGCAAAAAAGGTTGGTTTTCGTTGTTTCTTTCTAGGTGGCGTGTTGCCCTAGCATCGAACATGCAGGCTTTAAATACACCTTCTTGACGATCAATACTTCGAGCTAAAGTAACTAGATTATTGACTGAATCTATAAACGATTTTCTTAAAGCTGGATCATGCAGTTTAAGGCTAGAGTCGACCAAAAGCTGTTGGTCTTTCCACTGAAGAGATAAACCACCTAATAAAGGATAGCGACCTAAACGGCTGACTGCCGCTAAAAAAGCTTTTTCGGTTGGCCCCATACCCTGCAAAAAGTTTTTATAGTATTTTTCTAGCTCGATATCTTTGATACCCACCAGTAAGCTAGGGTCTGGCTGTTCAGCTCTTAAGAAACTACGCCGAGAGCTATATACCACCGTTTCCAAATCTTCCTTTTGCTCAGTTACCCACACAGGTAAATTTGCAGTGACTCTAGATTCGAGAGTATCTTCCAGAACCCAGCGTTTTAAATGGTGGGCTTGTGCTAGCATTTTATCACCTGCGGCAGCACAGGTTGCTTCGTCACCAGTTAGCATCTCTTGTAAATTAGTAGCAATGACAGGCGGTAAATCTAAGCTGGTGGCGGGAATGGCTTGAATGCCATGACGGCAAGATTGTGCTGAGGCTAAGGCATAAAGGGTTCCTGCTAAACCCTGCTCATCAAAACGTGGTGAACTTAAACCACCATTAAGCTGCTCATCACCTATAAAAAACACATCACCTAAACGAGCATTGGTTTGAGTGCTAGCTGCAAAACCTAGCATACTGGCATTAACAGGTTGGCCTAGTGCGTCTAGCTGAGCAAATACACTCGAACCCCAGTCAACCAGTTGAATGGTTTCACTTTTAGGGTCAAAAACTATATTAGATGGCTTAATATCACCATGAACTAATGGGGCTTCTTCACCTCGTGCATTTTTGTAGCTACGCATAGCATTTAGAACTTCAACCAGTTGCCAAGCGATACGAACTATCAGTCTGGCTGGTAAACGACCCACCTGTAAAGAATAAGCCTCTAAGTCAATTCCCTTGGCTCTTTCCATCACCAAAACTGACTGACGTGCCAGCTTAGTGTACTCATAAAACTTAGGTACATAACGATGCACAATCAGGCTTTGCATCCAAGCTTCTTCTTCTAAACGGTCTTGCACTACTTGAGGCAGGTTAATTCTTGAGAATTTAAAAACTAAATCTTCACCCTGGGGCGAGCGTCCACCAAACACAAAGCCAAAGGCACCCTTGCCCACCAGCTCTATTGCTGTAAAACCCAACTGAGCTAGCTGCTGCTGACAAAGATTTAACCAGTCTCTTACCTTACGCGCATCTTCATGGCTCATTAGGTAAATAGACTGTTCTTCATTAATATAAAACTGTTCTAGCAGCTGAGTTTTATCAGTCATTCTACTAGCCTGTTAGTTTACGTATTAAAGCTCGACTCACTACCCTTATTTTGTCTTGCGGAGCAAAGCGTTTTAAGGTGGCCTTTATTACACCTTGGGTAAAGCGAGTTGGCTTAGAATAATCGACTCTAACATCGACATAAACTGCCTTATTTTGTTTAGCTAGGTCTAACGCTTTTTTAATGGCAGGTTGTATATCCTTGGCTTGGTGTAAAGCAAGGTATTCTGCACCAACAGTGTTAGCTAAAGCTTGAATATCTATCGGCGCTAGCTGAGTGCAGGTTTTACGGTTATAGGGTAAGGCTTGTGCCTGAGCAATTTGTGAAAGCTCGCCATCATTAAAAACAAAAACCACCAAACCCAACTGGTTACTAACCCCCGTCAGCATTTCCATACCGGTCATTAGCAAAGCACCGTCACCCACAATACCCACTACCGGCAAATCTGGGTTAGCTAATTTAGCACCAATAACTGCCGGTACACAGTAACCCATGGCATTAAAATCGGTGGGTGAAATAAATTTTCTAGGCCCGAGTAGGGGAAATAATTCTGCAACCAAGTAAGTATGGTTGCCATCATCAGCCACAACTAAAGCTTCTTCAGGCAGCTCTTTACGCAGTGTCTGTAAAAATTCTGCTGGATTTACCCTGCCATCTTGAGAGTGAGCCTGCCATTCTTGAAGGTAAGCAGCTTTAGCCTGAGCTATAGTTTCGGCATGAGGTAACTTATTAGCCTGAGGCTTTAAGTCTTTCACCGCTTTTAACAAAGCTGGCACTATTAAGCGCGCATCACCTTCTAAAGCAATTTTAGCTGGGTAATTGGCATTAAATACTTGAGGGTTAATATCTAAATGCACTAGGTTTTCTGGTACTTGCATACTAAAACTACCCGTAGGTATTTCAGCAAAACGAGTCGCTATAGCTAATAGTGCATCACAAGCTTCAAAAGCTGTTTGCCCAGCTGGTACGGAATAATCACCAAAACCCATACCTGTATGCAGCGGGTGATTGGCAGGAAAGGCGCTTAAACCTTGCAGGGTGGTAGCTACCGGCGCATTTAGCAATTCAGCCAGTTCTATTAAATCTGCCTGGCAATCTACAGCACCCCAACCAACAAATATTCCAGGCTGCTTAGCAGCAACCAATAGTTCTGCAGCTTGGTTTACTAGGGTTGAATCAAACTGACTAGGTGGCTCTAAGCCAGTAAATTCTGGCATAGCGTTTACTTCACCTAAGAAATTACCAATATTGTAAGGCAGCTCAACAAAAACCGGACCAGGCTCACCACGCATGGCTAACTGGTAAGCTGCGTAGAAGGTGGGAATAACCTCAGCATGTGATTCAATTAAAAAGCTTCCTTTAGTAATGGGTGCCAACAAACTGTGCTGATCCATTTCATGGAGCTGAAAGCTAAAATCACTTTGACTATGAATACCACCAGTAATAATCAGCATGGGGATACCAGCTAAGTAAGCTTCACCTATACCGCTAGCGGCATGCGTTATACCAGCAGCAGGAACAATCAGCAAAGTACCAATAGACTGGCTAGTGCGACTAACAGCATCAGCCATAAAGGCTGCACCACCTTCGTGAGTTACCAATATTGGCTGAATGCTCTTAGAGTTATTTAACTCATCATACAGCTCGGTATTGTGCACACCAGGAATGCCAAAAGTATGCGTCACACCTAACTGTTCTAAAGCAAAACGAGCTAAAGCAGCTCCTGATTTTTTCATTGTTATTATCTCCAAGAGTTAACCTGCATTAATGGCTTGAGCGACACGCCGCCCATTAAAAATACAGTTGGATAAAAAAGTGCCTTCTAAGGAGCGAATACCTGCTATTCCTCCTCCACCAAAACCTGCCGCCTCTCCTGCAGCATATAAACCTATTAAGGGTCGTTCTTGACTATTTAAAACTCGGCCTTGTAGATCGGTCAGCAAGCCACCCATACTTTTGCGGCTAATTAACCTTAAGCGCAAAGCAATTAACGGTAGGTGTTTAGCATCTACAATGGGCTGCAATTTACAGGTACGCAGCCTATCACCACGCCACTGACGTATCTCATTTAAACGCCTAATTTGGTCATCATTGTGCAAAGCTTTAGGGCCTTTTAACATGGCATCGTAGCTAGCTATATCTCTAGTCATGCCCTCTAAATCTATAGGCACCTGGGGTTGTAACTCTTGCATTTTAGCTGCTAGTTCACCCAGGTTTTGCCCACTAACCACATCCACGCACTGGTTCATTAATTCAAGGGTTTGTGCAGAGTTGCCTTTAAGTGCCTGCCAAATCACTTTAAGCAGCTTTTTGTCTCGAAAATTCGGATTAGTGTCACTACCTGAAATGGCTAGCTCTTTATCAGCAATGCGTTTATTCATCACTTGCCAAGTGTACTGCTGAGGTAGGTGTCCAATTTGCTTACACAAATCATGGGTGTCATAACCGGTTATTAGAGGTTCTGGGCCTAAGCGTCGCCCATAGCAATCTAACCAAAGTGCTGATCTAGGTGGAATTAAACTTAAACCCTGATTGGGATAAGCAGGTTTAGGGTGAGCGACACCAGCCGCATAATTCCACATATAATTTAGGTTACGAACTTCACCACCTAACTGCTCGACTTGATCGTGTAAAGCACCATTAGCACTAGGGTGGGCACCGCTAAGCAGGTTTTTAGGAGGAGGACCATAAATAGGGTCCCAATGTTGGCGTACTTTATCTAAATTGCCATTAATACCGCCGCTACAAATCACGGTATGCTCAGCTTGAACAGAAAAACTGCCGTTAGTAGAATTTCCGAAACACCCAGTAACTCGCCCTTGAGTAAAGCTAAAGCCAATCACTTGATGAGAAAAAACAGTGGTTAAAGCTCGGTAGTTGGGGTGTTCGTTAAGTCGCTGCAAAAGAGCTTTAACTAACCCTTGACCACAGCCCCATGCCAAGTGATAACGAGGTACTGAGTTGCCATCACCGTACTTACCTCTTTCTACCCACTGCACTACAGGAAAAAAGCTAATGCCTCGTTTTTTTAACCAGTCATAAACTTGGCTAGAGTTGTACTCAACATAAGCTTTTGCCCAGCGTTTTGCCCAACGGTCTTCAGGCTTAAAAGCTGCTGCTGTTTGCCAGTCTTGCCAAAAAAGCTCGTTAGAGTCAGCTATGCCATTACGTTTTTGCTCTGGCGTATTACTGAACAGCATGCCACCAAACGCTTCTTTAGCTTGTCCACCCCAGTTTTCTTCTAGTCCTGCATCAAGTAATAAAACTTGGTGGCCTTTTTCTATAAGCTCTAGGCTAGTAGTGATGCCAGCTAAGCCAGCACCTATTACCAACACCTTGGTCTGGTAGGTTAAATCAGCCATTGTTTGCTCGCCTTTTTATTTTTATTGGGTCGCTTAGATTAAAACAAATGTTTGATTAACCAGTATAACTAGTTTATTAGCGCTTGCCAGTCTCCATAACCCTGAGCTTGCATTTCGGCTAAAGGAATAAACTTAAGGCTAGCACCGTTAATGCAATAGCGTAATCCACCCCTATCTTTAGGCCCATCAGGAAACACGTGGCCTAGGTGGGAATCAGCCAGCCTACTACGCACTTCAATACGGCGCATGTTATAGCTGGTATCAACTACTTCCACTAAGGCATTTTCTTCTATTGGCTTAACAAAGCTGGGCCAACCACAGCCAGCTTGGTATTTATCTTTAGAGCTAAACAAAGGCTCACCACTGACAATATCCACATACAGACCCGGCTCAAATAGGTCATCGTATTCATGGGTAAAAGCCCTTTCAGTACCATTGTTTTGGGTAACATGAAATTGTTCGGACGTTAACCGCTGCTTCAAGCTTGCAGTATCCGGCTTTTGGAAGTTGTTAGGGTCGAAAGGCTTAGGAGTGTTTTTATCTGTAGATTGATTCGTCAATTGATTGGGTAAGGGAATATCCGCTTTATTTAAATCCACATGGCAATAACCATTCGGGTTTTTAAGCAAATAGTCTTGGTGGTATTCTTCAGCCTCATAAAAACCACTTAACGGCAGGTTTTCTACCAGGATAGGCTGGGTGTATTCTTCTTCTAAACGAGCCAAGGCAGTTGCTACTAGGCGTTGTTCAGCTGGGTCGGTGGTGTAAATACCTGTACGGTATTGAGTGCCACGGTCGTTACCCTGCTTATTTAAACTGGTTGGATCAATAATACGGAAAAAGTAGACTAAAATATCATCAAGGCTTAACTTGTCTGAATTATAAGTTACTTTTACAGTTTCAGCATGGCCTGTATTACGGTAAATAACATCTTCATAACTCGGGTTTTCTGTACGCCCATTGGCATAACCAGAAACCGCATCCACTACGCCATCAATCCGTTCAAAATAGCCTTCGACTCCCCAAAAACAACCTCCGGCTAAATACACACTTTGAGTGTTTATAGGTAAGGCTTGAGCTGGTTGCTTAGGCTGATAAAAAGTGGTTTGCAGCTGCTTTAAATCCGCTTCTGGGTTAGCTATTAAAGCTAAGGCTTGAGCTTTATTAATACTGCCCTTAACGACTCGCTGCAGGTTGCCTTGCGCATCTAACACAGCCCAACTCGGGTAAACCTGTACGCCTAGTTTTTTCACTAGCTCACCGCTTGGGTCTAGCTGCAAGGGTAGGTCAGGGTAATCTAAACCAGCGTACCATTGCTTAAACTCCTCTAAAGAAAGTTCACCCAAGACACCTGGAGAAGCTAAAGTGGTTAGGTTCACTTGAGCAAAGTCAGGGTCGTTTGCCCAGCTTTGGGTTAACTCCAGTTCAGATAAACATAAAGGACACCAACTAGCCCAGAGCTTAACAAGGGTGGGACGGTTGTTATTAAACTGCATGTTTGAACTCCCATTAGTAACAGGTTGCAACTGAGTAAGCTGCTGAAAAAAATTGGGTTTATTGGCTTTAGCTAAAGGGCTCTTGATTAAAATCCAGCTGATTAAAGTAAGAGCAAGCCCGATTAACACTAAACTGGTCCAGCTAAAAGATCGTAACATTTTGATTCGCTTATCAAGTTTTGTTAAATCACCTAGCAGAAGTATGCCATAAATCAGCCACTGCTAGCCTATGCTATGCTTCGACCCATAATTCAGTAGATAATTCTTATTTTCTGCAAACCTACGACAGAATTTATAAGGCAAAATCCTTTGAAGCTACCCATTAAAACTCGTCCACTGTTTCGCCAAGCTTGGCCGATTCTTTTATCTAACTGCAGTATTCCACTGCTAGGTTTGGTGGATACTGCCGTGTTAGGTCACCTACCTGATGGACGCTTTTTAGCTGCAGTGGCTTTAGGTGCGGTGGTTTTTAGCTTCTTATATTGGGGGTTTGGTTTTTTACGCATGGGCACTACCGGCTTAGTGGCTCAAGCCTTTGGTCGCCAAGATTCAGCAGCTATGGGGCGCTTAATCATGCAAGCGCTCTATTTAGCCCTGGCTTTAGGCTTGGCCTTACAGCTACTGAGACCGGTTATCCCTTTAATGCTGAGCTGGTTAGATGGCAGCCCTGAAGCCAGTGAGCTAGCCACGGGTTATGTGGCCATCCGCTTATGGAGTGCGCCAGCGGTTTTAATGCAATACGTGGTGTTAGGCGTGGCTCTAGGTATTGCACGTAGCCAGGTGGTGCTAGTGCTTTTAGTTTTGGCCAATACGATCAATATACTGCTCGACTTAAGCTTTGTATTAGGGTTAGGCATGACCAGCAATGGCGTTGCTTTGGCCAGCCTTATTGCTGAATGGGTGGCTGCTTTGGTGGGGCTTTACTGGTTGGTTAAAACCTGCCGAGAGCTAAAAATTCCTTTGCAACGCCCACCACTTAGCTTTAAAGCCATGCAAACCCTAATTAAAGTGAATGCTGATCTGTTTGTTCGCACTTTAGCCTTGTTGTTTGCTTTAGCCTTTTTTACCCGCCAAGGCGCTACACAAGGTAATACCATCTTGGCTGCCAATGCCGTATTAATGCAGTTAATTATGCTCACTAGCTATATGTTAGACGGTTTTGCACAAGCAGTAGAAGGCCAGTTTGGTGCAGCCTTTGCGCGTAGTAAAAAAGAAGCTTTAGACGTGTTTAATGCCGGAGTTTTATTATCGGTTGCGACAGGTTTTTTACTGACTCTGCTACTTTGGCTGGGTGGCAATCAATTAATTAGGTTACTGACCGACCTAACAGAAGTTAGAGACTTAGCTGCCCTTTACTTACCTTGGCTATGGTTTGTTGTGCCAGCTTCGATTGCTTGTTATTTATTAGATGGGGTGTTTGTGGGTGCTACTTGGACAGCAGCCATGCGTAATAGCCTGCTAGTATCTTTAGCAGGCTATTTATTGGCTTGGTGGTTATTGCAGGGCTTTAACAATCATGGACTATGGGCCGCTTTTTTAATTTTTAATGCCCTGCGTGGCATCAGTCTTGGTTGGGTTTTTTATATAAAAATGAAACAAAATCCCTATGTAGGAAAACTAAGGATCCATAAAAAATAAAGGCATAGCCCATTAACTCTAAACCTTCTTGCACCACAGTTTTTGCTCTTGATGAGTCCTCTTCTAAAATAGCATGCCAAAGTAGGTTACCACTGCCAAAAGTACGGCTTAGCACTAGCAAAATAATTAAACCTATGAGTATTAAAAAATAAGGTTTAGTATCCTGGATTCAACTCTCAAGTGCAACTCATTAAACTAGGATTGGATGGCAAGCTGCTGTAGCATCTTATGCTTTTCAATCGACCAAGAATGAGAAGCAAACATGAGACACTACACACAGCTCACCAGAGAGCAACGATACCAAATATCTGCCCTGCTTGATAACAATTTAACCCAAACTGAGATCGCTAAAACGCTTGGTGTTCACAAATCAACCATTAGTCGAGAGCTTAAACGTAATACAGGCAAACGTGGATATCGGCCTAAACAGGCTCACGAATTTACCGAAGAAAGGATCAAACAACGCTCAAAAAAACGCTTTATTGAG
>NZ_JMLW01000007.1 GCF_000686905.1 Marinospirillum insulare DSM 21763
AACAACACCCCAAATAGGCTCAATAAAGCGTTTTTTTGAGCGTTGTTTGATCCTTTCTTCGGTAAATTCGTGAGCCTGTTTAGGCCGATATCCACGTTTGCCTGTATTACGTTTAAGCTCTCGACTAATGGTTGATTTGTGAACACCAAGCGTTTTAGCGATCTCAGTTTGGGTTAAATTGTTATCAAGCAGGGCAGATATTTGGTATCGTTGCTCTCTGGTGAGCTGTGTGTAGTGTCTCATGTTTGCTTCTCATTCTTGGTCGATTGAAAAGCATAAGATGCTACAGCAGCTTGCCATCCAATCCTAGTTTAATGAGTTGCACTTGAGAGTTGAATCCAGGTACCAAAACATCTTAGTCGCTATTGATCTATCTGAAGATTCACGCAAAGTATTAATGCGCGCCAAAGAAATTGCTGCACGTAACCAAGACGCAAAACTATCTGTTGTTCATACGCTAGAACCTTTAGGCTTTGCTTATGGCGGCGACATCCCTATGGATTTAACCAGCATACAAGACCAACTAGACTCCCATGCTCGTACCCGCTTAAAAGAGCTGCTAGATGATATTGATATTCCTGAAGAAAACCAGCATGTGTTGGTAGGTATGCCAGACACAGAAACACATCGGTTAGCCAACGAAAAAGATATTGATCTAATTGTTGTAGGTAGCAATGGTCGCCATGGCTTCCAACTACTTCTAGGCTCAGTTTCTACCGGTGTTTTACACGGCGCACCCTGTGATGTTCTTGCCGTTAGAGTTGGCAAAAAAAGTTAAGTCAACTGAAATACTGGTTAACAGTTTAACACCTGCGGCTCATTTGTAGCCGCAGTTTTTTTGGAAAGGTTTATGAATAAAGCAGTAGTTGAGCATCAGCACTTATTAGATACTTCGGGGCTTTACTGCCCAGAACCTATAATGCTGCTGCACAAAAAATTGGATGAGATGTTAACAGGAGAGGTCTTGCTATTAATTGCTACTGACCCAGCTACAACCAGAGACGTACCTAAATTTTGTCAATTTTTGAAACATAATTTAGTCGATCAACAAGAGGATCAGCAGCACTACCGCTATTGGCTTAAAAAAGCCTAGTAAGTTAATAAATGGTTTAGTATTCAACCTCACCCATAACTTCATTTGTCCATTTCTGGCTTTCTAACCAAGCTTTATTTAACCTAGTGACCAACTCTGGAGACTTACCATTTAACTGAGCATGCTCGAAGGCTATCACTAGATTGAGCAGCTTACCTAAGCGGCCCTCACGCAGTAAAATTGCATTTTTTATTTCTTGCGACAAAGGCAACTGCTCCATTAGCTCTGACATTTCCATTGCCATGAGCAAATCCATCATCGACATTAAACCTAACATAAACGCAGATCGGGGATTAATATCACTGGTTTCGCTAGCTATAATTTGACACATTTCTGCACGTGTTAAGGCTTGAGGCAAAAGTAAACGACTGGCAGGTCCATTATTAGCCAACATAACCGTAGTAACTATACTGCGAACCCTATCTAAGCCAAGTGTGTTCAAAGCTTGGTGGATGGTAGTAATTTCATTTCTACGGCGAAAAGCAGCTGAGTTAACGTATTTAAGCAGCATAAAAGTTAACTGAGGGTCTTGTGCAATGTAGTTTTCTAATAGCTCATAGTCAGGCTCTTCAGTTTGCAGTTCTGAAAGAATACGTATTTGTGCGCCATGGTTATTAGCTCGGCCTTTGCGTGAAGTTTCTTTATGCACTTCAGGGCGAGCATAAAAATAACCCTGAAACATTTCAAAACCCATTTGTTTGTAATGGTTAAAGCTCTCTAAGTCTTCAACTTTTTCAGCTAAGAGGCGGATACCACGACTTTTGTATTCGGCGATATCTTCTTCAAGAACAGGCTCAAAAAGATCTACCTTGATAATGGTTGCTACATCTAATAAAGGGCGGGTTTCATCATTAAGAATAAAGTCATCGAGCGCTACATCGTAACCTAGTTTACGCACCTTCTTTAAGGCTTCTACAATTTCAGGTTCACCAGTGACGCTTTCTAACACTTCAACAACCACTTGATCCGGGTGGGGCGGCAGTAATTCCGGCTTAAGAATCCACTCTTTTGGCGCATTAAAGAATAGTTTACGATTACCTATGAGGTTCTCTATGCCGTTTTCTAAAAAAGTAGCATTAATAACCCTCGCGGTCGCCATAAGGTCATCATCAACCTGTGCAAAGGTTGCTGTTGCACTAGAACGATAAAGCAGCTCATCTGCAACATGCCTCATTTCTGCATCACATATAGGTTGTAATGCAATGCAGTAATTTTCTTCAGCTACAGATTCAACATCCTTTGTTTCGCTCATTTTATTAGCCCACCCGCTTGTAGTTACCGAAATTACAAAACAAACAATTGTTTTAAGTCAAAATAAGACGCTGCTTAATTAATGTTTTCTAGTATATAAAAAATAACTCCAATAATCCATAACATCATTTAACACAAAGTTGCATAAAGAAGCTTACCAAATACACCTTTATGCCTCTATCTTCATTAAAATATAAATACTACAAGAACAAACACGGATCAAGGAAAAAAATACACCTTCAATGTAGGTTAGGCGCTATTCTAGCTAGTAGCTTGTATTTTTTTATTGAGAACGACATAAATGCTTGAAAAAATTCGCCCAAGTGAATTAACCGTTGGCAAGAAAACAACACTAGATATTTATACTAGAGGCGGACGCTTGCTCCTTTCTCGTGGAGCAATGATAAGTAACGAACAACAAATAGAAATTCTTATGCAGCGGGGCTTGGTAAAAAGAGATCCTAATGACCGAGTTGATTACAGCAGTGAATTTAAACCTTTTCGTTACTCCAACAATGTTAATCCTTTTTTAGAAATTATCGAACTAGAAGACCAGTTAGGAAAAGCTTTTAGCCATATTAAAAGTGGCAATTCTGCTGCTCCTGAATTGTTTTTTAGAGATATACGCAATATATGCAGCCAACTACTCGGTTTAGCTGAAAGATCACCTGAAGCCTTGTTAGGTACTGTTCATTGGCCGCGTGAAGAAAAAAGCAATTATAGCCTTCACCATCCTATTCAATGCGCGATTTTAATTGCAGTGGTAGCCACCAGATTAAAAATTCATGGTGAGCAACTGTTTAGCATTCTAGCCGCCGCCTTAACAGCTAACCTTGGCATGCTAACCATTCAAGACAGGTTAAATAAACAAAAAACGCCTTTAACAGAAGATCAAATTCAGGCGGTACGCACTCATCCAGACAAATCAGTTGTGATGCTTGAGTCTATGGGCATTCGTGACCCTATGTGGATTAGAGCAGTTTTACACCACCACGAACGCTTAGATGGCAGTGGCTATCCTCAGGGCCTTAAAGGTGAAGCCATCTGTAATGAAGCCAAGCTAGTTGCTTTAGCCGATATTTATATTGCCCTTATAGGTAGGCGTGAATACCGCCAGGCCTTACCTGTTAAATTTGCCTTAAAAAAAATATTCAGTGAACGGGGCACCTTAGTTGGCCCAGCATTAACTAAGTTGTTTTTAAATCAAATAGGTATTTACCCACCTGGCACAGCAGTCAAGCTTCAAAATGGTGATACTGCAGTGGTCACGCAACGAGGTGAAAATATCTCTCAACCCATCTGTGCGGGCATTCGTGCTATAAGTGGTCAGGTGTATATGCACCCCCCACCTCGCGATACACGTCTACCTGAATATGAAATAGTTGAAGTATTATCTAGCGATATTCTAAAGTCTCTGCAACCCTTTCTTTTTTGGGGTGTGCATGTGCGCAAGGCCGTTGAGCTTTAAAATAACAATTAAAAAAACGCTTAAAAAAGACCAAAAAAATCCCCGCCTAGGCGGGGATTTTGGTTACTAAGCTTAATTATAAATAAGTCTTAGTTGTTTTCCATTTTTTGCTTGATTAGGTCACCGATAGTGGTTGGACCTGCAAGCTCAGCCTGGGCTTCGCGCTGAGTGGCAACGGCCTGTTCAGCTTCAACCTTATCTTTGGCTTTAATAGACAAGCTAATCACACGGTTCTTACGATCAACGTTGATAATACGTGCTTCAACTTCGTCGCCTTCTTTTAGAGCGTTACGTGCATCTTCTACACGCTCTGCGCTAATTTCAGAAGCTTTTAGAACAGCTTGAACTTCATCTGTTAGGTCAACAACGGCTTCTTTAGCTTCTACAGCAGAAACCTTACCTTTAACGATAGAGCCTTTATCGTTTAGTGCTAGGAACTCATTGAAAGGATCACTTTCAAGTTGCTTAACACCTAGAGAGATACGCTCACGCTCTGGGTCAATCGAAAGAATGATGGTTTCAACTTCTTCACCTTTCTTGAACTTGCGAACTGCTTCTTCGCCAGTGTCGTTCCAAGAAATATCAGACAAGTGAACTAGACCGTCGATACCACCATTTAAGCCAACAAAGATACCAAAGTCAGTGATTGACTTGATAGCGCCAGAAACTTTGTCGCCTTTGTTGTATTTGCTTGAGAACTCTTCCCAAGGATTAGGACGGCACTGTTTGATACCTAGAGAAATACGACGACGCTCTTCATCGATATCTAGAATCATGACTTCTACTTCGTCACCTAGGTTTACAACCTGCTTAGGATTAACGTTTTTGTTAGTCCAGTCCATTTCAGACACGTGTACTAAACCTTCAACGCCTTCTTCTAGCTCAGCAAAGCAACCGTAATCAGTTAGGTTAGTAATGCGTGCTTTAATGATAGAAGACTCGGGGTAACGTGCTTTAATTTGAATCCATGGATCTTCACCTAGCTGCTTAAGACCTAGGGATACACGGTTACGCTCACGGTCAAACTTAAGTACTTTAACGTTAATTTCATCGCCAACAGCAACAATCTCAGAAGGATGCTTAATGCGTTTCCAAGCCATGTCGGTGATGTGTAGTAGACCGTCTACGCCACCCAAGTCAACGAAGGCACCGTAGTCTGTAAGGTTCTTAACAATACCCTTAACTTCTTGGCCTTCGGCTAGGTTAGCTAGCAGCTCTTCACGCTCTGCAGAGTTTTCTGCTTCTAGTACGGCACGACGTGAAACAACTACGTTGTTACGCTTAGCGTCTAGCTTGATTACTTTGAAATCTAGTTCTTTGTTTTCAAGGTGTGCTGTGTCACGTACAGGACGCACATCAACTAATGAACCAGGTAGGAAGGCACGGATGGTATTGATTTCAACTGTAAAGCCACCCTTGACCTTGCCATTGATAATACCCTTGACGATTTCGCTCTTCTCGAAAGCTTCTTCTAGCTCAATCCAAGATTCAGCACGACGTGCTTTCTCACGGGATAGACGGGTTTCACCAAAACCGTCTTCTACAGTTTCTAGTGCAACCAATACTTGTGAGCCAACGGTTAGATCTTCAGTGCTTTCAAACTGATTACGGTGGATAACACCTTCCGACTTTAAGCCAGCATTAACGGTAACCCAGTCACCATCAACATCAACAATAGTGGCTTTAATGATAGAGCCCACTTCCATATTGACTGTTTGCAAGCTTTCTTCAAAGAGTTCGGCAAAGGATTGTGTCATGTATTATTTACTCGATTTTAAATGTCTTTAATGCGGCGAAATTGCCGCCCTCCACGCCACTAGCAAACGCGGGCCTGATTATTTTTATGTAGGAGTGTTAACGCTAGTTAAGCTTGGCAGAACTTTCAAAAGTGGATTCTGACAAACTATGACACCTACCCTACACAACCTCCATACTACTTAGACTACTAGAGCCACCTTAAGCGGAGGGGCTTAAGACACCAAGCCTCGGCTTTTAGCCTCAGCAAGAATTTGTTCGACAACCTGATCGATACTTAACAGCGTACTATCTAGCTGCAAGGCGTCTTCAGCAGGTTTTAGCGGTGCAGTTGAGCGACTCATATCCCGCTCATCCCGCTCTAAAATGTCATTTTTTAGGTCGCATAGTTTAGCAGCCACACCTTTAGACCGCAACTGCTCTAATCTGCGTCTAGCTCGCTCATCGGCACTAGCGGTTAAGTATATTTTCAAAGGTGCATTAGGGAAGACTACGGTACCCATATCGCGCCCATCACAGATAAGGCCAGGTAGGTCTGCAAAGTCTCTTTGTCTAGACAAAAGCGCTTCACGCACACCATTTAAAGCAGCCACTTGCGAGGCTAGCCCACCAACACGCTCTGTGCGCAGTTCATGGCTAACATTCTCACCTTCTAACATCACTTGTACTAAGTCATCTTTGCCGGTAAGAAACTGCACATCTAAATGCTCTGCTAAAACACTCAGCGCCTGTTCATTATCTAAGGCCACACCATGGTGCTCGGCAGCTAAACCGACTAGGCGATAAAGCGCTCCTGAATCTAAAAGATGCCAGCCAAGTGCTTGTGCAAGGCGCATGCTTACCGTGCCTTTGCCTGCGCCGCCTGGCCCATCAAGTGTAATGACGGGTGCATTGCTTGTTGAGGAATTCATTAATTTACTCCCAAGTAACTCAGTAGCAGGCTTACTTACCGCTACTTTTTAGTGGGAGCTATTATACGCCCTAAGGTTACAATTGCATTACTCAGGTTTTTTTTGCCAAGCTTGTAATAACTTTAACAACTCACCTTCAAAAGGCACTGCTTTTTGTGCTTTTTGATCTGTCACCACAAAGGTTACATCCGCATCTGCAATGAGTGTATCAGTGCCTTTTAGTTGTATTTTCTGTTGAATAAGCGCACTTTTATTACCGACTTTGGTAAGTTCGGTTAGCACTTCTAACTCTTCATTCATAAATGCACCCCGGCGAAAATTAATATTAATATTCACCACCGCCATGCCTAAGCCAGACTTCATCAGCTCTTCTATGCCCGGTTGCTGCTCAAGAAAGTTCCAGCGTCCTTCTTCTAAAAACTCTAAATAACGCGCATTGTTTACATGGCTGTATAAATCTAAGTGATAACCACGAACTTTTATTGGGGTACGTGTTTGCATTTTTTACTCCTAACAAGTTAATTTGCTCAGCAGTTTAGGCTTTTTAGACCAACTTTCAAACATGCGTTTATTTTTTTAGGATAAATTGCTCAGGAGTGACTGGTCACTTTGCTGCACTAGCGTTATCCTTGCAGGCTTAAACCAAGTGTCTTTCAAGGACTCGTATGCTGCCTGCTTCAAGAGCTAACTTCGCACAAAAAGTTAGCCGTTCTAAACGTCGCCAAGAGATATCTATATTACGACAGGGGTTTGAGTGGATAGCACCACTCATTAAACTCTTAGGTCTGCTTCTTATCTTACTGGGTAGCTTCAAGCTTGCTCCAACACTACTTTTGGCTTTTCAAGGTGAAGGAGTTGAAACTAAAACCTTCTTCTACTCTATGCTGGTTACACTGGTTAGCGGCGGAGCCATGGTATTTATTGGTTCGCTTGCTCCCTTCCATTTACGTGGCAGGCAAATCTTTTTATTAACTAGCCTTAGTTGGATTATCCTTAGCTTATTCTCTGCTTTACCCTTTATTTTTGGCCCTACTCAACTGCCTTTAGCCGATGCTATTTTCGAAAGCGTTTCTGGATTAACAACAACGGGAGCAACCATTCTTAGCGGCTTAGATGCAACCTCTCAAGGTATTTTGTTGTGGCGAGCCATTTTGCAGTGGCTAGGCGGTATAGGCATTATTGTTCTGGGCATGGCTATTCTGCCCTTTTTGCAGGTTGGGGGTATGCGTCTCTTCCAATCTGAATCGTCTGACTGGTCTGAAAAAGCTCTACCCCGCTCGGGCACCTTGGCTAAGGCCATAGGCAAGGTTTACGTGGGCTTAACTACACTATGTATTCTTAGTTACTGGATAGCGGGCATGGAACCTTTTGATGCCCTTGTTCATGGTATGACCACCTCAGCAACGGGTGGCTTTTCTAATTATGATGCATCAATGGGACAATTTGCAGCAACTAGCAGTATTCTGTGGATAGGTGTTGTTTTTATGTTTCTTGGCTCTTTACCTTTTGTGCTTTTTGTACACATGATTCAAGGTAACCCCTTACCTATTTTTAAAGACAGTCAGGTCAGAGCCCTAGCCAAAATATTATTAAGCGCTGTGTTAATTATGTCCCTCTACCTTGCCACACAATTAGATTGGGATTGGTCTAAAGCGATTACTCAAGCCAGCTTTAATGTTGTTTCTATAGTCAGCACCACAGGATTTTCTTCAACTGACTATAATGGCTGGGGTAACTTTGCAGTGCTGTTCTTTTTATACATTATGTTTATCGGTGGCTGCTCAGGTTCAACCAGTGGGGGTTTTAAGGTGTTTCGTCACCAGCTCTCTTTGGTGTTAATGCGCAACCAAATGATGACTCTACTTCACCCACGCGGCGTTTTTTCACAAAACTACAATGGTCGCCCTGTTCCTGATGACGTCATTCGCTCTATGGTGGCTTTTGCTTTTTTCTTTTTTGCAACCATAGGCACCTTGGCTTTAGCCCTTTCTTTTATGGGGCTAGATTTTATTACTAGCTTTACTTCTGCAGTCACTGCGGTTGCTAATATCGGTCCAGGACTGGGTAACACCGTTGGCCCAGCAGGTAATTTCTCCAGCTTGCCAGATTTAGGTAAATGGCTTATGAGCTTTGGCATGATTCTAGGCCGACTAGAAATTGTGACCTTTATGATTCTCTTCACTCGTGCCTTCTGGCGCACTTAAGGAGCTTAACCGTGAAAATAATTATTCTAGGTGCAGGTCAAGTAGGCGGTAGCCTTGCAGAAAACTTGGCGGGTGAGGAAAACGATATTACTGTTGTAGATAGCGACTCCAGTCGTCTGCGTGACTTACAAAACAAACTCGAAATTCGCATCATTCAAGGTAAGGCTTCTTACCCTGCTGTTTTACGCCAAGCCGGTTGTGAAGATGCCGATATGCTGATTGCAGTCACTAGCTCTGATGAAGTGAACATGGTGGCTTGCCAGGTTGCTCACTCGTTATTTAACACGCCCACTAAAATAGCTCGGGTTCGCTCTGCTGCTTACCTGTCACGCAAAGGCATGTTTAACCCCGGCAAGGGCTTTGATATTGATGTGCTTATTAGCCCAGAGCAAATAGTCACTAACCATATTCGCCGTTTAATTGAATACCCAGGCGCTTTACAGGTATTAGACTTTGCCGGTGGCCTTGTTCAGCTAGTTGCTGTAAAAGCCCACTATGGCGGCCCGCTTATTGGTCAAGAGCTATCAACACTGCGCAAGCACATTCCCAATATCCATACCCGTGTCGCTGCTATTTATCGCCAAAACCAAGCGTTAATCCCTAAAGGCGACACCCTAGTACAGGTGGATGATGAAGTGTTTTTCATTGCTGCGCGTAAAGATATTCGTGCTGTTATGAGCGAAATGCGCAAAATCGACCATAGTTATAAACGGATTGTAATTGCAGGCGGCGGCAATATTGGTGAGCGCCTCGCAGAAAGCCTTGAACATGAATACCAAGTAAAATTAATTGAATACAACCCTCAGCGCTGTATTGATTTAGCCGAAAGACTTGAAAGAACTGTAGTTTTAAATGGCTCTGCAACAGACAAAAGCCTACTACAAGAAGAAAGCATTGATGATGTCGATATTTTTTGTGCCGTCACCAACGACGATGAAGTCAATATTATGTCTTCTATGCTGGCTAAGCGTATGGGCGCAGGCAAGGTCATGACGCTTATTAACAATGCTGCTTATGTAGACTTAGTTCAAGGTGGAGAAGTAGACATTGCCTTCTCACCACAACAAGCGACCATAGGTAGCCTGCTAACCCATGTCAGGCGTGGCCAGGTTAAAAACGTGCATTCTTTACGTCGTGGTGTTGCAGAAGCCATAGAAGCCGTTGCAGTAGGCGATGAAAAAAGCTCAAAGATTGTCGGGCGCAGCATTGAAGCCATCGTTTTACCTGAAGGCGTTACTATAGGTGCGCTAGTAAGGGATAAAGAAGTTATGATTGCTCACCCAAAACTGGTTATTCAAGCAGGCGATCAGGTTATTCTCTTTTTAGTCGACAAACGCAAGGTGCGCGAAGTTGAAAAGCTATTCACTGTTGGTATTACCTTTATTTAGAGACTCAAGGCTTAGTTGCGTAAGTAGGTAGCTACACCTTAGTAGACTTGCCGTAAAGTTTTAAACCTCTAGACTCAGATAAGGTATATTTTCCTAGGGGATAGCTTATGGCTAAAGTTTTGGTAGTAGACGACGAACCCAACATTGTATTGTCATTAGAGTTTTTAATGCAGCAAGCAGGTTTTGATGTAACCACTGCACTTGATGGTGAGTCAGCCATGGCATTGGTGACTGAAAACCCACCCGATCTAGTACTGCTTGATATTAGTTTACCTGGTATCAGTGGCTTCGAAGTGCTCGAACAACTGCGCAGCCAAGAAAGCTTTAAGCGCCTTCCTATCGTTATGCTGACCGCACATGGGCGCGAGGTTGAGCGTGAAAAAGGCTTAGCTTTAGGTGCTGATGACTATATCACCAAACCTTTTTCAACCCGCCAACTGGTTGAAAAAGTTCAAGCCCTGCTTAACGAAAGCTCCCAAGGTTTACAGGAAGACTAATCATGCCAGCACGCCATAAGCTATTAAGCCTTTGGTTACTGCTCAGCGGTGTGACCTTTTTTGCTGGCTTACTTTGTGCTGCTTGGCTAGATAGCCAAATTCAACCCACGGGTAATCTGCGCCTTATTATTTGGGGTGTTTCCCTAGCTAGTGGCCTACTTATTTTTTTACTGGGCTTTGTTTTAGAAGCCCGTTTGATGCGTCCTTTACGTCATTTGCAAGTACAGGTAGCCCGCATGGCTGCTAATCCAGATGCCCAAGACGACTACCCCCCCGAAGGCTGGTTAGAAACACTACAGCCTGACCTTAATCAATTACGCCAAGGCTGGCGTCAAGACCGAGCCCTATTAGCTGATGCACGCATTCAAGGGGCTAAAGATGCGGCACGTATTCGCCAAGAGCTAGAAGCTTTATTGCAAGTTTTAAAACTCCCCTTATTGCTGTGCGACCAGCATCAACGTCTACTTTTATTTAACCCTGCTGCAGAAAAACTTTTTGCAGAAAACCCTGCTTTAGGCTTAGGCCGTAGACTAGAAGAACTTTTGCCAGCACCCAGCTTAATCGATGCTCTGCAAAACTTGCCTAAAGATGGTAGTCCACGTCAACTTCTACTCCCCCATCGTAACCGTTGGTTTTTATGTGATTTACGCCGTGTTGTGGCTAGCCAGGGGGAAGCACTACTGATGCTGGAAGATACCACCGAGCGCCAGCAATCTGATATGCGTTGGCGTAAACCTCTTTCAACCCTCTTACCTGCCTTACGTGGACATGCTGCTAATCTTGCTACTGCTGGCGAACTATTAAGTAATGGTGGTACTACAGCAGAGCTAAACCAGCGTTTACAGCTAGCCATGCAGGAAGACAGCCAAGCCCTAAGTGGTTTAATTAGTGAATTAGCCCAACTTTTAGAAGCACTCCACCTAGATCAAGGCCAGCTAACCGATACCTGGTCGAATGACTTATGGCAGGCCTTAACCCCTAGCCTGTCTCAGCAAGAAATTAGTCTAACCCCAATTGGCATTCCCCTATGGGTAAGAGCCGACACACCTAGCTTGCTAGGCTTATTACAGAAGGTTATTCAGCTTTTACAGCAAGTGACGAATAAAAAAGACTTTGAAGCTGAAATACAACTGGGCAATAACCGCGTTTACCTAGACCTTATTTGGCAAGGCCAGCCACTGCATTTAAAGCAACTAAAAGAATGGAGTGAGTTACCTCTAGCCAACGAGGAAATATCGCCCAAGTTAGGTGATATTTTACGCCGTCATTCTAGTGACTGGTGGAGCTTGGCTGACTTAGATCAAAATTTTGCTCGCTTACGCATGCCCTTGCCTGCTGCTACTCGCGTTTACCCGCCCCTACCAACCATTGAGGCGCGTCCAGAATTTCATGACTTTAGTATTGCCGATTTGCCGCCACCTACCAATGAACTGGGCCAACTGGCTCTTAATCAATTAGAGCTGGTGGTTTTTGATACAGAAACCACTGGCCTAGAACTGCGTAAAGGCGACAAAATAATAAGCATTGGGGCTTGCCGTATTATAAATGGCCGCCTGCTTGCTCAAGAAGTGTTCGATCAAAAAGTCAATCCTGGTCGCGCTATTCCACCGGCTAGCACAAAAATTCATGGCCTTGTTGATGCCGATGTTGAAAAAAGCCCACCGATTAGTGTTGTACTACCGCGCTTTCGTGAATTTGTAGGCAATGGTGTGTTAGTTGCTCATAACGCTGCCTTTGATTTACTGGCAGTCACTTTAGAAGGAGCTGAAGCTGGCATAGAGTTCACCATGCCAGTGCTGGATACTTTGCTTTTATCCCGCGGCCTAGATGAAAACTTAGAAGGTCATGGTTTAGATGCGCTAGCTAAACGCTTTCAACTCACCTTTCCACCCAATACCCGCCACACTGCACTAGGTGATGCTCGCGTTACTGCAGAGCTATTACTTACTTTATTATCACGCCTAGAGGCCAGAGGCATTACTACCCTAGAAGCAGCTTTAGAGTTACAAAACACGGTTATGCATAATAAAAAAAGCTAACAAACGATTATAACGACTCACCCTATAACGACTCACCAAAGGAGGCACGGCTATGAAAGGCTCACCTACCCGCTCTAGGCTGGTCGGCTTAACGCTTTTAGCCCTAGTGCTTTTTTTACCGCCCATTTTATTACTCTTCGATAGACCTGGCAGCTTAGGCTTGTCTATTTTGCCTGTTTACGTTTTTAGCGCTTGGCTGGTTATTATTCTGCTAGCAGCATGGGTTCTGGAGCGTAAAGATGAGAACTGAATGGGTTTCGCTTGCGGTCGGTTTTAGCTATTTAGGTATTTTATTTTTAATCGCAGCCTGGGGTGATAAGCGCTCTATCCAAGGGCGCTCGATTATTAACTCCCCCTTAGTTTATGCCCTCTCTATTGCCGTTTACTGTACTGCCTGGACTTTCTACGGCAGCGTGGGCCGTGCTGCAGAAACTGGTTTAAGTTTTTTATTGGTGTATTTAGGCCCAACACTGGCCATGCTATTAGGCTGGTTTATGATCCGTAAAATGATTCGGATTTCACGCGCCCAAAAAATCACTTCCATTGCCGACTTTATCAGCGCCCGTTACGGTAAAAGTACCCGCTTAGGTGTGCTGGTTACGCTTATTGCTGTTATTGGCGTTATGCCTTACATAGCCTTGCAGCTTAAAGCCATTACCATCAGCCATGCTTTATTAACCGGTTATCCACTTGAACCCACCCAAGCCTTGGCCACTAAAGCCTTTTTGTTCGACAAATCCTTTTGGGTAGCAATTGTTCTAGCGGTTTTTATTATTCTTTTTGGAACACGCCACTTAGATGCCAGTGAACGCCATGAGGGCATGGTGGCTGCTATTGCTTTTGAGTCCATTGTTAAGCTTTTAGCCTTTTTAGCTGCGGGTATTTTTGTTGTTTTTTGGTTGTATCAAGGCCCGATGGATTTATTTGAGCAGGCAGCCAGCCGAACAGACTTAGTAGGCACCTTAGGGTTAGATGCAGTGCCAGGGGGCGCAGTTGGCTGGGTGGGCACTTTAATTCTTTCGACTCTAGCCTTTATAACGCTTCCACGACAGTTCCAAGTTTTAGTGATAGAAAATGTTGATGAGCGCCACGTTAAACGTGCAGGCTGGATTTTTCCTCTCTACTTATTTGCTATCAATATCATGGTTATTCCCATCGCTCTGGCTGGGTTATTGATGGGCGATGGTTCACCTGATGACTATGTTTTAACTTTACCTTTAGCAGCGGGTTTAGATGCCTTACCACTGTTTGTATTTATTGGTGGTTTATCAGCGGCTACAGGTATGGTGATAGTCGAAACCATTGCGCTTTCTACTATGGTCAGTAACCACTTGGTCATGCCGGTATTGTTACGTTGGAAATGGTTGCACCTAGATCCTGCACTAAACTTAAGTGGCTGGCTCTTGGGTATTCGCCGTGTTGCTATTTTACTTATTCTTTTACTTGGCTACCTCTACCATGCACTCATTGGTGAATCTTACACCCTAGTTACCACAGGCTTGGTGTCTTTTGCGGCAGCCAGCCAGTTTGCGCCAGCTTTATTGCTCGGCTTATATTGGCGAGGTGGCAATGCTAAAGGCACAGCTGCAGGTTTAGTCGGTGGTTTTATTGTTTGGGGTTACACCCTGCTTTTACCTGGCTTTGCGCTGTCTGGCTGGTTAGATTCTTCTCTCATTAATCAAGGCCCTTGGGGTATTGCTTGGCTAAAGCCCTATGCATTATTTGGTTTAGAAGGCTGGGATATTTATGCTCATGCATTATTTTGGAGCCTGCTAGTTAATATAGGCTTGTTGGTGGGTGTATCACTTTTTTCACGCCAATCCAATTTAGAACAAACCCAAGCTGCTTTATTTACCGAGGCCTTACGACCCGATGTGATGCAAACCCCCCTTTGGCTTGGGCAAACCACCAAAGGTGAGCTGTATCAGCTAGCTAATCGTTACCTTGGCAAGGTCGCCACCTTAAAAATATTTACCCAGTTAGGTAGCACCGAGTCACCCAGTGCGGCAGATGACACGCCCGCTTCACCCACACTAATAGCACACACTGAAAAAGCCTTAACCGGTGCTTTAGGCAGTGCTTCGGCTAGGGTGTTAATCAACTCTGTGGTTAGAGGTGAAGCTCTAGATATTGAAGCTGTACTGAGTATCTTAGACACCACCTCTCAAGCGTTAGAGTACAATAAGCGCCTTGAACAAAAATCGACGGAATTAGCACAGATTGGTGAGGAATTACGCGGTGCCAACGTAAGACTGCGCGAACTAGACAAACTAAAAGATGAGTTTGTGGCCATGGTTAGCCATGAACTCCGCACTCCACTTACCTCTATTCGAGCTTTTGCAGAAATACTCAGAGATAGCCCAGAAGTATCACCTGAACAGAAAAGTCACTTTTTAGATGTAATTGTTAAAGAAAGTGAGCGCTTATCTCGCTTAATAGAAGAAATTTTAGACCTAGCCCGTTTAGAGTCTGGGCGAATGCGTTTAGACCTTAAACCAGTTAACCTTAGTGAACTCGCTAAAGACTCTGCCGATGCCATTACTCAGTTATATGATGACCGCCAAGTAGCGTTAAAGCTTTTATTGCCCGCTGAAGAAGCTTGGGTTAAGGCAGATCCAGATAGATTGCAACAGGTCGTCATAAACTTGTTAGATAATGCCAGCAAATTTACTTCTCCTGAAGACGCTAGGGTGGTTATGACAATTAGCTCTAAAACCAACCGCTGGCTTTTAGCTGTAGAAGATAATGGTACCGGCATAGTCACTGAAGAACGTGATAAGGTATTTGAAAAATTCCACCAGATTCAGCAGCATAAAGATGCCAGCGGCTCAAGACCCAAGGGCTCTGGTTTAGGCTTACCTATTAGCCGAGGTATTATTACTCATCACCAAGGGTTGTTATATGCGGAGGCAGGGCAAGTTCTAAAAGGTGCAAGGTTTGTTATTGAGTTGCCAACAATACAGCCCTAGCAGCACACAAATTTTTAAAATTAGCTTTTTGTTGATATATTGTCCTGCAAACACTTTGAAGGTTAGAGCATGCTTATAAAACGTCCATTGTTTAATACCCTAATGCTATTGTTAGCATTATTGGTTATTACACAGCGGGTTATTACGCCTTTTTTAGTGGCACCTATTCAAGTTCATGCCAATGGCTATATAGAAGTTTGTGCTTGGCACGGTGGTTTTGAAAAACGCTTAATTGCCACTGATACCGAGCTTAGTGAGTCTCTACAACCTTTCAACTATTGTCCTGCTTGCCTACCCGCTCTGGCTACATCTAGCCTAGCCGACCTAGATTATTTAAGCTATTTACCAATAGAGTCTTTGCTGTTCACTTCAGTTCCTAACCCCCTTCACCAACACCCTAACCTTTTTACTGCTTCTCCTAGAGCGCCGCCCTTAATTAGCTAAAAATATAAAATTATTTATCGCTAAATAGGAAAATACATGAAAGTTAATCGTTCACTGCTGTACTTAGGTGCATTGCTGTTATTAAGCCTTGCTTTTTTTCAAATAAAAGGTGGCTTAGACCAGCCTAACCCTTCTGCTACCAGTGGAAAGCCAACCGGTGCACCTTTCACCCTAACTAGCCATCAAGGTGAGGTTTCGTTAAGTGACTTTGAGGGACAGTTAGCACTCATTTATTTTGGCTACACCTGGTGCCCAGATATCTGCCCTACCTCTATGCTGTTTTTAGCTAAGGCAGTTAATTCACTTCCTGACGATTTGTGTGATCAATTACAGCCTATTTTTATTTCTGTGGATCCAAAAAGGGATAGCCCAGAAAGGCTAGCTGATTATGTCGATTTTTTTGAAGCAGGCATTTTAGGTTTAACTGGAGAAGAGGACTATCTAGCCAAGCTTGCCAAGCAGTATGGGGCTTTTTATCGTTATGTCGAAATTGACTCTGCTATGGGCTATGCCGTTGATCATACTTCAGATTTTTACCTAGTAAACTCAAGTGGCAAACTGCTAGCAACCTTACCTCACTCAATTAGTGGTGAAGAACTACAGGCAGTCTTAATTCAAGCCCTAGAAAACCAACTTTAAGGAATTATTATGCAAATTTTACGTTTATTAATTACTGTATCTATCTTTGCTAGCTGTTCTGCTTTAGCAATGGACATTCAAGTTCACCATGCTCACGTTCGTGCTGTGCCACCGACTGCAGCAGTAACAGCAGCCTTTATGGAAATTCATAACACAGGTGATAAAAGTCGTGCCCTCGTTAGCGCAAATAGTGCAGTGGCAGATGCGGTTGAACTACATACCCATACTAAGGTCGAGGGTGTTATGCAGATGCGTCAGGTTGAACAAATAGACCTACCTGCTGATAGCATCACTCTTTTACAGCCAGGTGGATTACACATCATGCTAATCGGCTTAAAAAAGCCGCTTAAAGTAGACGATAAGGTGTTGGTTAGCTTAAAACTAGATGATGGCAGCCTGATAGAGCTCAACCTACCTGTTCGCAAGCTAGAGCCTTCTAGCCACATGAAGGGTCGCATGAAAGGTCATATAAAAGGACACCATCACTAATCAGTAAACTTCTTGCGTAGTTGACGCACAAAACTTTTTATTAATTTAAGGTCGATCCTTAACAGTTGCTTTTGTCTTTCAGTTAACTGTTGAAGATCGACCCAACTATCTGCCAAGCGCCCAGAGTCTAAGCTTTCAAGTTGAGCGGTTAATAAAATCTCTTGCAGATGATTCAAAGCTTGAGTTAAATCTTCAGCTTCTTCAGGTGATAAAACCTGCCTGGTCACTAAAGCAACAAGTCGTTCCCTCGTACCGACGGCTCTTACACCCTGCATAATTGAAAGCAACCTAACACTAGACTGTAAGGGTAGTAAGCCTTGCTGCTTAAGGTTTAAAGCGTGGGTGTGTGGTGCATCTTTACCGCTGGCTTGCAAACGATCAAAGCTATCTAAGGCAACAGGAATATCATCTAATAAACTACCCATGATATTTAAAAAGCCTTGTGCTTTAGGTAATAGCTGGCTGAGCTCTTCTTGAAGTTTTTTAGCTAACTCTGCATTACCGTACACAGGGTTAAAGTCTAAAAAGATATTAGACAACTGCACTTTTTTAACACTACGTCCAGCTGTCCATAAGCGCATCTGTTCCATCCATTCACTGGCTGGCTTGCGCCATAAAGGCCAACGCGCCATAACATGCCCCTTGCATAAAGGAATGCCTGCAACATCTAAGCGCTGGGTAAACTCCTCACTCAAATGCTGCATCCAAGTATCTATTTCTAAATAACGCGTAACAGGAAAATCTTCGATAATCATGGCGTTATCTTGGTCTGGTCGTAACAGGCTCTCATGGCGTGCGGCCGATCCTAACTGCAAAATACAAAAATCGACCGGTGGCTCACCCCAACCATTGGCCTGCATTTCTGCAAGGCTTTTAGTAATGGTTTCTTTATAGAGCCAATCATTATGATCACTTATCAGTTGGCTAATACGCCAGGCAGGGATGTCCATTTGTTGCAAGGCTTTTACAAAAGCTAGTTGCCAAGGTTTAATTTCCTGTGCATCTAACTGTTCAGGAAAGTCAGCAAAAACTTCTTGCAAGGGTGCTAACAAAATAGAAGGATTAATCTGTAACCTTTGCGGGTTATCCAATAATCGCCGCCAGGGTGAGGAACGGGTTAAAATTTGCATAACAACTCCTTGTGTTTATTAAGCCAGCAGCTAGCATCAAGTGCTTTTTAGTTATTTTAGCCAGTTAATAAAATAAAACACCTGCAAACCTTTTAACACTACCTCTTCTCTAGCCAATAAAAAACCCTGCCGAGGCAGGGTTTTTTTAGCAGTAGTAGTTTTATAATGAATAAAACTATAAAAGGTTACGGCCTTTTTGTGCAGCAATACGCAAGCGCAGTGCATTCAGTTTAATAAAACCTTCAGCATCTTTTTGGTCATAAGCACCTGCATCATCTTCAAAAGTTGCTACGCTTTCATCTACCAAAGTATCAGCAGATTCACGGCCCACAGGAATAACATTGCCCTTATAAAGCTTAACGCGCACTTTACCGTTAACAAACTCTTGCGACTCATCAATCATGGTTTGTAGCATTTTACGCTCTGGGCTCCACCAGTAACCATTGTAGATTAGCTCAGCATAACGTGGCATTAGGTCATCTTTAAGGTGAGCGACTTCACGGTCTAAGGTGATGGACTCGATAGCACGGTGAGCTTTTAACATAATGGTGCCACCGGGTGTTTCATAAGCACCACGCGCTTTCATACCTACGTAGCGGTTTTCTACGATATCTAAACGACCAATACCGTTAGCACCACCTAGCTGGTTAAGCTTTTCTAGTACTTCATGCGGTTTAAGTGCTTCACCATCTATGGCTACAATATCGCCTTTCTCGTAGGTTAGCTCGATATAGGTGGGCTCATTTGGCGCTGCTTCTGGGCTAACGCTCCAACGCCACATGGCTTCTTCTGGTTCAGCCCAAGGGTCTTCCAACAAGCCGCCTTCATAAGAAATATGCAGTAGGTTGGCATCCATAGAATAAGGTGATTTAGTGCCTTGGGTAGCAAAATCGATGGGAATATTATGTTCTTTAGCATAAGCCATAAGTTTTTCACGGGATAGCAAATCCCAATCACGCCAAGGGGCAATAATTTGTACGCCAGGCATCAGTGCATAAGCGCCTAGCTCAAAACGTACTTGGTCATTACCCTTACCCGTTGCACCATGAGAAATGGCATCAGCACCCGTTTCTTGAGCAATTTCTACCAAACGCTTGGCAATTAATGGGCGTGCAATGGAAGTACCTAAAAGGTATTCGCCTTCATAAATGGCGTTGGCACGAAACATAGGGAAAACATAGTCGCGTACAAATTCTTCACGCAGGTCTTCGATGTAGATTTCTTTCACACCCATGGCTTCAGCTTTTGCACGAGCCGGCTCTAGCTCATCGTTCTGACCTAAGTTAGCAGTAAAAGTAACAACCTCACAGCCATAGGTGTCTTCTAGCCACTTCAAAATAATAGAAGTATCTAAACCACCAGAATAAGCTAGAACTACCTTTTTAACATCAGGCTTTTGTGTATCAGACATGATTTCTCCTTAAACTACTCTGACGTTAAGGCCAGAAGCAGGAACAGTAAACAGCAAAAGGCTGCCTAAGCAGCCCGAAAACTTAATAAATGGGATTATAACGCAAGGAAGGTTAAGCGTCAGCGACTAGCGCTTAGAAACTGGTTAAAAATATCCAAACAACTAAAAAATAGGTTTGATTTCCAGCTCGCGCTCTAACTTAATGGTTACGCGACGGTTTTTACTACGGCCTTCTGTTGTGCGGTTACTTGCTACAGGGTAACGCTGACCATGGTACTGACTCTTAATCATTTCTTGTGGCATACCACGTGCAACTAAGTATTCAGTAACAGAATCGGCACGCTCACTGGATAGCTCTCGGTTGTCACGGCGTGTACCCGAAGAGTCTGAATGACCATCCACCATCACTAATACAACTTCAGGGTCAGCATAGGTATAACGCACTAATAAATCGAGTTGATCACGGTCAGCTTGGGTTAGCTTAGCACCACCTAAATGAAAGCCTATAACCACATCACGAATTTGGTCATAGTTGACGGGTAGAAGTTGTGCTTGGCAGACCTGAAAGTCAGCAAATGCTTGATGAAAATTAATGGGAGTTAAGCTGGCACGGCGAGCTTCAATGCGTTGATCTTGGTCTTCTTGCAGCATTGATGGCATTAAACCTTGGCGCAAGCTTTCTAAAATTAGTTCAGTTTGTGGGGTAGTAATACGAATGGGCAGGTCTGTTTTTTGAAAATCATACTCACCTAAAGGACGCGTGTTAGCACCCGGCATCCATTGAGGAGCCAAGGCAACCAGCTTAACAGCACCACCACGCAAAGCATTACGAAAGGGTTGAACTTCTAAACGTACGGTTTCACCTGCACGATGTATAAAACGTGCCTCACCAAAATTAGGAATGTAGTGGGTTAGTTCACAATTCAGTTTAGAGGGATCACTAGCTTGCCATAAAGCACTCTCATAGCCTGCCTGCCAACTACTTGCATAAACGCCACCACTAGTGGTTAACAGGCATAACCCCATTAAAGCTAATGGCCGCAAGCGTTTAATACTAGGCTGTAACAAAGCTGTTAGAAAAGACACGCTAAAATCCTTTAGTTAACTAGGTTAAAGAATTGTCGACCTAGACAAGTTAAACTTTAGGTAAAAAATAAAATACCTTTCAGCTATGTTAAGCTAGTTGCTGCTGTAACCCAAGCCTTTCATTTACACGCCGGTCAGGAGCATTGCGTGAACAGTCAGTCGAATATCAAACATCCTATGTCCAAGCGTTTTCGTGGCTATTTGCCTGTAGTGGTGGATGTTGAAACCGCCGGTTTTAATTCTGCTACCGATGCTTTACTTGAAGTGTCTGCCACAACTCTAACCATGGATGAAAGCGGCATCATTTTACCTGATCATAGTGTAACTAAGCATTTAATTCCTTTTGCCGGTGCCAACATTGAGCAGGCGGCCTTAGACTTTACTAAAATTGATTTAGACAATTCCTTTAGACACAGTATAGCTGTAGATGAGCGAGAAGCTTTAGATGAGGTGTTTAAAGCTATCCGCAAGGCTGTTAAGGCACATAATTGCACCCGAGCCATTTTGGTAGGACATAACGCTAGTTTCGATTTAGGCTTTATTAATGCTGCTGTAGAAAGGTGCAACATTAAACGCAACCCTTTCCATCCTTTTTCAAGCTTCGATACTGCAACCCTTGCTGCCTTAGCTTACGGCCAAACGGTCTTGTCTCGTGCTTGCCTAGCCGCTGGCATTCCTTTTGATAACCGAGAAGCGCATTCTGCTTGTTATGATACGGAAAAAACCGCCGAGCTTTTTTGCAGTATTATTAACACTTGGCACCAGCTCGGCGGTTGGGATCTGGCATTAAAAACCATGCCAGAATAACTTTAACTTTGAGCTGAGGCTTGTACAGCAGCTTCTACCATAGGCTGCAACTCACCTTGCTGGTGCAGATCACCAATAATATCATTACCACCGACTAATTCACCGTTTAGCCAAAGCTGTGGAAAAGTAGGCCAGTTAGCATATTTAGGTAACTCAGAACGTACATCTGGATGCTCTAAAATATTTACAAAAGCAAATTTTTGACCACAGGCCATTAAAGCTTGTACAGTTTGCGATGAAAAACCACACTGAGGCAGCTGCGGCGTACCTTTCATGTAAAGTAGTACAGGGTTGCTAGCAATTTGTTCTTTAATGGTATCGATTGTAGAAGACATTTAAACTTACCTTTTCTGCAGATTAAAAAATACTTAGGGCTTATACCCGACCAAGTTAGTCAATCTTACCGCTCAAACCAACTGATTAACAAGCTACATAAAAAAATTAAGTGCACCTTGCCAGTCACCAGGCAAGTGCTTAGACTAATTGTTTTTCGGGTTCGCCCGCTTATTTATGGAGGGATTTTGCACCATGGCTAACTCCGCCCTGATGCACACTTATGGTCGCTTACCTGTTGCTTTTGCTGAAGGCAAAGGCGCTTGGCTGACCGATACTAACGGCAAAACTTACCTAGATGCCATTACCGGTATTGCTGTCTGTGGCCTTGGCCATGCACACCCTGCGGTTACTCAAGCTATTTGTGAGCAGGCTAGCCGATTAGTGCATACCTCCAACCTTTACCAAATACCTATGCAAGAAGCGGCTGCCACCAAATTAAGCCAGCTCTCTGGCATGGACAATATTTTCTTTTGCAACTCTGGTGCTGAAGCTAACGAGGGTGCTATCAAGCTAGCCCGCTTACATGGCCGCAAAAAAGGCCTAGATATTCCTCATGTACTTGTTATGGAAAATGCCTTCCATGGCCGCACCCTAGCCACTTTAACCGCAACAGGCAACCGCAAAGTACAAGCGGGTTTTGAACCCCTAGTTAGTGGCTTTGTACGCAGCAGCTACAATGACTTAGAAGCCGTTACCAACCTAGTAGAACGTCGTAAAGATATAGCCGCTATTTTGGTTGAGCCAGTTCAAGGTGAAGGCGGTTTGACGCCGGCAACGGATGAGTTTATGAATGGCTTACGTGCCCTGTGTGATAAGCATGATCTGCTGCTTATGCTTGATGAAGTTCAAACGGGTAATGGTCGTACAGGTTACTTTTATGCCTACCAACGCTATGACTGGAAGCCTGATGTACTCACCACGGCTAAAGGGTTAGGCAATGGCTTTCCTATTGGTGCTGTTATGGCTCAGGGCAAAGCTGCCAACCTTTTTCAACCGGGTAACCATGGTTCCACTTATGGTGGTACACCTCTTGGTTCCGCGACAGTATTGGCTGTGCTAGAAACCTTAGAAAAAGAACAGCTAGCAAAACGAGCAGGTGAACTAGGCGATTACTTAACCAAGCGCTTTAATGAAGTCTTTGCAGAAACCCAAGGCGTAAAAGCCGTTCGCGCTCGTGGTTTAATGATGGGTATAGAACTAGATCAACCCTGTGCTGAGCTAGTTGAACTTGCTTTAAATGAAGGTTTATTAATTAACGTGACAGCTGGGCAGGTGGTTCGCCTTTTGCCTCCCCTGACACTTACCGACGAAGAAGCTGACCTACTTGTCAGCAAGTTAAGCCAACTCATTATTAATTGGCTAGCATCACGGAGCTAACTCATGAGCGTCAGACACTTTTTAACCCTGACTGATCTATCACCACAAGAATTAGAACGCCTTATTCAACGCGCCATCTTACTTAAGCGTCGACACAAAGAAGGCATAATTGATGAAACCTTAAAAAATCGTGTATTAGCCATGATTTTTGAGAAATCCTCTACCCGTACCCGTGTATCTTTTGAAGCAGGCATGATTCAACTAGGTGGTGGTTCTATCTTTTTATCGCCTAGAGATAGCCAGCTAGGCCGTGGCGAACCACTTGAAGATACCGCACGCGTACTGTCTGAAATGGTTGATGCCATTATGGTGCGAACCTTCTCACACCAAGATGTTGAAACATTGGCTGCTTATTCAAGTGTGCCTGTTATCAATGCATTAACCGATGATTACCACCCTTGTCAGCTGCTCGCCGATGTACAAACCTTTGTAGAGTGCCGCGGTAGCCTGCAAGGCAAAACTGTCACCTGGGTAGGCGATGGTAACAATATGTGCAACTCCTACATGAAAGCAGCTCGTCAGTTCGATTTTCAGTTAAGAATTTGTGGGCCTGAAGGTTATCAGCCAGATACACAGTTACTAGAAGATCACGCCGATAGAGTAACGCTAGTCAGTGACCCTAAAGCTGCCGTAGAGGGTGTGCAACTCGTTGTAACCGATGTATGGGCCTCTATGGGGCAAGAAGAAGAGCAAGCAAAGCGAGAGCGCGACTTTGCACCCTACCAGGTGTCTCCAGCTTTAATGGATTATGCAGCTAAAGATGCACTTTTTATGCATTGCCTACCTGCGCATCGAGGTGAAGAAATTAGTGAAGATATGCTAGATGATCCTCGCTCAGTTGTTTGGCAAGAAGCTGGTAACCGCCTCCATGCTCAAAAAGCTTTACTTGAGTTTCTTATAACGGGTTCCAATATCCAAGCACCAGTTTAGTCACTCATTTTTTAAAGCAATAAAAAGCCCTGCACTGGCAGGGCTAATATCTTTCTAACAACTTATTGAGCTTAAATTGTTTAAGTTTTTGAAGTTAAGTCGCTTTCTAAACCAACTTCTGCATATCATTAAAGCTAGTGTCTTGGCTAGCTGCAACGGTGGATGGACGACCTTGCACAACCAAAGTTTCATCTAAGTCTTGACGCTGTTGAGCCACTTGCTCATTCACATCTTCAGTTGTTGGTGTTTGACGAGCATTCTCAGCCACTTCAATGGCAGGACGAATAATGCTACCCGTTGGACGATTAGCTTCATAAAGAGGCACCTGCTCGGTTGTTTCACCTAGGCGAGTAACCACACCTGCTGGCTGACTTGAAACAGCAGTAACAGAAGAATCTGCAGTTTCAACACCACTACTTGCCATAGGATTACTAGAAGCTTGCTCTGTTACTTCGGCTGTATTAGCTTCTCGCTGACCTTGTACACTACGCACATCCTGACGTGTTGCTGCCGCCGCCACATTGTTAATGTTAGATTCAATCATAATTGCACCTCAGCTTTTTAATCTTAGTACTAGATTAGACAATTAATACCAAGAGATCAAATTTTGAGCAGCATTTTTTTCCAAACAAACAAAAACCCCTTACTGCCTTTTATAGCGGTAAGGGGTTAAGACACTGGTAAATTAAGCTAAAGCTTAATCTTAGTGATCAGCCATATCGCCTTCATGTGGATGACCATGCTCAACTTCTTCTTCACGTGCATCGCGTACAGATTCAACGTTGCCTTTAAAGTTAAGTGCTACACCTGCTAGTGGGTGATTAGCATCAATGGTAACCGTTGCTTCTTCAACTTCAGTTACTGTCACCACCATAGCGCCACCAGGCCCTTCAGTTTGAAACTGCATACCCGGCTCAATGCTTTCTACACCCTGAAAAGCTTCACGCGGAACCTGTTGTTTAAGGTTATCATCACGCTCGCCGTAACCTTCGGCTGGCTCAACAGCCACCTCAAAATCATCACCGACACTACAACCTTCCAACTGTTTCTCTAAACCTGGAATAATATTGTTGTGACCATGCAGATAAAAAAGTGGGTTGCCGCCCTGAGATGAATCAAGAACCTGACCCTCACCATTCGTTAAAGTGTAATGAATAGCGACGACCTTATTGGCTGCAACTTGCATAGGTAAACCCTGTAGTAGATGAATGAACTTCGCATTCTAGCCATTTTTACCACCTCTACACAAATTCCTAAGCAACTTTATTTAAAAAAGGGTTTTATTAGCTCTAGATGCTGTTTAGACTAAAGGCTTTACTTAACCTTTTCAGGTGCTGGATGTGCTGAAATTTAACAGGCGAACAAGCTACGGCTGGCTAACCCTCCTGTGCCTAGCATTACTGCTTATTGGCTGCAGCTCTAAAAGCCGCTTAAATCTGCCTGAACCACCCGGACACCAAGCCTTTTACCAGCCTTCAGGACAAGAAAGCTTTGCTGACATAGCTGCTAAATTTAATCTTGAAGAGGCCGTTTTAAGACGTTTTAATCCTCGCAGTCAGCAAAACCCACCCAGCAGCCAACGTCAATTACGTATCCCGGAAAATAATAAAGATGTGCCTAAAAGTGGCCCTTATTATTACCGTATCCAATCAGGCGATACTTTTGGTGCTTTAGCTCAACACTTTCATTTGGCATTAATCAGTCTTTTACAGGCTAACCCAACATTAAAGCCAGAAAAACTGCGTATTGGTCAACGCATTATTATCCCTGTTATAGAGCGCCACCAACACAAGTATCGCTGGCCTGTTGCCCAGCCTAATGTAAGAATCAATTTTTCTTGGCAACGCTGGGGGCTTCACCAAGGTTTAGCACTAGAAACCAGCAAGCGAGAAGAGATTTTCCCGATTGCACCAGGAAAAGTAATTTTTGCAGGACAGATGCGTAGCTTTGGTAGAGTGATTGTTATAAAGCATAAGAATGAACAGCAATCTATCTACGCCTATTGCCATGCACTTTTTGTAGAGCAAGACGACTACCTTTCTGGTCGTCACCCGGTTTGCTCTGCAGGTAAACAACGCCAAATAGACAAACCAGGCATTTATTTTGAATTACGTGAAGCGGGCCAAGCGGTATCGCCAGAAAACTACCTTCCCGCCCTTCCCTGGGCAGATTAACAAACTATGAATACTCATTAGTGCACTAGTGCAGCTTGCGGCTGCTTTGGTCGTTTATCTTGCTGAGGTGATTTATTGGCGGCGGCTGAAAACAATACCATGCGAGCATCCAATACTGCATAGCCATCGCGAAAACAGCGTACAGGATTAAGGTCTAATTCAGCTATTTCTGGGTGAGCCGTTACTAAAGCAGAAATTTTTAACAAGAGTTCTACTAAAGCACCTTTATCAACCGGAGGCTGACCACGAACACCTTCGAGTACTTTTACCGCTTGAATACCTGCTAGCATATCCCAAGCATCAGAACGCGCTAAGGGCAAACTACGGAAAACCACATCTTTTAAGACTTCAACAAAAATACCGCCCAGACCAAACATTAGTAAATGACCGTATTGCTTATCGTAAGTCACCCCTAGAATAACCTCTGTTCCTTTAGGGTCAGCCATAGGACTCAGCAAGACGCCATCTAAACGTGCTTCTGGTGCAAAGTGCAAAGCGTTAGCATAAAGCTTTTGCCAGCCAGCTTTTAAGGCGTTTAAGCCTTGCTTGTTGAGCAGCACTCCACCTGCATCTGACTTATGCAGAATGTCTTGTGAGACAACTTTCATTGCTAGAGGCTGGGCGAGTAATTCGTCAGGCAAACTATCCAGCTCTTTAGAGTGGGTTAACCAGTGCTGCTCTGGTAGAGCAACCTCGAAAGCACTCACCAGCTGTTTTGCTTCTGGCTCCAACAAAGCTGTGCGACCTTCAGCCCTAACTTTTTGCACTAAACGCTCAACCCTCAAGCTAGGTTCACCCCGTCCGGTTAACCAGTCGTCATCACTGATACGTTTACGGTATTCTGCATAATCAACCAAGGCTTTAAGAGAAGCACAGGCAGTCTCTATGCTGGCATAAACTGGGGTACCCTCCTCAACCAATTCTTGTAAAGGTGCCGGCTTATTTAAAGCAAATAAGCTATGCACCAATACAGGCTTGCCACTCGCTTTAGCCAGTTTAGCTATAGCAGTTGCAGTGTTAACTTCTGCTTCTGCCAAGCTCGCATCAAAGCGCAATGCATAACCACCAAACAAACCGACTAATAGCAGTTGGTCTACACTTGGGTCTGCTAATAGTAGTTCTATGCAATGCGCAAAATTCATTGGGTTGCTATCCGTGCCGCCAGCCACATCTATTGGGTTACTCACTGCTGCACCCTTAGGGAGTAGTGCTTTCAAAGCAGCTTGGGTGCTTGCGGATAATTCAGCTAGGGGTAAGCCCAAGGCATCCAACTCATCTGCTGCAATGGTGGCATGACCCCCACCATCAGCCAAGACTGCTACTCTTCGCCCAGCAGGTAACGGCTGAGTAGCTAAAGCTTCTGCAACAGGTAAAAGATGGTCTGGTTGATCAACCAGCACCACACCCGCTTGGCGCATTACACCCTTAGCTACCTGGTAACTCCCTGCTAAAGCACCCGTATGTGATTTAGCAGACCGCTGCCCAGATTCTGATTTACCCGATTTGTACAAAACCAAGGGTTTATTAGCCGTAAAAGACCTAGCTGCCTTTAAAAAAGCCTGCCCATCGGTTAAACCTTCCATATAGGTAATCAGTGCTCCAGTACCTTTATCTGAGGCAAAGTAATCAAGGTACTCATGAAAATCTAAATCTGCGGCATTACCTATACCAACATAGCTACTAAAACCTGAATGAAGCTGAGTTGAGCCTTCGGTTACTAAAGATAAAGCCATATTGCCCGACTGAGATAAAATACCTAAAGGCCCAGCAGTTAAATGCGTAAAACCAACCAGGTTCATTTTTGCATGCGTATTGAATACTCCCGAGGTGTTTGGTCCAACCAAGCGCATATTAAAACGTTTAGCCAAAGCCACTGCTTTGCTTTGCAGGGCTTGACCTTCTTCACCCGCCTCAGCAAAACCACTGGCAAGCACTATGCTGGTTTTAACACCTTTTAAACCACAGCTTTGAATCACATCTAACAAACTGGCAGCTGGCGTACAGACTAATGCCAGTTCAGGATTAGCTGGAACCTCTTCAATTGAGGCATAACAGGTTAAGCCTAAAAGCTCGTTTAAACGCGGATTAACTGGATAAATATCACCAGCAAAACCATCACGCAATAAGGAGCGTATAGATTGGAACCCTCGTTTAGTTGGATCAGCTGAGGCACCTACAACCATTAAAGCATTTGGATAAAAACTCGATAGCAAGCTCATACCTACCTCTACTGGCCAATAAATTTTGGTTTACGCTTTTCGGCAAAGGCATCAACGCCCTCTTGCCAATCTTGCGTTGTTGAACAAAACATCATGCCTTCCAATTCTGCAATTAAGGCATCATCAAAGCTTCTTTGTCCGGCTGAATTAAGCTGCTGTATAGCCAAAGCCACAGAAACAGGTGCTTTAGAAGCTAACTGCAAAGCAAAATCTTGCACCTGCTTCTGAAAATCTTGTTCAGATTCAGCAACAAAACACCGTTGCGCTAAGCCATTAGCCACGGCTTGCGAGCCATTTAAACGCTCACCCAATAAAACCAATTCTTTAGCTTTAGCTAAACCAAGGCGCGCAGGCAACAACCAAGAGATGCCACCACCAATAAAGGCGCCTAAACCTGTTTCGGGTAAGCCCCACTGGGCTGTATCACGCATTAGCATAAAATCTGCTGCTAAAGCTAACTCTGCACCTGCACCTAAGGCATAGCCATTAACTGCTGAAATAACCGGTTTAGTAAGGTTAAATAAACGCCGACACACTTCCTGCTCACCACGCAGGTATTCACGGCGCTCATAAGGGGTGCGGGTACCTGCACCATGAGCTTTCATATCTGCACCCACACAAAAAGCACGACCAGCACCTGTTAATACAACCACTCTTACTTGAGGATCAGTTTCAGCTTCATCTAATAAACAACAGAGCTCGTCATACATAGGTTTACTAACCGCATTCAGGCGCTCTGGTCGATTAAGTGTGACCCATAAAACGCCATCTTTTAATTCCTTTAGCACTGGCTGACTCGCAGCATCTATTGCATCACCAAATTCTGACTTATAACTCATGACTCACCTCATCAATTAACTGTTCATGCTGCTTTAAGCTAGCCAAACCCCGACGACCTAAACGGCCTGCCATCATGGCCATTAAGCCTTCAATGAACACTAAAAACGCAGCCATAGAATTGCTGTACCAAGTACTGCTAGTGGGGGCAATAAAACTTAAGGTTGCTTCAGTTGCGAGTGGGGAGCCGTGAGAATCGGTAATGGCAATCACCTGCATTCCATGGTTAGCTGCAATACGTGCAGCAGCAATGGTTGCGCGGGTATAAGGTGCAGCACCAATAACAACCACAACATCTTCTTGGGTTAGCTCATTTAGGCCATGCGCAACCCCGTGGTGAGGGTTGCCTAGTAAGCTGACATCTGGACGAAGCAAACCTAAAGCATAGGTAAAAAAATTAGCTACCGTATTAGCTTGGCGCAGGCCATATACCCTCACCCTAGGAGCCTTAGCTAATAAGTTAACGGTTTTTTCTAAAGCATCCACATCTAGGCTAGATAACATTTGAGCAATATTATCTGTCTCTTCTTCTGCTACCTGAGTCATTAATGCAAGGGAAGCGGGTGCCAAACTGGCTCCACCGTCACTTTCTTCATCTACAAAGCGCCCTGCAAGATCACTGTAGAAACTGGTACGACTAGAGCGGGCTAGGTGCTTACGAAACACCAGTTGAAACTCAGCAAAACTTGCAAAACCCAACTTGCGCACTAAGCGGCTAAGGGTAGAAGCATTGACCCCTGCCTCCTCAGCCAACAAGGAAATACTTGTCACTGCTACTTTTTCAGGGTTATCCATCATTTGAGTTAGCGCAGCTAAAGCACGCTTACCCAGCTTCAAGTCACTTGTAGGGGAATTAAGTTTTTGTAATTTACGCTTTAACTCTTCAAGGGTTCTAGGGGCCACAACAATCACTCTTATGAATTTTTTAAGCTGTGACTTAGAGTGTAAAGCTTAGACAGATAAAAGCAAACAGATTTGCACAAATATAAATCTGTGCAAATATTTGCGCAAATATTTGTTTCCCAAATAAACAACCAGAGATTATTAAGTCTTAGCAAGACACTAAGATAACGGTATAAATAATGAATAGGATAAGGAGTTATAGCTTAAATAAGCTCTAAACTTTTATTGAACAGTTGGAAGTGTTTCAGGCCGTGCTTCTGCCAAAGACCGAAAAGTAACGGCCACTCTTTCTTCATCGACCCAAGCAGTCACTAAACGTGCGGGAATCAAATCAAAGTAAACATTTCGCACTTCCACATGAGGCATAGTCTCTAGCTGAAGTTCTTCTGGATCCACTTCTTCCAGTACTGCATCTTCGGGAAGCACCAAGGCATGTTTAAACCCTTCTGCTAAAACCCATACGGGAATACCCGAATCTTTTGCTGCTAGTGCTAGCAAGTAGCTACCTGCTTTTGTTATCAGCGAGCCATCACGCAGTACGCTATCACTCCCTAACACTACTTTGTCGGCCTGAACGACAAAATGAGCCATTTGTGCTTCTGTTATAAACTGACAAGGTATTTCAAGCTTGTTTAAATAACGGGCTAATTTGCGCCCCTCCATACCTGGTCGAGACTCAGTAATTATGGCTTGAACATTTAAGTTAGCTAGATGGCAAGCTCTAAATAAGGCCATAACATTAGAACTACTAGAATGAGTCATAAGCGTCATGCCTGGTTGAATTTCTTCCAAGCACCTAGCAACCACTTCATTTTGCGCTGCTTGAAGTAGGTCAATCACTTCTTCTGCATGCGCACCTGCCCTACCTCTTGCACGGTCTAAATCATCGGGCAGATCAGGTAAGCTATTTAACCAATAACGCAATAAGTTGCCCACCACTAGACGACTAGGTCGCGCTGCAATTAGTTGTTCAGCTAAGTCCTTTAATTCGATTAAGAGCTCAGCAGTTGTCTCAACCTGACAGCTATCAGCATAGTCAATCATATCTTCTAAAGCTTTACGGGCTAATACTGCAGCACCTGAATTTAAATCATAGGTTACTGCTTTTAAGCGTCTAGCTTTAAAGTCATCATTGTCCTTAGCGTAAATCAACGCTCCTCTCCTTGTTCTAGTCCTTGTTGTAAGCTTTGCCTCCCTAGTGCTTTAGCAGCCTCAAGTGAAGCTTGTGCTAAGCTAGCTAGCGTTTCCCAAGCCTGCTGCTGAATTAAAGCTTCAGGTAACATCCAACTACCACCCACTGCTGCAATTTGGGGCAAAGCAAACCATTCAGCCATGTTTTGTTCGCTTACCCCACCTGTGGCTACAAAGGTCATCTCAGGTAAAGGGGCTGCAATAGCCTGCAAATAAGCAGGGCCACCTAATGCTTTTGCAGGAAATAGCTTAACCTGCTGATAGCCCATTCTGCTGGCTTGCATCGCTTCGCCAGGCGTACTGATGCCTGGCAATAAAGCTATACCCGACTGCTGAGCTGCTTCAGCTAAAACAGGACACCAGCCAGGGGAAACAGCCCAGCGAATGCCTAGGGTTTGTAAACGCGCCAATTGGTCAGGGTGACGCAAACTTCCAGCTACCAAAATAAGCCCAGATGCTTGCAAGGCTTCTAAAGCAGCACAGCTTTGTTCTTGCCTAAGGGTTACTTCTAGCACCTTGTAGCCAGCACCCAGTAAGCTTTCGGCTAACTTAGGTGCAGCCAGTGGGTCAACTTTTGCCCAAACAGGCAGTAAAGGCTGCTCAGCCAAAAGTGAAGACCAATCAAAAGGCAAAATTCGTGACAAAGCCTGCTCCTTCAATACTGTATCTTGTGCATCTAAACCTAGCTAATTAACCAATAAAATCTTTTACCGCTGCGGCAAAAGCATCGGTTTGTTCAGCATGTAGCCAATGGCCACCATCAAGATCGACTAGCTGATACTCAGGAAAAGTCTGCTTAAATATGGGTAAAGAACTATCCGGCACATAATCAGAACGAGTTCCGCGAATAACTAACGTAGGCCCAGCAAAAGTCTTGCCTTCAGCAATCGACTCAGGTGCATCTAAAATAGAAGCATAGCCCTCTTTTATTTCTTCTATGCCCACCCGCAAGCGTAAACCATCAGATGTACGACGCAGGTTGGTGAGTAAGAATAAGCGAGTTTGAATAGCTTCTTCACCTAAATACTCATTGAGTAAGCGGTCTGCCTGACGTCTTTCATGCCAGGGTTCCTGTGCTTTTAATGCTATCAAGCTAGCAATAATTTCATTATGGCTAGCCTCATATTTAATAGGTGCTATGTCGACAATAATCAGTTTTTCTACACGGCTAGGGTAACGTAAAGCAAATTCCATCACTACCTTGCCGCCCATAGAATGCCCCAACAAGGAAACCTTATCTAACCCAGCGTTATCTAACCAGTTAAGCAAATCTTTAGCCTGTTGGGCGTAATCCATACCTGAGCGATGAAAGCTATTACCATGGTTGCGTAAATCCACACCCCAAACAGCCAAATCATCTTCCAGTTTTAATGCAACATTACGCCAATTACTGGCACTACCAAATAAACCATGCACTACAACCAGCGGCTGGCCTTGGCCATTACGCTGATGCGCCAAAATACTCATACTAGGCTCCTTGCTTACAAAAATTTCTTCTGATGATTATGCCAACATCTACTACCTAATGGCTAATTAAACTTCAGCTAGCTTTGCTTTAACACTCAGCAAGCGCTTTTGTAGCCAAGCCAACACCAACCCATAAGCAGGCAAGAAGAAAAGCAAACTCACTAAGAGTTTAAAACTATAGTCCATGAAAGCTATTTCAGGCCAATGCAAAGCCATATAAGTATCGCTACTGGCATAAAAAGCTATGGTAAAAAATACTAGGGTATCTAAAGCATTACCTAAAAAGGTTGAAGCTGCGGGTGCTACCCACCAGTGTTTAATTTCTCGCAAACGATCAAAAATTTTAATATCTAAAAACTGACCTAATGCATAGGCCATAAAACTAGCCAAAGCAATACGAGCTACAAAAGGGTTGAGTTCATACAAGCCTGCTAAACCTGCAAACTGTCCTTCGGCAAAAACCACAGACACTAGGTAAGAAACCAGCAAAGCTGGGAACATCACCATAAAAATAACGCGTCTGGCTAAGTGCTTACCTAGCACCCTAACAGTTAAGTCAGTTGCTAAAAAAATAAATGGGAAGGTAAACGCCCCCCAAGTGTTATGGAAGCCTAAAGCTTCAAAAGGAAACTGCACTAGATAATTACTAGCAGCGATAATAATAATATGCGCTAAAGCCAGCCAGAATAAAGCACGACGGAATTGAACAGCAGAAAGAGACAACATACTAGCTACCTTTTTTTTAGCAGGGGGCGAGGGAACCCTGAATGAATAAAAAACCAGCTCAAAAACAAAAGCAAGTCGTTTGCCAACTAGTATAACCCCTAGCTAAACAAACGCCTTGCTTATTTTATTACCACTAACCCCAGCGATTAAGCCGTTGTTAGCTTAGTTTTGATTGCATCTTCTACTTCAGTAATGCTCGACATATCGTCAATAGTTGAAGGTACAACATAGTCTTTACCATCAGCGATATTTCTTAAAACATTACGTAGAATTTTACCCGAACGAGTCTTAGGCAAGCGATCAACAATTAATGTTTGACGGTAACAAGCAATGGCACCAATATCTTTGCGCACCATAGCGACTAGTTCTGACTGTAGCTTATCAGCATCGCCATCCCAGCCATCTTTGGTAATAACCAAGCCAACTGGTAGCTGACCACGCAGCTCATCAGCTACGCCAATAACTGCACACTCGGCAACCGCTGGGTGATTAGCAACAATTTCTTCCATTTCACCCGTAGATAAACGGTGACCAGCAACGTTAATAACGTCATCAGTACGACCCATAATGAAAAGGTAACCGTCTTTATCAATTTTACCGCCGTCACCTGTTTCATAGTAACCAGGGTAAGCATTCATGTAAGAGCTCTTATAACGGTCATGGTCGCCCCAAACTGTGGTTAGGCAGCCAGGTGGTAAAGGCAATTTAACAACCACGCTACCTTCTTCGTCTGGTGCTGCTTTTTCGCCCTGACCATCTAAAATCATCACGTTATAACCAGGTGTTGGGTAGGTAGCAGAACCCGCTTTAGGTTTAGCTGGCTCTAATCCCATCATATTCCCTGCAATCGGCCAGCCTGTTTCTGTTTGCCACCAATGGTCAATAACGGGCACAGGTAGCAATTCATTTAACCAGTGATAGGTAGGTGGATCTAAACGCTCACCTGCCAAGAACATGATTTTCAAACTAGAAATATCATAGTTGGCTAGCAGTTTGCCTTCAGGGTCTTCTTTTTTAACCGCACGGAAAGCCGTAGGTGCAGTAAAGAAAGACTTAATTTTGTATTCATCAATTAAACGCCAGAAAGCACCAGCATCTGGCGTTTTAACGGGTTTACCTTCATAAACAATAGTGGTGCAGCCCGCTAATAGCGGTGCGTAAACAATATAAGAATGACCTACAACCCAGCCCACGTCAGACGCAGCCATAAATACTTCACCTGGGTCCATGTCATAGATGGTTTTCATGCTGTACTTAAGCACAACCGCATAACCACCCGTATCACGTACTACACCCTTAGGTTTACCCGTAGTACCCGAGGTGTAAAGAATATAAAGAGGGTCTGTTGCTTTAACATTCACTGGATCTGCAGGTTCTGCAGCAGCCATTAGGTCATTCCAGTCAAGGTCACGACCTGCAATCAGTTCACAAGTGTGCTGTGGACGCTGTAGAACAACACAGTGATTTGGTTTGTGCGTTGCTTGGTCTATAGCATCATCTAACAAACCTTTGTAAGGAATTACTTTTTCTACTTCAATACCGCAAGAGGTTGAAACTATCACTTTAGGCTGAGCATCATCAATGCGTACAGCCAGTTCTGTGGGTGCAAAGCCACCAAAAACAACTGAGTGAACAGCACCTAAACGCGCACAAGCATACATAGCGACTAGAGCTTCAGGCACCATAGGCATATAAATAAGTACCCTGTCACCCTTTTCAACACCAAGGCCACGCAAAGCACCAGCAAACTTAGCAACCTGATCACGCATTTCACGGTAAGTCAGTTTAGACTTAGTTTTAGTAACGGGTGAGTCATAAATAACTGCCGTTTGGTCAGCACGGCCATTTTCAACGTGGTAATCCAAAGCACAGTAGCTAATGTTTAACTCACCATCCACAAACCAACGGTCAGTCCCTTGGTCATCTTTGCCCAGTATTTGGGTAGGTTTTTTATGCCAAGGTAATTTATCGGCTTGCTCACGCCAAAAATCTTCAGGCTGGTTAATCGAACGCTCAAATTCAGCTTTATAACTCATCACTCTCACCTCTGTGGGTATTATTATTTTGTCGACATCTGCCTGCAATAGCTAATAAAGATAAAAACTCTTTGCTTTATTGCTAACAAACTCACCGACAAGTGTCGACAGTTTTTAGAAATCCAGCCCACTTTAATGCAAGATCAACATTTTGCAACTAATACAAAAGGCGCAAACCTAGATAAAACCCAGATATAATCTGCCAAATAAAACTACCTCAAAGCAGATCAAGGCACTAACAGCCCTTAACTGATGGCTTAAGGTTAAGATCTAAAGGTTAAGGTATTGAGATTTTTTAATTTTCACTATTAAGGTCAACATCTAGCTTAAAAAAAGGTAGAATAGGTAAAAACTAATCAACTTAAGCGAAACTTGAGTAAAAACCATGGCAACAACTGCAAAAGCAAAGCAAGAAACTCAAAGCGAATTCATTGATGACTTACGCAATAATGCCAAGCAGGCTACCACCCTTTTAAAAGCACTAGCGAATGAAAGCCGCTTACTAATTTTGTGTTACTTAGATGACCGAGAGCTTTCGGTTAGTGAATTAAATGCTTGCCTAGACTTAAGCCAGTCTGCACTTTCACAGCATTTAGCAGTGTTGCGCCGTGACCAGCTAGTTAAAACACGCCGCGAATCACAAACTATCTACTACTCACTTAACGGTGAAGAAGCTAAGCAAATTATTCGCACCCTACATAATATGTATTGCAACGTTTAACCTACCTAGCTAAGTCTGTGTTTTATCGGTAGAAAATTTAGCGATGAAAAAAGGTGGCCTGTAATTTAGGCCACCAGCTAAGCAAACGCCCTTCTATAACTTTAGCTGTTTGACCTGCAATTTTTTCAGTTAAGTTCAAGGGTTTCTTTAAGCGCACCTTAAATACCCTAGCTTCATCTTGACGCTCTAATAAATAAGCCTCACTGGTCTGCAAACCATCCACCAAGTGTAAGCCTAACGCCTGTTCTCCATACCAAACCTCTCCCTTAGTCACCTTATCTATATCTAACTGCGGACGACAACGCTGTACAAACGCTTTAAATAAATCATGAGTTTGTTCTAAATCATCAATAAACTTCTGCTTTCCTTCAGGTGTATTTTCACCCAAGAGGGTTAAAGTACGTTTATAGTCGCCTGCCGTTAACACTTCATAATCTATTTCATGTTTTTTTAGCAACCTATGCAGGTTAGGTACTTCAGCCACAACGCCTATAGAGCCCAAAATAGCAAAGGGTGCAACCAACAGCTTAGTCGCAGTACAGGCCATCATATAACCACCTGAAGCTGCCACTCGGTCTACACACACGGTTAAATCAATATTTTTATCCCTTAAACGCTGTAACTGAGCGGTAGCATGACCATAGCTATGCACATAACCACCAGCGCTCTCCAAACGCACCACCACTTCGTCTTCAGAGCGCAACAAGCTTAGTAGCAAGCTAATTTCTCTACCTAGAACAGCAGCCTGGCTTGCATCTAAATCGCCCTTAAAATCTAAAACAAACACTCTAGGTAAACTAGCCAACTTGGCCGCCTGAACCTTGGCTTTTTTCTCTTTTTCCTTGTGCAGTTTTTTTATAGCTTTTGTTTCTAGCCACTCTGCCTGCAGTGAAAGCTGTAAATCTTGCTGACGTTCATTAAGCTCCTGGACTTGTAGCTGCTCATCGCTTTCACGGCTACGCTTAACGGCTGCCACACTCACTAATAAAATAACTAGCGCAACCAATAGGGTTGCTATCTTCAATACAAAAACCACATAGTCTGCAAGTAATTCCCACACTTAGAAATTCTCCATTAAAAGCTTGAATTAAACATACGTTTGAAATAAGCTGAACTCATTAACCAGCTCACAAAGAGGATAAAACCATGGCTGATATTAACGCAATTATTGAAGGACTGAAGGACAAATTTAACACTGCTGCTGCTGCAGGTATGGATGACGTGTTTCAGTTCAACGTTGAAGATGGTAACAACTACTACGTTGTTATTAAAAATGACCAGTGTGAAATTGCTGAAGGTGATCACGATGACCCTTCCGTAACACTGATTATGAACAAAGAAACCCTAAAAGATGTTTTAACCGGTGAAGAAGATGGTATGCAGGCCTTTATGGCAGGCAAACTGCGTGCTGAAGGCGATATGATGTTAGCAACCAAGCTAAGTGCGCTTTTTCCAGTTTAATAGTTAAAAGCATTAAAAGCCCACCAATAAAGCAGCTTTTTAAGCTGCTTTTTTTGTACGCGGCAAACTGACTCATCTACAGACTAGCAAGGCGATAGACAAGAGCAAGCAAGCAACGGATAATTAGAACTTTATTCAGCTTGCCCAAACTTGGAGCCTCAGTTGCTCAAATTTTTCTTAAATAAATTGCGTACCCTCCGCTGGTTTATCTTTTTAGCTGTTTTTTTCAGCACCTTTATTGTTTTTATTGGCGTAACAAGTATTTCTTCTTTGCTCTACGAAAGCTTAATGGATGAACAAGCTAATCAGCTGGTAGAACAATTAGAAGCTCTACCCGAAGCAATCCGCCCTCAAATTACACTGCCCAACATAACCACTGAAGTTCGCCTAACCTACATAGGCACCTTTGCTCTTTACTCATTTATTTTTTTAATTATTGCTTTTATTTTCTCTCATTTTGCAATCCGCAAAATTAACCAATCAATCAAAGCCTTCAGCCAGCAAATAAACCAAATACAAACAGGGCAAGATTTACAAAACTTTAACCCCACCCAGCTCAACTTTATTTTTAATGAGCTAAACCTTGCTTTCAACAACATTAGCGCCCTAGCTCGTCAGTTAGGTCAAGTATTGAATGACAAGAGTCAGTTAGAGGTTGAAACCAGCTTGCTGAGCAAGCTAGTGATAAAAAATACCCGCCTAGACAACTGGCAGGAGTACATTAAAGGCATTTTTATAGATATTCATAAAACCCTAGCCTTCGATTTCATTAGTGTTTACTTAACAGAGAAAAGCCAACCCAAATTAATTATTTACTGGTTTGCTGAAACAGATCAAATCACTGAGCTGGAAGCAGAGAAACTACTGCAAGAGCAGCTAAAAAACACCACTCAAGCCCAACACTCCTTAACTGGGTTAAGCATTGTTCATCAGTACCTAACCGACCAGACAAGAAAAAACACGCTCACTCAACCAAGTTTTTTAGTGAGTCACCTAGAAAAAGAACCACAAATTGGTTTTATACAAGGCATATTTATTCATTCACCAGCCATGAATGACCTAAGCCTACGTTTAAGAATTAACAGCCTACTAGTTTTATTGGTTAACCTACTAGGTGCCTCAAGGGCAATCAGTGGTTATACCCAAAAGTTAGAAACTGCTATTAACCTTTCTGAACAAGAAAACGCCATGGCTGCTGAAGTACTTTATGGCCACCTATTAGTTAAAAATACTGACCAGCTTGCAGGCATTAACTACCAAATTTGTTCCTCTAGTCGTTTTAGTGGTGATGTTATCCAAGTAAAACGCTCACCCTCAGGCAGCACTTTTATTCTGGTAGCCGATGCTACAGGTCATGGACTTAGTGCCACCATTACCGTCATGCCAGTTATTTCTGTTTTTAATGCCATGGTACAAAAAGGTTATCAGCTACCCTTTATTTTAAGTGAAATGAATAAACACCTAGTTAGAGACCTACCTGATGACCGCTTTGTAGCTGCCCTGTTAATTGAAATTAACCCTAGCCAACAAGAAGTGAGCATTTGGAATGGCGCTATGCCACCCGCATTACTTATGAATAATGAAGGGCAACTGGTAGAAAAATTTAACTCTAAAAATATGGCACTCGGTATTCTTGATGAAGCCATGTTTGAGTCAACCCCAGAGCTACTCTCCCTACCTAAAGATGGGCAATTATTCCTTTATTCTGATGGTTTAATAGAGCAAGAGAACCCTAATCAAAAAGCTTTTGGTTACAAAAAATTGATTAATGCGTTGCAGCACCCAACAAAAAACAACACCCTAACTAACCTTATAAACAGCGTGCTTAACTTTGCTCAGTTAAAAGAGCCTGATGATGATATTTCACTCTGCCAAATTGACTTCACTCAGCTAGAAGTTACAACTCAGGAATTTAATGCTAGAACACTCTTATGTGATAGCTTAGATACACCTTTTGAATGGCAAATGAAAATTTATGGCAGCAAGTTAGCCAAGCAATCTTTACCTGCACTATGCAATGAATTTATGCAGGCTCAGGGTTTAAGTATGCCTTTAAAGCGCTGGGCATTTAATGTAGTGCATGAGCTAGTTCAATTAGTGATAGAGACTAATTTATTAGAACTGCCTGCTAATTCAGCCAGCGAATCAACTCCAAGTACAGAAGATTTACAGCAGGTCAAACGCCAAGCCTTAGAAAATTTAAGTGATGATTATTATCTAAACTTGAAGTTTCAAGGTAGTTTAAAAGATTGCAATCAACCCTGCCCAAGCAGCTGTATTGCTATAACTTCAGCCGCTCCCTGCCTGCTTATTGAAGTAAGCGATAACGCAAAAGGTAAGAGCAGCTTGGTAGAGGAAGCGAGCTTGGCTAGTTTACGGGCACTCAGTGATCAAGTGATCGTTTCAGAGCAAGGGCACTGTATTCAAGTTAGGGTGGGGTAAACTAAAAAAGATCCACTTCACCGGCGATGGGCTTATGCTCTACTTGACGTAGATAACCCTTCTCTCGCTCAATCAGAGTTGAATTGTGCAGACTATTAATTTTTTTAAGCATGACACGACCTGAATGTGGAAAGAAGTGCACTTTACGTGGATAGATATCCAATAAATCCCTAGCCACTATAGGAATACCTTCCTGCTTTAAGTGTTCTAATACAAAGCTAACATTGCGCTCACCCACATTAGCAAAGGTAAAGTCTTTAATGACTTTGCCCCCACCAAAAACCTTCGCTTCCAAGCGCCGCCTTTGAGCGCCTAGTTTAAGTAGGTGGTTAACTAGTAACTCCATTGCATAAACACCATAGCGTGCTGATTCAGCTAAGGGCGAGTCACTAGCGGAGCGATCATGGGGTAATAAAAAGTGATTTAAACCGCCAATGCCAGAATAGTTGTCTCTTAAGCAAACCGAAACACACGAGCCTAGAACGGTGACTATCATTTCATCACCCTCAGTCGCGTAATATTGACCAGGTAAAACTTTCACAGCTTGAGTTTTAAATTTAGGGTCATAGTAGTGCGACAGGGCAAAGTGTTCATCAACAGCAAAATTATTCATCACACTACTCTAAGGTGGCTTGTGCTAAACGACCGAAATCACTATACATCAAGTTAGATGTCAAGCGTTTCACTAATAACAAACCTCGGCCAGATAACTCATCTGAGGTCTTAGCCAAAACCTTGTCAGCATCGAACCCTTCGCCTGTTTGTTGAATTTCAATCACCAAACGTGGCTGACTAGCACTAGGTTGCCAATCTAAAGTGATTCTTAGCACATCTTCTTCAGCTAAGTTTAAAATTAACTTATCTCGCTGAGTATAATATTCAGCAAAACCATCGGCAAAATTTTTCAGGTTAGAAGATAAACCTAAAATACCATGGTCTATTGCATTAGTACTCAGCTCGCTAATTACAGTAAAAGCTCTTTGGCATAAAGGTTGTGGCATACCCATTTGCTGCAACAAGTTATTGCACTGGCTAGCCACCTCCTGCTCAGCTAGCTGACGACCTTTGAGTGTTAACTCCCAACGAAAGGGGTGAATATCTTGTAGACTGCGTAAGCTTTTTGCTGAAAGCTCTTTTTGATCTAAGAAAAAAATAAGCTCTTGGAAGTGCAAATAAAATAAAGAAACATCGTCACTAAACTTAGCCAAACCAGTAAAAGACTTTAATGCAGCAACCACTCTACCCGTCATAAAATGAGGTGAGTTACCTTTTAGCTCTTTAATTAAGCGCTGACTACCAAAGTGCTCACCTACCGCATTTTCTTGCTCAATTAAGCCATCACTAGAAGCAAAAATTCCACCTTCGGTTGGTAAGGCTAAACGCTCTACCCCAGCATCAAACTTATCACTGTCTAAAATACCTAAGGCCAAATGAGTAGAGTGAAAGCTTCTGACTAGCTCTCCTTTAGCATCTAGTAAATAAATGGGCGGCATACCACCATTCCAAATACTGACTTGCTCATGCAATAAATCAACTTCAATCAGTGAAGCAGCAACAAACCTATCAGGAGGTAGCTTGTAATTCATTTTGCGATTCATTTCGCGCACTATCATGGGTAGGGCATAACCCTTATCAACCATGCTATGAAAAACATCGGCAACAGGTAAAAGGGTGACAGTGGCAGATAAACCCTGCCCCATAGCATCAACATGCAATACAAAAATACTACCCGAGGGAGAATAACGCGCCAGAATTAAATCTCCACAAAATTCTGACTTAGACAGGAGGTAACGGTCAAAACCCTGTAAGTCTTCTGACTTTTCATCGAGTAAATTATTATAAAAAATATGTGAAGCCATTTCGGCTTCAGCTTGACTAGCAATCAAATAGCTTTGTAAAGCAGCATTACTTTCTTCTAATTGTTTTTTTAGCAGGCTTAGCTGCTGTGCATCACTAGCGGTCATTTAATTTCTATAAGCTTATTTATATTGGCTACCATGAGTATTTCTAAGGCTACGCCAGACGCATTAATGATTTCAATTTTTTTATTAGCAGCTGCTGCTTTTTTATGCAGGTAAACCACCATACCTAAAGCGGCACTGTCTAAGTAAGTAACCTGTGAAAAGTCTAAGCTGATCACTTTAACCTGAGTGTTTTTTAAAACTTGCTCAGTATTTTCATTAAATTTTTTGTGACATGAAAAATCAAAACGCTCGGGAATACGTACCACTGAAAGATTAGACACAACCACTCTCCTTACCTAAAGCCTTGTCACTGATTAACTTAAAAAAGATCGATATCGCCACTGTCCATCGAACTACTGGAAACAGGGTTAGATTTACGCTGGGTACGAGCATCACGAAACTCCTCCATGCGTTTATGTAAAGCACGGTGAAATTCACGCGGGTCATCAGCACCTGTTTTTAATGCCTCAACCAACAGCAAGAGATGGCTTTGTTCAGAAGCCGTGTGTTGAATGGTTTGGCTACTCATATCTTCAAACTGCAAAGCACGCATTGCATCATTTAAAGCCTGGTTTAAATCCCCAGACAAGGTTTCTAACTGCTGAGTCACCAACTGATCGCTTCTAGATTTTTCCATCAGCAACTCTATAGCCACTTCCACTTCTTTTTTGGCCGTTAAAATAAAGCTCATATCTTGAGAAGCTATTTTACTGACGTCTTCAACTAAAGCCTCAATGCGCTTATTCATCGCGTTCAAGTTAACTTGAATAGTGCGACTAAATTCTGCAGAACGCGAAGACAAGGCTCTCACTTCATCGGCGACTACCGCAAAACCACGGCCATGCTCGCCTGCACGCGCAGCTTCTATGGCAGCGTTTAAGGCTAAAAGGTTGGTTTGTTCGGCAATGCTGTCTATGTCGCCTAAAACCTTCATTAACTCAGGCATACCCTCAGACAGCTCTGAAACCCTTTCTAGCATTTCCATTAAGTCAGCACTGGTTTGTACCGAGGTGCCTACAAAGCTATTCAGTGTTTTTAGCGTATCTTCGGCAAAGTTACTCATACGACCATGCGAACTAGACTCAGTTTCAGCCTGACCTCCATAGAGCAGTGACTCCACTAGGTTTTGCTGCTCGTCTAAATCTGTTTTAAAACGAGAGAAAGCATCACCCAGGGTAGCTAAGGCATCGTTTTGCATACTGGTCAGCGAATCTAAATCTTCCATAGACTCACTCACCACCTCTGCAATGGTTTCGCCTACCTGACGATAATCACGCTGCAAATCTACCTCAGAAATACCCGCAACAAAGTCACCCTGAGGTAAGTTTGAGGTTTGACTGGCTGTATTTTTGCTAGCCGACTGACTGGCAAACAAACCTAAAGCAAAGCTAGCTAAGCCAGATAACAAACCGGTTAACCAAGCTGGAATAAATTGACTAATAGCTAAACTCATCAGTAATACTGCGACCAAAGCTAACCATACAAAAGAGCGTTTCATTAACTTCTGATTTCCTTACACACGATTGGTTCTTTGTCCTAAGCACTCAATAACCCTAGCAGGCAGCTGTGTTAAAGGCAGAACCTCATCAACACCACCTAGAGTAATCGCTTCTTTAGGCATTCCAAAAACTACACAACTTGCTTCATCTTGCGCCAAGGTATGCGCCCCGGCACGCTGCATTTCTAACATACCCAGCGCACCATCTTTACCCATACCCGTTAAAATAACTGCAACCGCATTATTAGCAACCAACTGAGCAGCAGAATTAAACAGCACATCAACAGAAGGACGGTGACGATTAACAGGAGGTCCTGAATGTAAGCGAGTCATGTAGTTTGCACCACTACGCTTAACCTCTAAATGTTGATTCCCTGGTGCTATGTAAACATAACCAGGCAAAACCCTCTCGTTATCGACTGCTTCTTTAACCCGTAAAGCGCAGAGTTTATCTAACCGCTCGGCAAAAGTGCGGGTAAAATTTTCTGGCATGTGCTGGGTAATCATAATGGCGGGCATATCGGCGGGCAGATCAATTAAAAAATCTTTAATTGCTTCAGTTCCGCCTGTAGATGCACCCAAAAACACAATTTTCTCTGTTGACTTATAGCCCACACGTTTACTGGTTGCCGCTACAGTTTTAGCGCGCAGACTAGCAGCACTAACATCTTGCTGACGCCCCCTAGAACTCACTCTAGCTTGAGCACAAGCCCGAATTTTTTCAGCTATTAATTCAGAGTAACCCTGCAAACCACTGGCAATATCTACCTTAGGTTTAGCAATGTAATCTACCGCGCCTAACTCTAAAGCCCTAAGGGTAACCTCTGAGCCTTTTTCCGTTAGCGAAGAAACCATAAGAACCGGCATTGGCCTTAAGCGCATTAAACGCTCTAAAAAATCTAAGCCATCCATACGCGGCATTTCAACGTCTAGCGTTAGCACATCAGGATTGTGTTGCTTAATTAATTCTCTAGCAACTAAAGGATCAGGCGCTACGGCAACCACCTGCATATCAGCATGACTGTTAATAATATCAGTCAGTAGCTTGCGTATAAGCGCCGAATCATCAACCACTAGTACAGAAATTTTTTTTGTCATAACGAACCAAACAACTCTATCCAAATAGCTCTATGTTACCTGCCACTTGAATATTCAAGAGCTTCTCAAAATATTCGGCTTCACGATCAAATATAGTCGTATTATTTAATCTTTTAAGTTTTTTTACTAGTACTCGGCCAGAAGTCGGAAAAAAATATACCTTTTGTGGATAAGCACCTAATAAACTCTGGCTTACTACGGGTATTTTTTCTGCCTCCAAATAACTCAGCAAAAACTCAGCATTACGCTCACCTATGATTTGACTTCCATCGGCTGCCAATACATTGCCACCACCAAACACCTTAGCTTCAAGGTTCTCACGTTTAGCTCCTCGCTTAAGTAATTCATTAATTAAAACTTCCAAAGCATGGCTACCATAACGAATAGAGCAACCCACTAGGTCTCGGTCAAAATGTTCCCTAGGCAACATAAAATGACTGATACCCCCTAAACCGAGTGACTCATCACGAATACAAGCCGCAACACAGCTTCCTAACACCGTCACCAGCAACAATTCCTGCTGAGTAACGTAAAACTCACCGGGTAGAACTTTTACCGCACCCGTTTCAAAGTAAGGATCAAAGTAGATCCTAGAAAGCTGTTCATCGGCTTCCACAGCTTAGCTCCCATCCAACGACTTCTTAGTGACAGGGTAAAAAACTGTTTTACCTTTTAAGCGAAATAAGTCGGCAGCATGCTGAAAGCTTTCTGAGTGGCCTGCATAAAGCAGCCCTTCATCTAACAACATAGGATGAAAGCGCTTCAATACCTTGTACTGAGTAGGCTTATCAAAATAAATCATCACATTGCGACAGAAAATAGCATCAAATGGGCCTTTAATTGGCCAACCAGGTGCTAAAAGGTTCAGTGAGTTAAAGTGAATTAAATCTTTTAACTGGGAACGGACTTTCACCATACCTAAATGGCTACCCTTACCCTTAACAAAGAAGTTTTTAATTCGCTCATCACTTAATTTACTAATGCGATCAGAAGCATAAACGCCTCTTTTAGCTTGAGATAAAACATTGGTATCAACATCGGTTGCTAAAATACGCACGGGAGGTGCCCAACTACCAAAAGCTTCTATAGCAGTCATAGCTAAAGAATAGGCTTCTTCACCTGTTGAGCAGGCACTAGACCAAATTTTAATAGGCCCACGACGCTTATTAGCTAAAGCCAACATTTGTTCAGCCAGCAAATCGAAGTGGTGTGCTTCACGAAAAAAAGACGTTAAATTAGTGGTTAAAGCATTAATAAAATCCTGTGCTTCATCTTCATTTTCTTCTAAATGCTCTAGGTATTGCTGAAAATCAATCAGTCCTAATGCCCTTAAGCGCCGAGCAATGCGGCTATAAACCATGTCACGCTTTTTGGGGCTTAAGAAAATGCCTGCACGTGCCTGGGCTAGATTACGAATATTTTGAAAGTCCTTATCCGTAAATTCAAATTCGCGCTCTTTGTCGCTCACAGACTAAAACTCCTCCCATTCATCATCATCAAACTTTTTAGGCTTAGGAATAGGCTTGGCCGCTAACCTTTTAGCAGGCTTAGCTAAAGGTTGACTGGCTGGTTTATTTGCCAGAGATTTTGCAGGCTTACTAGCTTTAGTGGGTTGCTTGGCTGTATCTACCTGAAAAATAGCCACTGAATCACTTAACAGACCAGCTTGCTCCTGCAAAGACTCAGCGGCGGCAGCAGCTTCTTCTACCAGGGCAGCATTTTGCTGGGTTACATCATCCATTTGTGTAACCGCTTGGTTCACCTGCTCAATACCTTGGCTTTGCTCGTCTGAGGCAGCAGAAATTTCGCCAATAATATCAGTAACACGTTGAACAGAACCTACGATGGCCTCAATTGTACTGCCCGTTTCTTTTACTAGCTCAGCACCCTGGCTAACCGTGGCTACTGAATGGGTAATTAAGTCACTAATTTCTTTAGCTGCTGCTGCTGAACGCTGTGCTAAGGAGCGCACTTCTTCTGCCACCACTGCAAAACCACGGCCTTGATCGCCTGCACGGGCAGCTTCAACTGCCGCGTTCAAAGCTAAAATATTGGTTTGGAAAGCTATGTCATCAATTAGCTTAATAATGTTGGCTATTTTATTAGAACTGTCACTAATGGCTTCCATGGTAGTGATCACTTGACGCGACTTTTCACCACCTTCACCCGCTGTACTGCTAGCGTTTTGTGCTAGCTGATTAGCTTGGCGTGCATTATCCGCATTCTGTCTAACCGTTGAGGTTAGCTCTTCTAAGCTAGCTGCGGTTTCTTCAAGGCTAGAGGCTTGCTCTTCGGTACGCTGTGACAAATCAACGTTACCCGTAGCTATTTCTTGTGAAGCGGTATTAATAGAATCAACAGAAGACTTAATTTCAGTCACCAAACCCCGCAAGTGGTCTTGCATGGCTTGCAAAGCAGTTAACACCTCACCAATTTCATCTTGGTGTTCAATAACAATGGTGTTATTCAGGTTACCTTTAGAGATTTCCTGAAAGTAATTCACCGCCCTATTTAAAGGATTAACTATCACACTAATCAATAGCCAACCTAAGAAAGCTGCAATTAAAATACCGACCACTATCATCACGACAGCGATTAGCTGAGCGGTGGAATAAGAGGCTTGCTGGTTTTCAAAAAGATCGGAAGAAACTTGCCTTTGTAGCTCAAGTAGTTGCTCTGCAACCCCTACGCTACTAAGAAATAAAGGGTTGGTCTTTTCAATCATGTGCACATTGGCTAGCTCAAAAAAACCCGACTCAAGCAATTTAATGGTGGCGACTAAGCCCTGTTGAGTAAAGTCTCCCCTTAGCTTGGCATAGTCAGCAGCTAACAAACTTTCTCTTTCTGTTAAGCTACTAGCCATAAACTCAGTCCATAACTGGGTAATTTGTTTAATATTTTCTCTGACAATATCTGTGTGCATTGTGATTGGGTGATCATGCAGCACATGCTCATCAAGTCTAGGGTCGTGCATGGAAGCAAGGTTTAGCTGAATAATATTCTGCTGCATCAAATATTGAATTTCGGCTAGCAGTAGGGTGGGTCTTAAGCGGTCATTATAAACATCACCTAAAGCGGTATTAGATTTTTTCATGCCACTTAAACCCATCATGCCGATGATGAGCAAAAGCAGTGCCATAAAGCTAATAACTATAAAAAGTTTGGATTTAACTTTTAAGCGTTTCAGCATACTTGCAACCTCTTGTTAAAGTGCTTCAGCCACACTATCCATTAGCCCCATTTCACTACTAGACATAAGTTTTTCTATATCAACCACTATGGCCATGCGCTCTTCAATACTGGCTAAGCCTTGAATGTACTGAGTATCTAAAGCAGCGCCGAACTCTGGTGCGGGCCTTATTTGCTCTTCGCTTAAAGCCACTACATCAGAAACACCATCCACAACCATACCGACAACTCGACTACCTAAATTTAAGATAATCATCACTGTAAACTGGTCATAAACGGCTTCGCCTACTTGCAGCTTTAAACGCATATCAACCACCGGCACGATAACACCACGCATATTAATGACTCCCTTGATGTAGTCAGGAGTATTAGCAATGCGAGTCACACCATCGTAACCACGGATTTCTTGCACTTTTAAAATATCTATGGCGTATTCTTCTTCACCTAAAGTGAAAGTTAAGAATTCCTGGTGGCCCGTTAGAGCCTGAACACTTTCTGCGGCCAACTCACTCATAATTTTTTCTCCAATCAAAGTATCTATACAGGCTGGGTCATTCTTGCAAGCTGTTCTATATCTATAATTAAAGCCACACGACCATCGCCCATAATGGTGGCTCCCGACACACCTTCTACACGACGATAATGAGTCTCTAAACTTTTAATGACTACTTGGTTTTGAGAAATTAATTCATCTACAAATAAAGCCAATTTACCCTCTGCACTTTCTACGACTACGAGTATCCCTTCTTCAGGATTAGTAAAACGAGGCTCTAGGTTAAACACCTTGTATAAGGAAATCAGCGGCAAGTACTCACCACGAATATGCACTACACGACCTTGACCCGACACAGTTTTTAACTGCTCTGAATCTGGCTGCATGGATTCAATAATGCGCGTTAATGGCAGTATAAATACTTCATCGCCCACTCTCAGAGACATACCGTCTAAAATGGCTAGGGTTAGGGGTAGGCGTAAGCTAATGCGGGTACCCTTGCCTGGTTCAGAATCGACTTCTATTTGGCCTTTCATTTCGGTGATGTTACGCATAACTACGTCCATGCCGACACCACGACCAGAAACATCGGTGACCTGAGCAGCGGTAGAAAAACCAGCAGCAAAAATTAACTGCCAAACTTCTTTATCGGTTGGGTTTTCACTCAGTGGCACACCTTTTTTAGTTGCACTGGCAATCAGTTTGTCACGGTTTAAACCCGCACCATCATCAATTACTTCAACTAATATGCTACCGCCTTGGTGCCCTGCACTTAACGTAATCGTACCTTGCTCAGGTTTACCTACTGCCAAGCGTTCTTCAGGCGATTCAATACCATGGTCGATAGAGTTACGCACTAGGTGGGTTAAAGGGTCGGCTAGTTTTTCAATCAAACCTTTATCTAACTCAGTTTCCTCACCAACCAACTTAAGTGCCACTTTTTTGTTCATCGTGCTGGATAAATCACGTACTACACGTGGAAAGCGACCAAAAACAAAGTTAATCGGCATCATGCGAATCGACATCACCGCTTCTTGTAAGTCACGCGAGTTACGCTCTAGGCTACTTAAGCCGGAATAAATTTCTTCATGCTCCATAGGGTCTAAGGCAGATAACGACTGAGCCAGCATGGAGCGGGTTATAACTAATTCACCTACCAGGTTAATTAGCTGGTCAACTTTCTCTACTCCCACTCGTATAGAGGCTTCTGCAGCAGTGGCTGGGCGTTTAGCTGTTCCTGAACTAGCGCTTTTAGCTGGTTTCTTTTCAGGTGCTTTTTCTGTTGCAGCTTTGTTAGGTTCTGTCGCTGCCATTTCAGTTTCAAGGGGTAAGCTTTGCTCATCAATAAAGAAACCAAAGCCCTGCTCGTCTTCTTGCTCAGCTTGAAGCTTATCGAGTTCTGCAGGTAGCTCTGCTTCATCTATAAAAAAACCAAAGCCTAGGTCATCTTCAGTTTCTTCTTGGCTGCCCGTTTCTTCTAAAGTAAAAGTCACTTCATCTGCGGCGCAAACGTAAGCAAAAATTTCTTCAAGGTCTGCTCGCTCGGGGTTTCCCAACAAGCGCCAGCTGGCTTGGCCTTCAGATAACTCACTCAGCACTTGCAGCTCGCCCAGTGCTTGAAGGTCAGTATTAATCGCTTCCCAAGAAGCACCCTTAGCAAAAACATCTTCTGCTGGGTGTAGTTTAATTAACCAGCTAGCTTCAGTAGCTGGCTGAGTGGTTGCGCTGGGCTGGCTAACCTCTGCGAGTGGCTCATCACCTTCGGCTAGGTGAAGGAGCTCTGCCTGCAAGCTTTCAATACGTGCTTGATCAACCTCACCACCATGTTGATGGACATCTAGCATACTGCTTAATAAATCGCAGCAATGTAAAAATGCATCAATCATCACATCGGTAGGGTGTAACTCTTCTTTACGCAGTCGATCAAGCAACGTTTCAAGCGCATGAGTTAACTGGGCAATATCAGTAAAACCAAAAGTGCCAGCACCGCCCTTAATAGAGTGGGCAGCCCGAAAAATAGCATTTAAGTCATCTAGACTTGGAGTTTCCAAGTCTAGTGCCAGTAACAGGCTCTCCATTGTTGCTAGGTGCTCGTAAGCTTCATCTATGAATACCTGATGAAACTGGCTGAGATCAATACTCATAAAGCGGGCCTCTTCCAAAAACTGCTACGCAAAAAATTAACCTATAACCTTTTTAACCACATCAATCAGTTTTTGAGGGTCAAAAGGTTTCACTAACCAACCTGTAGCACCTGCCGCCTTACCTTGTTGCTTCATGGCATCGCCGGCTTCTGTGGTAAGAACCAAAATAGGTGTGCGTGCGTAGCTAGGTAAAGCTCTTAGGCTTTTAATCAGGGTTAAACCATCCATATTTGGCATATTTTGGTCGGTTAAGACTAGATCAAAACGACCCGTTTTAGCCTTTTGCAAACCCTGAGCACCATCGTTAGCTTCTACCACTGTGTAACCAGCACCTTTCAAAGTGAAAGATACCATTTGGCGAATAGAAGCCGAATCATCAACAGCTAGAATTGTCTTAGCCATAAACCTTTAATCTCCAAAATCTTCAATAACAAAATTAAAACTCTTCCCACTCATCGTCATCAGAACGCTTAGGTGCTGGAGGAGGAGTTAAACGGCGGGTAGGTGCAGGCTTACTTGCTGCAGCTTTAACGGGTCCACGCTTAGGCGCTACCAAAGGAGCTTTACGAGCAGCTTGTTTAGCAGCTGCTTTTTGTTCACCCTGCTGACCACTCACTTTAAACAAAGCAACGGCATCACTTAAAGCTTCCGACTGTTCTTCTAAAGACTCAGCCGCAGCTGCAGCTTCTTCAACTAGAGCGGCGTTTTGCTGGGTTACATCGTCCATCTGAATAACCGCTTGGTTAACCTGCTCTATGCCTTGGCTTTGTTCATCTGAAGCTGCAGAAATCTCACCCATTAAGTCGGTTACTCGCTTAACTGAGGTGACTATCTGCCCAATGGTTTCACCTGTTTCATGCACCAGTTTACTACCTAAGCTAACCGTCTCTACTGACTCGGTAATTAGCTCATTAATTTCTCTAGCTGCTGCTGCTGAACGCTGCGCTAAGGTACGCACCTCACCTGCAACTACCGCAAAACCACGACCTTGTTCACCGGCACGCGCTGCTTCAACGGCTGCGTTTAGAGCCAAGATATTAGTTTGGAAAGCAATGCTATCAATTAGCGTAGTGATTTCTGCAATTTTGTTTGAGCTAGCACTAATCTCGCCCATGGTGGCAACCACCTGCTTAGCACGCTCACCACCATCCGTTGCAACCACACTGGCTTCTTGCGAAAGCTGGTTAGCTTGGCGCGCATTATCAGCATTCTGACGCACAGTAGAAGTCAGCTCTTCTAAGCTAGAGGCAGTCTCTTCTAAGCTAGAGGCCTGCTCTTCGGTACGTTGTGATAAATCAGAGTTACCTGCGGCAATTTCACCTGCAGCAATGTTTATGGCACTCACCGATAATTTAATATCACCCACCAAGTCTTCAATTTTTTCAACAAACTGGTTGAAATGTGAGGTGAGCTGAGTAATTTCATCTTGGCCTTGCGTATTCAAACGTACCGTTAAATCACCATCGCCTGAACTAATTTCACGCATCGCACTGGCAGTTTCATTAATAGGTCGAATAATCGACTGGCCTATTAGCACACCCACCACCAGCATGATGGCTAAAATAACCAAGGCTGTACTACCTAAAGCAATTAGGCTGTCCATAAACATGGCGTCTATATCATCAACATACACGCCTGTTGCTAAAACCCACTGCCACTGAGTATTTAAACGTGCATAAGAAATTTTAGGTGAAGGCGCGTCGTTAGCTGTTCTAGCCCAGTAGTAGGGAACAGTTGCTGAGCCATTGCGCTTAGAACCCTCAATCATTGCCCGTACAAAATAATCTCCCTCGGTATCTTGAAGGTCGATTAGATTGCGACCGCGTAAATCTGCACTAGGGTGAGCTAGGGTCAACCCCTCAGAATCAAAGACAAAAACATAGTCATCGTCTGGCCCATAAAGAATATCGATAATTCTATCTAAGGCTTCTTGCTTGGCTACACGCTCGCTTAACTTGCCTTGCCTCACTTGCTTTTGGTAACCAGCAATAATGCTATCAGCCACATCGATGATCTCAGTCACCTGGCTTAGTTTTTCAGCTTCCATATCGCTATATTGACGATTTAAAGCCAGCGCTAGAATACCTAGCATGCCTATCACAGCTAAAAGATTAACAATCCAAATGCGGTGATTTATTTTTAATTTTCGCAACAACATCATTCCACTGGCCTCAAAATATAAAATATTACAGTCGGTGAATTACTTTCAAAAACAATGCTTGCTTCTGACATGGTTGGATTATGCCTTTTTTTTTTAAACACTGCATTGAAAACACCTACCAAACGCTGGAAGAAAACTGAATAAAAAACTATCCTAGCGGCTCTGCGGCAGTCTGCCACCTACATTAAGCCAGCGCACTTAGGTTAAAATTACCTAATTTAGTCGCTTAGAGCAGGATAAATGACCGAATACCTACTACTTCTCCTTAGCACAATTCTGGTAAACAACTTTGTTCTAGTGCAATTTCTTGGCTTGTGCCCTTTTATGGGAGTGTCGAACAAGCTCGACTCAGCCCTTGGCATGTCACTAGCAACCACTTTTGTGTTAACACTTTCCTCTGGTTTAAGCCACTTGGTTTATTACGGTCTTTTAGCACCACTAGAGCTAGAATACCTGCGCACCCTTAGCTTTATTATTATGATTGCCGCCGTGGTGCAGTTTACAGAAATGGTGGTACATAAAACCTCGCCACTACTTTACCAAGTGCTAGGCATTTTCTTACCCCTCATTACCACCAACTGCGCAGTACTTGGGGTTGCTTTGCTATCCATCAATAAAGAACAAACCTTTGTGGAGTCGATTCTTTACGGCCTAGGCGCTGGCCTAGGTTTTGCACTGGTTTTAGTTTGCTTTGCCGCCATGCGAGAACGCCTAGCCTTGGCAGATATTCCCAAGCCTTTCCAAGGCGCAGCCGTTGCTATGATAACCGCTGGCTTAATGTCTTTAGCTTTTATGGGCTTTACTGGCATGGTGCAGTTGTGAGGGTGCAAATTTGAGTTTAATCACCGCTATCTTCGCTCTTAGCTTACTGGCCTTAATTATTGGCTTGTTATTGGGTTTTGCTCAAGTACGCTTTCATTTAGAAGGCGACCCGCTGGTTGAAAAAATAGACCAACTCTTACCCCAAACCCAATGCGGCCAGTGTGGTCACCCAGGTTGCAAACCTTATGCAGAAGCCATAGCCGCAGGCGAAGCCATCAACCTTTGTCCACCAGGGGGTGAAACCACCATTCAAGCCTTGGCAGATTTGCTTGGGCGTGACCCCTTACCCCTAGATGCAGAAGACACCAGCAGTAGTATTAAACGCGTTGCCTACATAAGAGAAGATGAATGCATTGGCTGCACTAAATGCATTCAAGCCTGCCCAGTCGATGCGATTCTTGGCGCTGCTAAGCAAATGCACACCGTTATAGCTGATGAATGCACTGGCTGCGATTTATGTGTAGAGCCCTGCCCTGTGGATTGCATAGATATGCTGCCTGTCACTAGCAACCAACCTAAAGACTGGCAATGGCCAGCACCTTCAGGCCCACTTGCACCAGCAGCTAGCCGAATAATTACTACAGACCGAGCCACTGATCAGACAACTAGCCAGGAGGCTGTTTAAGCATGGCAACCACTTGGATAAAACGCACTTTTCATGGCGGCATTCACCCAGCTGAAAACAAACACCTATCTTCACTGGCTGAAGTTAGAGTTGCTGCGCTACCTAAACAAGTCGTACTTCCCTTGTCTAGTGGCAATGGCCCGGCACTTAAACCCTTGGTTGAGGTGGGCGACAGAGTAAAAACTGGTCAATTAATTGCTAGCTGCTCAAAAGGTTTTTCAGCCAATTTACATGCCAGTATTAGCGGTCAGGTAATAGCGCTAGAAGAACGCCCCCTAGTCCACCCTTCTGGCTTAAACGTGGCTAGCATTGTTATTACTAGCGATGGGCAGGACACGCCTTATCAGCATCCTGCCTATCCTCTTTGGCAAGAAGCCACCGATGAGCAGTTATTAGAGATGATTCAACAAGCTGGATTAGTCGGCTTAGGTGGTGCAGGTTTTCCTACGAGTGTCAAAATTAACGGGGCTTATCAGCAAGGCATTAAAACTTTAATTATTAATGCTGCAGAATGCGAACCTTACATTACCGCCGATGATCTTCTCATTCAAACGCAAGCTAAAGCACTCTTAGATGGCATTGCCATTTTACAGCGCTTACTTAAACCTCAAGCTATCTTGCTAGGTATAGAAGACAACAAACCTGAAGCCCTCGCTGCTTTAGAAACTGCCTTAAGTGAACACCCACTAAAAGCAGCACTAGAAATAGGTGTACTGCCAACCCGCTACCCTTCGGGCGGTGAAAAGCAACTTATACAACTCCTCACTGGGCAAGAGGTTCCCAGCGGTAAAATCCCTCTAGATCTAGGCGTGCTCTGTCATAACGTAGGCACTATTTATGCGCTTAATGCTGCCGTTACACTTGGGCAACCTTTAATTCAACGCCTAGTAACCGTCACCGGACAAGCCGTTAGCCAGCCGGGGAATTACTGGGTAAGACTAGGTACACCTATTCAAGATTTGCTAGATGAAGCAGGTATTAAAGAAACCAGCAGCAAAAAAGCTCAACGCTTAATTGTGGGTGGCCCCATGATGGGCTTTACTTTGGATAGCAGCGACTACTCGATAACTAAAAGTGTTAACTGCCTTCTACTGCCCACAGAAAAAGAACTTCCTCTGCCTGGAGTAGAACAGCCTTGCATACGTTGTGGTCAGTGTGAACTAGCTTGTCCTGCACAGCTATTACCCCAGCAGCTTTATTTTTATTCGGCTAACCAAGCCTATGAACAAGCAGCTGATCAGCAATTATTTGATTGCATAGAATGCGGTGCTTGTGCCTGGGTCTGCCCTAGTGAGATTCCGCTGGTACAATATTACCGCCATGCCAAGGCAGAATTAAGGCAAATGCAGGCAGAAGCGATAAAAGCAGAACAAGCTAAACAACGCTTTGAAGCACGTAACGCACGACTAGAACAAGAAAAGCTGGATAGAGAAGCTAAGCGCCTAGCTAGAGCAGAAGCCGCTGCTCGTATGGCTGCAGCAAAAAAAGCTGCTGCTGAAAAAGAAGCGACTGAAACAGAGGCAAGTCAGCAGACTAGCCAACAAACTAGTCAGGCAACGGCTAGCAAAGCACAAGCCACCCAAGCCCCAAAAGCAGTAGCCAACAACACTGCTTTATTGAAGCAACTTAAAACAGCCAAAGCAGCGGCTAGTGTCGCGGTTAGAAAAGCTGAAAAAACACTCAGCAACCTAGAAGTTAACCCCGATGCGACACCCGAACAAATGAACAAGCAGCGAGAGATGATAGACAAAGCCAAAGAACAGCTTGCCAAGGCTGAAGCCAAACTAGCCGAAGCAAACAGTTTGCAGGAAACCACTCAATGACCCGTATTCTACTTAGCTCCCCCCACGCTCACGGTAAAAGCAGCACCAGCAGGGTGATGCAACAGGTGATTCTTGCTTGCTTGCCGGGCATCGTTGCGCTGACCTACTTTTTTGGGCCAGGCATATTGGTTAACCTCTTGCTAACCACTGGCAGTGCTCTACTTGCAGAAGCTAGCGTTTTAAAGTTAAGAAAGCGTAACCTAGCCCCTTTACAAGACTATTCAGCAATTTTAACTGGGGTACTTTTAGGTGTTTGCCTGCCTGCCAGTGCCCCTTGGTGGATCCCCGTGAGCGGTGCGCTGTTTGCCATGCTAGCTGCCAAACACCTGTTTGGTGGGCTAGGCCAAAACCCTTTTAACCCTGCCATGGCTGCCTATGCCTTTTTGTTGATTAGCTTTCCTGTGCCCATGACACTCTGGCCTATGGCCGCTACTGCCGATCAACTGAGTTGGTTTAACAGCCTGCAAGGGGTAGATTCTCAAACGGGTGCCACGGCCTTAGATGCTTGGCGCAATAAAGGCCCGCAAATGGCCAGTGAGTTTTGGCGAGCCACCCAAAGCCTAAGTCCTTTAAAACCTCTACATCCAGCCATGCTTCAAGCTTCAACCTACATTGCATTGGCTTGGCTAGTGGGTGGTGCTTACCTTATTTATAAACGCATTATTAACTGGCAATTACCCTTAGTATTTTTAGCCACTCTTTTGGTTTACAGTGCTTTTTTATGGGGTATTGATAGCAGCCATTACGCGCCGCCTTGGTTACATTTTGCTGCTGGGTCAGCGGTCTTTGCTGCTTTTTTTATAATTACCGATCCAGTTAGCTGTGCGACCAGTGTCAAAGGTCGTATTTTTTTTGCTTTAGGCGTGGGCCTATTAGTTATTAGCATTCGTACCTGGGGTAGTTACCCAGATGGCGTGGCCTTTTCGGTACTTTTAATGAACTTTGCCGCACCAGCTTTAGACTACTTCACCCGCCCCAGAGTTTATGGGCATAACAAACCACAGAGCGGTATGGGTTCAGGGAGCAAAAAAGGGGAGCAAAAAAATGACTGATTCTAGCCCTAACCCCAATTCAGCACCCAGCTATAAATCTAGCCTTACGCAAAGCGTGATTGGCCTAGTCATTTTTGCCGTAATTACCGCTGGTGTGGTTAGCTTTACTCGCCTTATGACCGCAGAACGCATCCATAAAAACCAGGCACTAGCTGAGGCTAAAGTTCTTTATAGCCTAGCGCCAACCGATCAATACGAATTAAACCTAGATCAGCCTTTAACCCTACCAGCCGCACCAGAACTAGGGCATAACCAACCGTTTACTGCCCACCTAGCGACTCAAAAGGGTCAGCCAGCACTGATTATTCTGCCTCTCACGGCTAAAGATGGTTACACAGGTGATATCAACCTACTTGTGGCAATGAACCTGCAAGGTGAAATTAAAGGTGTGAGTGTTGTTAGTCACCGTGAAACTCCAGGGCTAGGTGATCGTATTGAAGAACGTAAATCTGACTGGCTAAAACAGTTTGCTGGCAAAAGTTTGACCAATCCTACAATTAGCGATTGGGCAGTAAAAAAAGACGGTGGCGAGTTTGATCAGTTCACCGGGGCAACTATTACCCCCAGAGCCGTGGTTAACGTTATTAAGCGCAGCCTGCTTTGGCAGCAAAACCAAGCTTGGCAAGAAGAAATTCCACTAGGCCTAGAAGCAGAAGTAGGAGCAGAAGAATGAGTGATTCGGCAGCCAGCGTTGATTATCGCAAAATTACCCTAGATGGCTTATGGCACAACAACCCTGCCCTAGTGCAACTCTTAGGGCTTTGTCCACTTTTAGCCGTTACCGGTACAGTGACTAATGCTTTAGGTTTAGGTTTAGCAACCCTGCTGGTACTACTTGGTTCAAGCTTTTCTGTCTCGCTGATTCGTAACCATGTTCCTGCTAGCGTGCGCCTCCCTGCTTTTGTGATGATTATTGCTTCTTTTGTGACCTGTGCAGAGCTGTTAATGCAAGCCTTCACCTACGAGCTTTATCTAATTTTAGGTATTTTTATTCCACTTATCGTAACCAACTGCGCCATTTTAGGCCGTGCCGATGCTTTTGCCTCTAAACATTCACCCTTAGCTGCACTGATAGATGCACTGATGGTCGGCCTAGGTTTTGCGCTAGTATTAATTTTATTAGGTGCTTTGCGAGAACTTTTTGGACAGGGCACCCTCTTTAGTGGTATGGATTTACTCTTTGGCCCCCTAGCCGCTAACTGGCAAATTACCTTTTTTACTGACTTCCAAGTATTAATTTTAATGCTGCCACCAGGTGCGTTTTTTGGTATGGGGCTGATTATTGCAGGTAAAAACCTGCTAGATAACCACCTAAAGGAACGCCAAAAACCACAAATAATTACTAGCGACAAAACCAGTCGGCGAGTACGTGTGACTAATTAAACATGAATAAAGACAAACGTTACCAAATTTTTAGCCGTTTAAGGGAAGCTAACCCCAACCCAACCACTGAGCTTAACTGGAGTAATAATTTTGAACTCCTTGCAGCGGTACTTCTTTCGGCACAAGCCACCGATGTAGGGGTAAACAAAGCCACTGATAAACTTTTCCCTGTTGCTAATACCCCCCAAGCCATTATTGATTTAGGCTTGGAAGGCTTAAAAAGTTACATAAAAACCATTGGCCTGTTTAATACCAAAGCCACCAACCTAATGAAAACCTGCCATATTTTGGTAGATAAACACGGCGGAGAAGTGCCTGCCACGCGCAAAGCATTGGAAGCCCTACCCGGTGTCGGCCGAAAAACCGCCAATGTGGTGTTAAATACTGCCTTTGGTCAGCCCACCATAGCCGTTGATACGCATATTTTCCGCGTTAGTAACCGTACTGGCATAGCCAAGGGTAAAGACGTAGATGAAGTTGAGCAAAAACTACTTCGCCATGTACCTGCTGAGTTTAAAAAAGACATTCACCATTGGCTTATTTTGCATGGGCGTTATACCTGTGTGGCGCGCAAACCCCGCTGCCTTAGTTGTATAATTGAAGATCTATGTGAATTTAAAGAAAAAACTGAGTAAGATAATGCCAATAATAAACATCTAATACTTGAGGTTTACTGTGACCAAACTTGCTACTGCCAGACGTTCTGGTGCAATCACCACTGAAGAAGTACTGATTATTCTTTGCCACTCAGTTAATGAAGTATTAAACAATGCTGGTAACCCTGGTGTTGAATACTCGCCTATGGTTCAAAAAATCAACAAAACCTGCCTACGTCCAGATATCGGCTGTTTTGTGCTCTTTGATGGTGGTTTTTCAGGCCTAGTGATTATCAACTTCACTGCAGAGTCAGCGATGGAAATTTACCGTAGTTACCTGTTGAGCATGGGCATGCCAGAAAATGAGCTAGCCCTTTTTCATACTGCCGATGAAGTAGGTAACGTGATGGGCGAAATCATGAACCAAATTGTGGGTGACTTTACTAATAAAATTCGCCACCAATTAAAAACCTCCATCACCCAAAGCCAACCTAAGATGATGGCGATTAACAAACAGGTACAAATTTCTGTTAACACCACGCTAGACCAACCCCAGTCACGTCGTGTTACCTTTAATACAGCACAAAATAATATTTTTTATCTAGAGCTATCCATGGATAAAACTGAATTTATTAAACTGCACGACTTTGACGAAGCCGAATTAGAAAACCCTGATGATATTCTTGCTAGCACTAAGCGCCAAACGAACCAACCCAGCAGCGATAGCTCATCAAACACTCAACACGATGACCTAATGAACGACCTAGGCATCTAATTAGCAAACAGTAATTTTTTAAGGAACACACAGCATGGCAACGGCATTTGGTACAGTTTTTATGCCTGAAATGGCAATCACTTGGTTTGATGGCAAGAACTGGAGCCCAGTAGAAATGGTACCCAGCGATCGCCTAACGCTTCATCCTGGCGCTCATGTGCTTCACTATTCCAGCACCTGCTTTGAAGGCTTAAAAGCTTTTCGCCATGCAGACGGTTCGGTCAATATCTTTCGTATGGACAAAAACCTAGAGCGTATGGCACAAAGTTCACGCCTACTAACTCTACCCGAGCTAGACCTTAAAATAGCAGCAGACATGATTAAACAAACCGCTGCTCGTTTTGCTGATGAAGTTCCTGCACCCCCTGGTTCTCTTTATATTCGTCCCACCCATATCGGTACTGAAGCTGCCGTTGGCAAGGCCGCAGCACCCTCAGAAACCTCTTGCTTTTATGTATTAGTTAGCCCAGTGGGTGACTATTTTGCAGGTGGCGATCAAGCACTTCGCTTGTTATTAGAAGAAAACGGTATGCGTTGTGCACCTCACATGGGCATGATTAAAAGCGGTGGTAACTACGCCAGTGCATTACAACCCATTATGAAAGCTAAACAAGAAGTCCAAGCTGACCAGGTGCTTTTTTGCCCTAATGGCGATGTACAAGAAACCGGAGCTGCTAACTTTTTGCTGATTGATGGCAATGAAATTATTACTAAAGCCTTAGATGAAAGCTTTTTGCATGGTGTAACTCGCGATACCATTTTAACCCTAGCTAAAGACTTAGGTATGCAAGTGTCTGAACGCCAGCTAACGGTGACCGAACTACTAGAACGTGCCGCCAAGCCTGGCTGTGAAGCTGCTCTTTCAGGTACTGCTGCTGTTCTTACCCCCGTTGGCACACTGATTCATAACGGCAAAGAATACCCTGTAGGTAACGGCGGTATAGGCCAAACCGTAGTGAAACTACGCCAAACCCTCAACGCTATTCAGTGGGGTGAGGCAGAAGATAAACACGGCTGGTTAGAGCGCGTTAATTAGCCTCTATTTAACTAATAACTACTCAATCAAAACCTTGGTGCCCACCGGCACCAAGTCAAACACTTCTAACATAGCCTCAGGGTGTAAATTCACACAGCCAGCCGAGGCAGCCACACCTAACGGCTTAGTAGCTGGCACGCCATGCAAATAAATAAAGCGCCGTTGAGTGTCCACCTGGCCACCCCGATTAAAGCCCACCTCTTCACCACACAGCCATAAAATACGGCCTAAAATCCAATCCCTATTAGGAAACTGCTCGTTTAATTCAGGTGACCAAGTCTCACCGGTAGGACGACGACCTCGGAACACCGCCCTTGCATCTTCACCGGCACCTATTTTTGCTCTTACTCTATGCCAGCCACGCGGAGTACAACCACTGCCTTCTTGCTCGCCTAGCCCAGCTAAACCTGTCGCCACTGGCCAAGATTGAAGTATTTGATTCTTAGCAGATAACCAATGTAAAACCTGATTAGCAGTATCAACCCTTAACCACTCAGCACTAGGTAAACGATTAGTTAACATAACTTACTGCTTTACTAGCTCTGGCTGCTCAGGAACCGGTGCTTGCATCGCAGCAGTCACCACAGGTAATAAACGAGCAACCAAATCGGCAATACGGGTTTTTTCATCATAGTCACTTAAAGCAATATCGCGTAAGGCATCTAAAGAAGACATGGTAAAAACTACCGCCCCCAGCATAAAGTGAATACGCCAAAAGCGCTCGGCATCAGGTAAATCGGCGGAGCTTAACTTAAGTAAATTAGTAAAACGTAGAAAAGTTTGCCCGTAATGCTCTTGTAAATAACGTCGCATGTGACCCTGCGCTTGGGTATAAGCTAAACCGAGTAAACGCATAAAGACCGACAAGCTACCCTTAGTGGCTGGCACACTGATAGTACAACGCGCTAAAACTTCTAAGAGTTCTTCGAGCGACACCTCAGATTTTTTTTCTAAAATGGCCAACTCTTGATTAAACTCCTCACAAAACGGATCTAAATAGCGCGCAAAAACGGCTTGAATCAGCGCCTTTTTAGAACCAAAGTGATAGTTCACCGCAGCTAAATTCACCTTAGCGCGGCTAGTAATCGCCCTAAGTGAAGTTTCAGCAAACCCTTTTTCTGCAAAAAGTGCCTCAGCGGTATCAAGAATACGAACAACGGTGTCGGACTGTGCCATGCCTGCTCCAAGTTAAACAACTGTTTCAAACATTATCCGTTTACTGCTAGTCAAGATCAAGCCTTTAAGCCTTAATTTTGCTGGGGATTTAACTCCACTTATTACTTCTTTAAATTTCAGCTAGACTGAATACCTTACTCGCAAAGTGCACTAGGAGCAGAAAGATGAATTTAAACGCTAAAAGCTTCCTTAGTTTAGATGTTGGTCAGCAATCCTATGGCTACTTTAGCCTAGCCGAAGCTGCTAAGACCTATGGCAAACTAGACCACCTACCTATTTCAATAAAAATTCTTTTAGAAAACCTGTTACGTTTTGAAGATGGCAAAACCATCACTCCAGAAGATATCCAAAACATTGTTGATGGCAAGAAACAAGAAATTGCTTTTCGCCCAGCCAGAGTATTAATGCAAGATTTTACCGGCGTGCCCGGTGTAGTAGACCTAGCCGCCATGCGCGCAGCCGTGGCTGAACTTGGCGACAACCCAGAAAAAATTAACCCCCTCACCCCAGTCGACCTAGTGATAGACCACTCAGTGATGGTTGACGAATACGCTAGCGAAGCTGCCTTTCAGAAAAACGTTGATATAGAAATGCAGCGTAATGGCGAACGCTACACCTTCCTACGCTGGGGCCAACAAGCCTTCAACAACTTTAGTGTGGTGCCACCCGGTACAGGTATTTGTCACCAGGTTAACCTAGAATACCTGGCCCAAAGTGTCTGGAGCCAAGAAGTAGACGGTAAAACTGTTATTTACCCAGACACCCTAGTAGGTACCGACTCTCACACCACCATGATTAACGGTTTAGGTGTTTTAGGTTGGGGCGTGGGAGGTATCGAAGCCGAAGCCGCCATGCTAGGCCAGCCAATATCCATGCTGCTTCCCGATGTGGTTGGCTTTAAATTACTGGGCAGCCTACCCGAAGGCATTACCGCAACCGACCTAGTTTTAACCGTGACTCAAATGTTGCGCCAGCATGGCGTGGTAGGAAAGTTTGTTGAATTTTATGGCCCAGGTTTAGCTGAACTGCCTTTAGCCGACCGTGCCACCCTAGCCAATATGGCACCAGAATACGGTGCAACTTGTGGCTTCTTCCCAGTTGATCAGGTCACCCTAGACTACTTAAAACTAACGGGTCGCGACCCAGCGGTGATAGCTAGAGTCGAAAGCTACTGTAAAATTCAAGGGCTGTGGCACAACCCAGATGTCGAACCGAATTTCAGCAGCAGTTTACAGCTTGACCTAAGCAGTGTAGAACCCAGCCTAGCAGGGCCTAAGCGACCCCAAGACCGAGTGCCACTAAGCCAAGTTAAAAACACCTTCCAGCAACTACTCAGTGAACAAATTGCAGTCAGTGATGCCGACCAAGACCTACAAGCCGAAGGTGGTGCTCAGGCAGCGACGGGGTCAGAGCTAGAAGAAGGCGCAGTGGTCATTGCCGCAATAACCTCTTGCACCAACACTTCTAACCCCAGTGTTATGTTGGCCGCAGGACTCGTGGCTAAAAAGGCTGTCGAACTAGGTATCCAAGTTCAGCCTTGGGTCAAAACCTCTCTTGCCCCTGGTTCTAAAGTAGTTACCAACTACCTAGCTGCTGCCGGATTAGACACCTATTTAGATCAGCTAGGCTTCAACCTAGTAGGTTATGGCTGCACTACCTGCATAGGTAATTCAGGACCACTTGACCCCAAAATAGAAAAAGCCCTAGTAGAACAACAACTCACCGTTGCCTCAGTGCTTTCAGGAAACCGTAACTTTGAAGGGCGCATTCACCCATTGGTTAAAACCAACTGGCTCGCATCACCACCCCTAGTGGTCGCCTACGCACTAGCAGGCAACATTAGCCTAGATATCAGCCAAGAACCCCTAGGTTATAACCCAGAAGGTAAAGCGGTTTACTTAAAAGATGTTTGGCCTAGCAATGCTGAAATAGCCCAAGCCACCAGTCATGTGACTAGCCAAATGTTCCAAAAAGAATACGCTGCCGTATTTGATGGCGATGCCAGCTGGCAGAATATCCAAATACCTCAAGATAAAACCTACACCTGGCCAGAATCTAGCTATATTAAACACCCACCTTTCTTCACCGGTTTAACTCGTGAACCTGCGCCTATAAAAGATATAGACAACGCAGCCCTGTTAGCTATTTTGGGCGATTCAGTCACCACCGACCATATTTCACCAGCAGGTGGTATAAAACCTTCCAGCCCAGCAGGTCGTTACTTACAGGAATTAGGTATTGATATAGCCGACTTTAATAGCTATGGCTCAAGACGCGGTAACCATGAAGTGATGATGCGCGGCACCTTTGCTAACGTGCGTATCAAAAATGAAATGTTAGACGGTATAGAAGGAGGCGAAACCCGTCATTACCCTTCAGGCGAGCAATTAGCCATTTACGATGCTGCTATGCGCTACCTAGAAGAAGACCGCCCTCTGGTTGTTGTAGCAGGTAAAGAATACGGCACCGGCTCCTCACGCGACTGGGCCGCTAAAGGCACCTTACTGCTGGGTGTAAGAGCGGTGATTGCTGAATCTTACGAGCGTATTCACCGTTCCAACCTAATGGGCATGGGTGTTTTACCGCTAGAGTTTGTTGAAGGTCAAAACCGTCAAACCCTTAAACTAGATGGTACAGAAAGCTTTAGTATCAGCGGACTTAACCAGTTAGAAGCCGGGCAGCTAATTAGCCTAACCCTCACTCGTAACAATGGCACAGTAGAAACCCTAAACGCTCGCTGCCGAATTGATACCAGCAACGAACTCGACTACTACCGCCACGGTGGCATCCTTCACTACGTACTACGCAAACTTATCAACCAATAAAATAAACCCTAAGTCACGGATTAAACCCCGTGGCTTAGTATTAAGCTTACCCAAAACCTTTAGCCACGGATAACACGGAACAAAACCAGTGGCTGATGTATAATACTTTTCTTACCTAAAGGACTTGGCATGAAAAACTCTCTACTTATCTGGCTCAGTGCTAGCCGCCCCAAAACCCTACCCCTAGCGTTAGTTTCTATCTTAACTGGTAGTGCTTTAGCTTTTGCTGGTGGTCAGTTTTCTTGGCCTGTCGCTTGTTTATCGCTAGTTACTGCCACGCTACTTCAAATACTTTCTAACCTAGCCAATGACTATGGCGACGCAGTCAAAGGTACCGACAATGCACAACGCCTTGGCCCTATACGTGCCTTACAATCAGGCGCGGTTAACCTTGCCGCCATGCGCAATGCTATTATTATCAATCTGGTACTTACCCTGCTGGCTGGCTTAGCACTTATTTTTTATGCCCTAGATTCATTAGAAAACATCTTAGTTTTTATGCTATTAGGTGTGTTAGCCATTGCCGCCGCTATTGCCTATACCGTTGGCAAGCGTCCTTATGGCTATGTTGGCCTAGGTGATTTATCAGTTTTTATCTTCTTTGGTTTACTCGGGGTGCTAGGCAGCTGTTTTCTACAAACTGGCAAGCTAGATTTCAGCCTGATACTACCCAGTATTGGCTGCGGCCTCATGGCTGTTGCAGTGTTGAATGTGAATAATATGCGGGATATAGAAAATGATGCAGAATGTGGAAAGTACACCCTTGCGGTACGCCTAGGGCAAAGAAAAGCCAAAAAATACCACTTTGCATTATTAGCCGGTGCAATTTTAGCTTTTACCAGCTACCTAGTTAGCCAAGACAAGCCACTCTGGATAAGCCTACCTTTTTTGCTAAGTTTAGTGGTGGTTATTCAACACGGAAGAGCCATTTGGAAAACCTCTAAACCTGCTCAAATAGCGCCTATGCTACCGGTCATAGTTAAATGCTCGCTAATCACTAACCTGCTTTTTGTGGGTGTTGTTATCGCTCAAACGTTAAGTATGGTTTAACCGGTAATTTATAAGCTGTAAATCATAGTTAATTAGTTAGTCTTATTCGATCGACGTACAGACCAAATAATACCTGCTAATGCTGTTATAACAGCAGTGGCTAAATAGTAAGCACCTTCTGAAATTGCATAAACAGCAACTCCCAAAAACAAAAACACAACGAGTAGTGCTACTAAAACACCTAGCCTATAGTCAGTATGTTCTTGTTTTTCTTGCCTATCACGAGAAGTTATCTCTAGCTCGCGAACTTCGACCGCTTTAGACTTTAGCTTAACTTCAGCACGCATTGAGTCCTCTGCCATACTAACTAACCTTTCGGCTAGCCCAGGCACTATTTCATCGTACTTTTTTAAAATATCAGGGTGGGGTACAGGACCAGAAAACTGTTCAACCCTATGTTGAACAGTTGATTCTTTCTGTTTATTTCTAGAAGGATTACGAGTTCGTTTTGTTGGCATCGCATAAGGCTCTTTCAAATGCTCTGTGCATCAAAGACTCTGCTTTTACAACTTCAGAAAACTCCCCATCGAATACCTTAGTTTTATTTTCTGCAGTATTTGTTGAGCGTTTTGGAGCAGGTTTAAAGGGATCAAACACACTTAAAAAACCAGTTTTGAAAGCACTGTAGCTCATTTCAAACTCCTGTATAACCTATCGAAACCCTAGTCAGAGTCTACAACACCAGCAGCAAGATGCAAAATTAAACCTTTACACCTTAACCTTAAACGTAGTCCACGCCACCCATATAGCCTTTAAGCACTTCAGGTACTTTTATCCGCCCATCTTCTTGCTGGTAGTTTTCCATCACTGCCACTAAGCAGCGCCCTACTGCCAAGCCTGAACCATTTAATGTGTGTAAAAGCTCTGGCTTATTGGTTTCTGGGTTTCTAAAACGCGCTTGCATTCGGCGGGCTTGGAAATCTTCACAGTTAGACACTGAAGAAATTTCTCGGTAGGTATTTTGGCTAGGCACCCACACTTCTAGGTCATAGGTTTTAGTCGCACCAAAGCCCATATCGCCCGTACAAAGCGTTAATACACGGTAGGGAAGTTCTAATTTTTGTAAAATGGTTTCTGCATGGCTAACCATTTCTTCTAAAGCAGCGTAAGAAGTGTCTGGGTGAACCAGTTGTACCATTTCTACTTTTTCAAACTGATGCTGGCGAATCATACCGCGGGTATCTTTACCATAAGCACCTGCTTCGGAACGAAAACATGCACTTAACGCAGTGAGTTTTACTGGCAGCTGTTCAGCAGGAAGAATACCGTCACGGGCTATATTGGTGAGCGGCACTTCAGCCGTTGGAATTAAATAGTAGTCATGGTCAACATTTAGCTTAAACAAATCTTCAGAAAACTTAGGTAGCTGGCCTGTGCCATATAGGCTATCAGCATTCACAATGAGCGGCACATTGCACTCTTCGTAACCATGTTCATCCACTTGGGTGTTCAACATAAACTGCGCCAGCGCCCGGTGTAAACGCGCAATACCGCCGCGCATTAGGTTGAATCTGGCACCGGTTAGCTTGGCTGCGGTTTCAAAATCTAATAAACCGCTCTGCTCGCCTAAATCCACATGGTCTTTAACTTCAAAATTAAAGCTAGGCTGCTCACCCCAACGACGCACTTCTAAATTGTCGTCTTCATCTTTACCCTCTGGCACAGAAGCATGCGGCAGGTTAGGCAGGTTAGCGATTAAATCTTGGTAGCGAGTTTGCACTTGGCTTAATTCAGCCTTGGCAGCATCTAGCTTGTCACCTAGGTTAGCCACTTCATCTAATAAAGGCTGAATGTCTTCACCCGCAGCCTTAGCTTTACCAATGTTTTTAGAGCGGGCGTTACGCTCGGCTTGTAGGGTTTCGGTTTGTACTTGCAGGGTTTTACGCTGCTCTTCCAAGGCAATAAAAGCAGCTTTATCTAGTTCAAAACCACGCTTGGCTAAGCTTGCTGCTACTGCATCCAATTCTGTTCGTAATAATTTTGCATCAATCATTTCTTTACTGGCTCACTTTTAGTGTCTTTTTCTTTAATATCTTTTTCTTTAGCATCTTTCGAATCTTCTTCGTCATCATCATTGTCTTTTTCACGCAAACGATCCAAGCGATCCGATATTTTTTCATAAACCTTTTTAGCGGGCAAACCTAGCAATAACTGTACGGCTTCTTCTACTTGACTCACCGCCCAAATATGAAACTGCTTTTGTTTAACCGCTTCCAATACTTCTTCACGCAGCATTAGCTGCATTACATTCTGTTGGGGAATAATCACTCCCTGCTCACCCGTTAAACCGCGTGCTTGGCAAACTTCAAAAAAGCCTTCAATTTTTTCATTCACTCCACCAATGGGCTGCACTTCACCCAGCTGATTAATTGAACCCGTCACTGCAAGGCTTTGTTTAACCGGTACTTCCGCCATAGCTGACAACAAACACACCAGCTCACCTAAAGAGGCAGAATCACCATCAACACCTGCATAAGACTGCTCAAAAACCAAGCTAGCATCTAAGGGTAGGCTATCTTCGGCACCAAACAAGCCACATAAAAAGCCAGTAAGAATCATCACCCCTTTAGAGTGCATAGAACCACCTAAATGTACACTCCGCTCTATGTCTAATACTTCACCATTGCCATAGTGTACCCGAGCGGTAATGCGCGAGGGCTGACCGTGGTAAAAATCGTGCCCACCCACCACCGTTAAACCATTCACCTGGCCTATACGTTCACCAGCACTGCTGATCATAATGAAGTCTTCGGTAATCGACTCCAGCATTTGTTCTGGATAAAGACCCGCACGGCGACGACGCGCTTGCAAAGCCTTGCGCACATCGTCTACTTCAATGCAGGGTTTTAATTCACGCGTGGCAAGGTAGTCGGCTTCACGCAATAAATGGCTAAGCTCAGCTGCATTGAGTGAAATTTTGCCCTGATGCTCTGCCATACGAGACGCTTCTTCAATCATGCGCATCACCCCTTGCTTGCTCACTGGCAAAAGGCTTTCCGTATTCACCATGCTAGAAATAAGCCGAGAATATAAACGTTGGTTAGGCACTGTACGCGGCATTTCAGTTTCAAACTCTGCCACCACTTTAAACAATTCCATAAACTCAGGGTCTTGTTCTTGCAAGGCATTTAAAATATCGTAATCACCCAACAAAGCCACGGTACAAGTAAGTGGAATAGGCTCAGGTTCTAGCGAAACACTGCCCGAAACTGACAACTGCCTTTCTAGCGTATCAATTCGCAAGCTGCCCGTGCGTAGCGCTAGCTTTAAACCATCCCAAGCGTAGGGTTGGCTTAAAATGCGTTCAGCATTTAAAAGTAAAAAGCCACCATTAGCACGATGCAAAGCACCCGGGCGAATTAATGAAAAATCCGTAGCTACCGTTCCCTGATAGGTTACATTTTCAATATGCCCCACTATATTGTTATGGGTCGGCAAGGCTTCTTCTATAACCGGCGCGTGATCACTTTTTGAATGGCTAATCACTAGGTTCACCTGATAACGGGTGGGAATACGCTTATCGGGCGAAACACTGGCAATGGCATCTTCATCTTCTTCATCTAGGTCTAAAAAGATGGCAAGATTATCAATTAAATCTTTATGTAAGGCTTTTAAGTAGGCTTCTATACGTGGGTATTCAGCGTATTGAGTCAGTAAGTTTTCTAACCCCTCACCCAAAGCATCGTTAGTCACCTCTTCGTTTAATGCTTGCTGCTCTAAACGGCTTTGCTTTTCTATTTGAGCTAACTGGCGCAACAACACTCGCAACTTTTTTTCCATCTGCTCAATGGCTTCACGAAACACCTTGCGCTGCTCATCGTTTAAGGCAGAAAACGCATCCGCCTCCATGGGCTGGCCTTCTTCATCAGCCGGCACAAACATATAACCACCTGGCGACTGCAACACCAACTTTAACTGCAAAGGCTCGGCTTCTAGGGCGAGTTTTTTTAAAGCATCTGATTGTTGTTCAGAATAATAGTCTTTAATTTTTTCAGCCCGCTCAAAAAAACCTTCGTTATCAAAAGCAGCTGGAATGGCTTGCTTTAAATCTAAAATAAAAGCTTGAAGATCGGCTTTAAAAACCTGACCCAAACCACAAGGCAAACGCACTGCCCAAGGTTTGCGTGGGTTTACAAAGTCATGCAAATACATCCAATCTGATGGCGCTTCCATCTTAGCTGCACGCTTTTCTAAAAAACGCCTCACCATGGTTCGCTTACCTAAACCATCGTGACCTACCGCAAAAATGCTATAACCTTTACGCTTCACTGCCGTAGCAAAACACAGGGCTTCTTCCGCACGTTCTTGACCAATAAAGCTATCTAAGGGTGGAATAGTCTGGGTGCTAGCAAAGCTAAAATCACTGGCGCGACAAGCTTTGTACAATTTACTGAGCGGTAGGGGCTTAGGAGTTCTCATTAGGGCTCTTGGTAATCCATTTTACATTTATCTATTAAAAGGCTGGAAGATTAACAGCCCTACAACAAAAGAGCGATAGGCAAAGCACATTTCAAACGGTAAGATTACAAGCCTTTATTAGAACAAACAAAAGTATAGATAGATGACGAACGGATTTAGAATTTTAAGCAGCCTTCTTATTGCTTTGCTCCTAGCCTTACCCGCTTGGGCAAACCCCATGCATTCTGAGTCTAAACTGCCCATGAGCCAGTTTAACTTCCAAGGCTATGTACCCGAAAGCAAAGAAAGCCGCAATAAAGATGAAGACCCCAACCTAATAAGAATTCACGTTGACCCAGACCTTTACTGGGTACTAAACAAAGTGATTGATAACTACCAGTTAGAGCATTCCAGTCCCTTTCGAATCCACCAGGGTAAAGGCGATGATCATTCTAACCTACTCGATGATGGCTACACCTTTGACTTAGTAATCAGTGCTGAAATGGACTATGTGCAAAGCCTATATAACAGCAAGGCAGCAACCCAAGCTCAAGTACTGGCTATAGGCCGCTTAGGGCTTTGGGCACCCAGAGAAACAGTACGCAGCACCAGTGTTATCACCCTTCAAACAGGCGCTATAGGCTTAATGCCAGAAGACAGTGTTTACCACCGCGCAGCCTTGGAAGTGTTAGAGCGCCATGAGCTAGATAAAAAAGTAAAAAAACGCTTAAAAACCATGACAGCCTCACAAGACCTTTATGCACAAATACAAGAAAATGAAATACCTATGGGCTTTTTACCTTGGAATCGTTTAGTGCAGGGTGGAGTAAGCCAGCGCAGAGAAGTGCTTAAGCTAAAAGCAGAGCATCATAGTGCGCTAGTGCATGGTATAGCGCTGACTAATGCAGGCAATGCTAGAGAAGAAGTAAAAGACTTCTGGCGGTATATTCATGGAGCTAAAGGAAAGGCTGTTTTTAAGGCAGCGGGGTTTGATTAGTTAGGTGGTATTTGTCACTGCGAGAAGACCGAGCCCTGCTGTCACTGCGAGGCCTTTAGGCCGCGGCAGTCTAGATTACTTCACTCCGTTCGCAATGACCGAACCTTTTGTCACTGCGAGGAGCAAAGCGACATGGCGGTCTAGATTACTTCACTACGTTCGTAATGACGGGAAATAGTTCGCAATGACAGTGTGGGTAGCCTGGTAATTTTTTGAGTGTATAATCGGATAGTTTCCGATTATATATTCAAGAGTAACACTTATGCTTGAGTTACGTTTGTCTTCTTTTGGTGGTGTGCCTTTTTCTCGTGGTGCGTTATTGCCTTTGTTGTCTGATTATGAACGCCCGAATGATAAAATTTCTGAGTGGTTGGCCGCTGGTACACTTATTTCTTTGAAGCGCGGCTTGTATGTTGTGGGTTCGCCTTGGCGTCAAGAAGCTTTGTGTTTGCCTTTAATTGCCAACCGTTTGTATGGGCCATCATGTGTTTCCTTAGAATATGCGCTGGCATGGCATGGATTAATTCCAGAGCGAGTCGTTGAGGTGACGTCAGTTTGCACTGGGCGTGGGCGTGAAGTGGAAAATGCCTTAGGTCGCTTTTCTTACTCTAAAATTCCGCAGGCACTTTTTCCGCTTGGTTTAACGATTGAAGCAGTCGGTAATCAACACTTTTGGCTGGCAAGTCCAACTAAGGCGGTGTGTGATACGGTTTTGTTAACGCGGCATTTAAAGGCCTTAGGTAAAGCATCCATGGAAGCATTTTTATTTGAAGATTTACGCATAGATGAAGAGCTTTTAGTTGATTTTGATGCAGCTGTGCTAGAGGGATATGCGTCTTCCGGTTATAAACCGCGACAGTTTAATGCTTTGCGTCAGGTGTTAGAGGGGTTGCTATGAGTGTTGTCGAGCAGATGCTGCAAAAATACCCTTTGACCGATGGCGATAATATGAATGATGCCTTACGAGAAGTAATGCAAGAGATTGCATTGGCAGGTTTAGTACGGGCAGGTTTTTTTGATAAAGCCGCTTTTTATGGTGGGACCTGTTTGCGTATTTTTTATGACTTACCGCGTTTTTCAGAAGACTTAGACTTTTCGCTGCTGGAATCTCAAGCAGATTTTTCGTTTGAGCCTTATTTTGATGCCTTAGTCGCTGAATTTAATGCATTAGGCTTTGAGGTAGAAATTTCGGCGCGTGAAAAGTCGGTTGAAACAGCGGTGGTATCGGCTTTTTTAAAGAAAAACACCAGTATTTATGATGTAAGAGTAGCTGGTCAGAAAGTGTTGAAAATCAAGTTTGAGGTCGACACTGAGCCACCACTGGGTTTTAACACTGAAGAAAAGCTGTTGCTGAATCCTTATTCTGTGTATGTGAAGTGTTTTAGTTTGCCTGATTTGTATGCCGGCAAAATGCACGCGTTACTGTTTAGGCAGTGGAAAAATCGAGTGAAGGGCCGTGATTGGTTTGATTTTGAATGGTATGTACGCCAGGGTGCTGAGTTGAATTTGACGCATTTAGAAATGCGAGCAAGACAAAGCGGGAATTTAGGTGATGAGCCTTTAACCTCAGCTTTGTTTAGCTCTTGGTTAACTCAGCGTATTGAGCAACTGGATGTAGAGTCGGCCAAGAGTGATGTAAGACGCTTTATTGCAGATACGCAGGTTTTAGATATCTGGTCGCGTGATTATTTTATGCAACTGGCCAAGCGTATTAGGTTTACAGATGATATTACTTAAAACCACACTTTCGTCACTGCGAGGAGCATCAATTTAACGTCACTGCGAGGAGCGCAGCGACGTGGCAGTCTCTAGATTGCTTCGCTACGCTCGCAATGACCGAACCTTTTGTCTCTCTGCGAGGAGCAAAGCGACGTGACAGTCTAGATTACTTCACTTCGTTCGTAATGACGTGGAAATAGTTCGCAATGACGGGAAAAGATGCACCATGATCCGTATTCGTCACTGCGAGGCCTTTAGGCCGTGGCAGTCCATGGATTGCTTCGCTACGCTCGCAATGACGGGGTAATGGGGTGTGAAATATGAAGTCTAGTTATGTTTACATTATGACGAATAAAAAGAACGGTACTCTTTATATTGGTGTAACCAGTAACTTAATTAAGCGTGTTTATGAGCATAAAAATGGGTTATGTGATGGCTTCACTAAGAAATACGCTCTTAAAACATTGGTTTACTATGAAATCAGCGAAGATATAACTAGCGCTATTTCTAGGGAGAAGCAGCTAAAGGCTGGAAATAGAAGAAGAAAAATTGAGCTTATTGAATCAATGAATATTAACTGGCTTGATTTGTATCCTGGCTTGTTGGGTTAGTACTAGTCACTGCGAGGAGTGAAACGACGTGGGGGTCTAGATTGCTTCGCTAAGCTCGGAATGACGGGAAAGGACGCACCATGATCCGTATTCGTCACTGCGAGGCCTTATGCAGTGGCAGTCTAGATTACTTCACTTCGTTCGTAATGACCGAACATTTTGTCACTGCGAGGAGCGCAGCGACGTGGCTGTCTCGATTGCTTCAAAGCGCCCTGAAAAAACTAACATCTGCCTAAGAATACAACTACACCTCTAACCTTTCATAGCTGGCATCTAAGCTTTCAGCTGTTTTGGCGTTGGTTACTACCGCTACACTGGCTAATTCAGGCTTTAAGTATTCAGCTGCCACACGCACTAGGTCTTCACCTTTTACGGCTAGAATACTGGCACGAAAAGCTTTGCGGCTTTCGGGTGTACGTCCAAAGAGGTTAGCAAAGTAGGTTTGCCTTGCATCACCCGCGGGTGAACCGGGTTTGTCGATGGAAGACACTACACCTAAAATCGCTTCTTCTAGCTTTTGCTGATCAACTGGGTTTTCTTGCAGCCAAGTTAAGGAAGCATAAAAATCAGCTAAAGTGCCTTCTACACGAGGATCACGGTAAGAGAAGAAGCGGAATACTGCATCGCCGTTATCCTGCCCAGCACCAGCGCCATAAGCACCGCCCTGTTCACGAATCGCACGGTGTAAAAAGCCATTACGCAAATAATCACCCAACACAGTTAAAGCGGCTGCATCAGCATGACCACCGGGAACCGTTGGGAAAGCCAAAGCACAGAAATTAACCTGCGTACTGGTTAGCCATAACTGCTTTACTGGCTCACGGGTTTTAGGCAAGTGCAAAGCTTGCCAAGTCGTTGCCACGGGTAAACTTGCCCAGTGGGTTTGTAAAGCATCTAACATAGCTTGCTGATGGTCAGCTTCTGCGACTAGCAAAAACTGCCTAGGTGCTTGTTTAATTTTATTATGCAAAGCCACTAAACGAGCCGATAAATCTTCTAGCACTGTGTTTGCAGCAGCCTTATCACCTTCTGCTTTAATCTGTTGCGCTAGTGCTTTAGCGGTTTGAATTGCCACTAAGCCCGAAGTTTGCTGGGTAAAATTAGCCACTGGGCTAAACTTTGCTGCAGCGGATTGCATGGCTAAGGCATGGCCTCGCCCAGTAATAGAATTAGCTAAACGTGAACTACGCTGGGCAACAATTTCTGCAATGCGGGGCAATTCATCAAAACGGGCTTTTTCTAGCGTTTCAGCCATTAAAGCTTGTAAAGCCTGTTGATTCACCGCCAAAGCTTTGCCCGATAACACCAAGTAGCCGCTAACCTGCTGCTCGTCTTCTTTAGCGCCACGCACCGTAAAGGAAGCACTTAAACCACCCGACACTTCACTTTGTAAAGCTTGGTTGGCTCGGTAATCCCGCTCGGCACAACCTAATTCAGTCATGCAGTGGGCAAATAAAGGCATTAACTGCTGTTCAGCTTCATTCAGTTGCGGCAAATCTAACACCGCCTGCAAATACACCAAACCATTAGTACCGGCAGTAAACCACTGGCCTTTTACACTGCCAGCAGCGACAGCTTCAGCGGTAGGCAGGTGCATTTCTAAAGGCACGTCTTGCAGGGTTACTTTAGGCAATAAACTATCGTCATCCACCTGCTGCTGACGGGCTTCTAAAGCTTTGGCCTGCTCAACAATTGCCTGCTTTTGTTCCGCCGTTAGTTCTGCTTTCATTGCCGCTAAACGTGCCGCTTCAGCCGCATCTTTTTTAGCGGTTAACTGGTTATCGGGGCGCAAAGTTACCCGAACACGGTGCGGGTTATCTAACAACCATTCACGAATTAAATTAGGAATAAAGTCCGCATCTTTAACGGCTTCACGCAGCTTTGCTAAGGCAGGGTCAATATTCAATACCGAAACTGGGTCGCCACGGTGAATTGCCGCTGACATACCGGCCAAAATTAACTGCAAACCAAACGGCATACCATCGCCAGTAATTTCACGCTGGCTTAATTCCAACTGATGCAACTGCGCCGCTACGCTGCGCGGGTCAACGCCTTCATCAGCCACCTTTTGCAAAGTATCTAAAATTAACTGCTCAACCGCTGCGGCATCTTCTGGCTCACTGCCTTCCAAACCACAGACAAAACTCATTTCACGGTTAGAATCTTCCAAACCACACAAGGGCGAAGGACCAGTACCCAAAGTGCTAGATTCCAAAGCCGCTAATAAAGGCGAACTGGAATTATCCAATAACACCCGTTCCAACAAATGTGCCTTCATTAAAGCATCAACATCAATCGAACGGGGTAATAACCAACCCAAAACATGGTGGGTTTGCTTAGATAAATCTTCTTGGTCTAGCGCATAAGCCTCTTCCACCCGCACCGGCGCAAAATAACGCTTTTCATCCGGCACCTTCAGCTCGATATCGCTGCGCTCAAAATTGCTTAACGCCTGCTGGTGAATTTTTTCTTGCAAAGCCGCCACATCTAAATCACCAAAAGTCATAAACACCGCATTACTGGGGTGGTAATGGCTGGCATAAAACTCACGCAACTGCTCATAGGTTAAATCAGGAATGGAAGCATGCTCACCACCGGAGTTATGGTGATAAGTGGTTTCAGGAAATAAATACTTGGTAAAAGTTTGCCACAAGCTAGCCACGGGTGAACTCATTGCACCCTTCATTTCATTAAACACCACACCCTTGTAAACCAAATCCGATTCAGGGTTATTTGGCTCAGCAAACTCAACTCGGTGGCCTTCTTGGGCAAAATCCATCGGGTCTAAACGCGAAAAAAACGCTGCGTCTAAATACACATCTAACAAGTTGTTAAAGTCTTTGTTATTCAAACTAGCAAAAGGGTAAGCCGTCCAATCACTGCTGGTAAAAGCATTCATAAAGGTATTTAACGAACGGCGCGTCATCATAAAAAAAGGATCACGCACCGGAAAACGCTCACTACCACACAAGGCCGTGTGCTCTAAAATATGCGCCACACCCGTAGAATCTTGCGGCATGGTACGAAAAGCCACCAAAAACACCTTCTCTTCTTGCTCAGCTGCCAAATGAAAATGCTTAGCACCGGTTTGAATATGCTCGTATTCCTGAACCTGCATATTTAAAGAAGCAACGGCTTCGCTGCGGATTAAACGGAAAGCTGAATTGAACTTGGGTGTAACAGACATAAAAAACCTCGTAGCAGCAAGCAATAGATACCTAAAAAAGCACACTAACATAAACGGGTTAGCTATGTTTTACCTCGGGTAGCCAAAGCCAAAGTATTAACTTATAAAAAAACAATTAAACAACTCTATTTTCTATTATTTTCGAGCGCTCGCATACTTCCCCATATAACTGCAAGCCAACACGAATAAACCATCACTCCACTATTGTGTGAAAAGAATGTTTGTGTTAAACCAAAATCCATAAATGCAACCGGCAAAAGAGCACCCATTGTCGCTAATGAACGTATTTCTATATTTGAATTAGTTAAGTGGCGTGCAAATAAACTAAAAGGAACTAAATACAAGGCCAGTAAAGAAACTAGACCCAACAAACCACGTTTACCATAATTATCTAAGTACTCATTATGAGTATGGTGGTCTGCAGCAAACTGTGGAAAATCTTTTTCATCTACCAATTCTTGCATTCTCTCTTTATAACCACCCCAACCCCAGCCAGAGATAGGTTTTTCAGAAATTAAATTTAAAGCTCCTTTCCACATATCTAAACGCAAGCCTACAGAAGTATGTTTATTGTCTCCTACTGTGTAATCTCTAATATTTTCTACAGCTTGACTTACACGTTCTTTAACTCCAGTTTGGGGTAGTAAATAAATAGCACTAATAAAAATAAAAACCATGCTTAATATTACAAATTTAATTTTAAATGTTAAATCCCTACCATAGGCTCGATATAAAATAAAAAACAAGAAAGGTAAACCTATCCAACCACCACGACTACCTGATAACAAAGAACCTAAAACACCTAGAAGAGCACCTAAAACTAACAAAGCCATCCAAGCTTTAGCTCTTGGTTGAATGCTCGCCCAACCAAGACCAGCCAAACAGAAAAAACCCAGCAATATACTGATATTACCGAATTGAATTGTATTAGTATAACCACCTGCCCTCTCTACATTTAAAAATAATTTTTGCCAAGCAGCCCACCCTCCAGTTAATATAGAGCCTAGAATTAAACCAGCAAATAAACTGGCTAATTTTGGTGGGTAAGCTATAACATACAGTATAACTGGCAAAGAAAATAAAAAACGACTTGGTCGATCTAATTCACGTATACTTGCACCATCCATTAAAAGCTGAGTGATCAGTATCAGGCTATAACTTGCAATTACAGCCATTATCAGTTTATCTTCTGCTTGCAAGTGAAAAGCTGGTTTTCGCCAAAGCAAAGTAAAACTAGCTAAAAGCAAAAGTGCAAAACCAATTGAATAACCACTAGGCACTACTAGTGCTACCGAGCCTAATAAAAACACTGCAAAACTTGAATAATATCGAGCTAAATTCACTTAGGTAGTATCACTTTTATAAGTTGTTGTTTATTAAAATATATCTCTTCAATTTTATTTTTTATTGCCAGCCTAGCTTCTTCCTGCCCATGCACCAAACGTATTTCTTTTGGCCAGTAGCGCATGCGCTTTATAAAATTCAATAAATCTTTTTGGTCTGCATGAGCGGAGTAGCCAGTAATGGTGTCGACCCCTGCTCTGATACTATAACGCTGACCATCTAAATCTACATAACCACCACTAGGGCCGTATTTTTGTATCTTGCGCCCTGGCGTTCCGGAAGCTTGATAACCCACAAAAAGCACTTGGTGGTGCTCATCACCTAACATGGCTTTTAGATAATTTACTATTCGGCCACCAGCACACATACCACTGGCAGCTATAACTACCGCTGCTCTGCCTGTTTTGGCTAGGTAAGCGACAGTTGCTTCATGTTCTTGGTGCGTATTAACCGTATATAAGTTCTCAAAATTCAGCGGGTGTCGCCCTGCCCTTAAGCGTCTTTGAGCTTCTTTATCCCAATAAGGTTTAAGCTGGCGATACACCTTAGTAAATTTGGCAGCCAAGGGTGAATCGACAATAATTTCTAAATCTTTCCACAAACCGCCAGCATTATGCACTAACCCTTCTAATTCATAAAGTAACTCTTGAGTGCGACCTATACTAAAAGCAGGAATTAATACCGACCCTTGGTTTTTTAAAGCTTTTTCTATCGCTACTTTTAACCGCTTGGCTCTATTTTGCCTATTACCATGCAACCTGTCGCCATAGGTGCTTTCTAGCACTAGGTAATCACATTTATAAGGTGATTTAGGTGCAGGCAACAAAGGTGACCAAGGCGCTCCTAAGTCGCCTGAGAAAACCACACGCTTTTTAGTATTTTCTTGCTTATAGTGCAAAGCCACTTCCACATAGCAAGAACCTAAAATATGCCCAGCTCGTTGCAGCTTCACTTTCATGTGCAGTTGGTTGCTATCTACTAGGGTGTGCCATTGTTTATAATCCAGCGGTACTAGCTGCTTTTGCACACGTGCTAAAAACTGCTCAATGACTTTAGAGTCTTTAGTGAAACCAATTTTCAAAGCATCTTCTATTACTAAAGGCAGTAAAAGAGCCGAAGGCTGGCTGCAAATAATTGGACCAGTAAAACCAGAAGCTAATAGGTAAGGTAAACGACCGATATGGTCAATATGCACATGAGTAACCACTAAGGCCTGAACTACAGATAAATCAAATTCAACCTGTAGTTGTTGGAAGCTATCAGTTGCAGCATCTTCACCTTGAAACAAGCCGCAGTCTACTAGTAAGCTGCTTTGGGCATTGGCAACCAACTGATGACAAGAACCCGTAACGCCTGAAGCACCGCCGTGATGAATAAAATCTGGAAAAGGCATAAGCTACCCCCTAAAATACTCAGCCCAAAACTGTTAAAATCTATTGAGCAATAAAGACCATCAAACAAAGGCAAAACCTAGGATGAAGCAAAACTTATCCCAACGCTGGATGCAATGGCTTGTATCAACTTGGCTAATATTCATTTTCACTCTTATAGGCTTAGGTGTATTTAGACTTTTGTACCTATATTTTTTAGGACCTAAATTAAATAGCTTACCAAGCAACGATCTTTTAACAGCTTTCAGTATTGGCTTAGCTTTTGATTTAAAAATTCTAGGCCCATTATCTGGTATTTTAATTTTACTAGCGCTACCTTTTTACAAATTATCAGCAGGGGCTTGGCGTTATTTTGAAAAAACCACAATAGCTTACCAAGCAGTTTTTGTAGTGTTACTTAACCTATTGGGCATTGTAAATTATTATTATTTTAGCTTTTACCAAAGCCCTATCAATGCGTTAATATTTGGCTTAAATGAAGACGATACAGGAGCAGTGTTGGCGACCCTTTGGTCCGACTTCCCTACAGTTAAGTTATTGTTTGCCTTAGTTTTTTTTAGTTTTTTACAAATCTATCTTGCTATAAAACTTGCTAAGCATTTAGCACCTAGTTTTAAGTTTAAAAAAGCTTTTTCTATTACACTAGCCAGTATTCTTGTGTTGGTTATAGCTACCAGCGGTGGTATCGGCTCTTCTAAACTTAGGTCCAGACACTTGAGTGTTTCCAACAACACCTTTATAAATCATTTAGTACCCAGTGGTGCTTACGCACTCTATTTAGCAAAGAAAGAACGTGAAAACTCCCAGTTAGGCAATAACCCCAATAGTCGATTAGTAAGCTTAGGTTTTACTAGCTGGCAAGAGGCAGCTGAACAGTGCTTTGCCGAGCCAATTACCAGTTTCAAGCAAAAGTTAACTTACAACCACCAAGTAGAAGAAAAACCACCCCATGTTGTTTTTGCAATTATGGAGGGCTGGGGTCGGCATTTAATGTTGTTTGATGAACCAAATAAAAACAACTTATTAGGCAAGCTTCGTCCTTGGGTAGAAGGTAAAGCTGACTATTTCCCCCAAGCTTTATCCGTTGAAAACGGCACATTTCAAAGCTTAGAAGGTATTTTACTAGACAGCCCTATTACCCCAATAACACAAAGTATTTATGGCTACCAAAGCTACGATACCTCTAGAGTTTTACCCTACAAAAAAGCAGGTTATAAAACAGTATTTTTAACCGCAGGGCCAGGTGCTTGGCGTCAACTAAATAAAACCCTCTACTTTCAAGGTTTTGATGAAGTATTAGACAGAGAGGTTATTATTAATGCTTACCCTCAAGCGACGACCCACACTTGGGGTGTAGATGATGAATGGATGTTTAAATACGCCTTAGACTATTTAAAAGCTGCCGAGCAACAAGGTGAAAAAGTCATGTTAGTAATGCTATCAGTTACTAATCATGCACCTTTTCGAATACCTAATCATTATATTCCTAAAGCTTTAGATGAAAAAATGCTAGGCAACGCTCTGGCTGTTGATTCTAAATTAGGTCGATCTATTTTGGAAACTTATCAGTATGCCAATAATTCTCTTGGAGATTTTTTGCAAAACTTAGAAAAACAAAATCTTTTATCGCATACACTGGTTGCAGCTTCAGGTGACCATCAAAGTCGCTCCATTATTACTTACCCTGACAATACTCAGTTGCCACTAAAGTTTGGTGTACCTTTACTTTTTTACATACCTAAAGACTATAAACTTAATAAAGAACCTATTAACCCTGAAATCTGGGCCAGCCATGCTGATATTTTTCCAACCTTATGGGAGCACTCCTTATCAGAAGTAGAAGTACCACTAACTTCTGATAAAAATATTTATACAAGAACGACTGAAAACTCTAGAGCTACCTCATTTATTAATACTGAAGGTGGGCAAGGCATAGTTATTAGTACTGCTGGTGCTGCTACCAACTTTACAGAACCAAGGTACTATCAATGGACAGATACTAGTCAACTAACTTTAACGCCTATTGCAAAGCCTACAGCTCAACTAGAAATCTTAGTAATGCAAGAAAAAGCTTGTTTAGTATTTAAAGATTGGCGTATTCGTAATCAAGCTTTAGAACAAAAGTAGCTAATCAATAACGTAAGGGTATTTATTCATGGTTAAAGAAAAAACACACACACTTTCTGTTTGTGTCATTACCAAAAATGAAGCTGATCGAATACGCACTTGTTTAGATTCAGTCAAACACCTAGCTGATGAAATAGTTATTTTAGACAGCGGCAGTACTGATAACACAGTTGAGATTATTCGAGAGTACACAGACCAAGTTGAAGTAACCGATTGGCCAGGTTTCGGCCCACAAAAACAACGTTGCTTAGAAAAAGCTAAAATGGATTGGGTACTGTTTATTGATGCTGATGAATCTTTAGATGCAACGGCACAAAAAGCACTTGCTAAACTGCTTACACAAGAAACGATAGAAGAAGTAGCCTTTACAATTAAATGGGGTGTAGTAAGGCATGGAAAGATGTTACGTTTTGGTCGCAGCGGTCGGGCACCATTACGCTTATTTATAAGAGAAGGCTCCAGCTTTAGCCCAGACCAAGTACACGAAAAAGTAATTCATCCAAAGGGGAAAGTAAGCCGTTTACCCGGTATTTTGATGCATCACACTGTAAGAAACTATGGTGAAGCATTAGCTAAAAATGCTAAGTACGGCTGGTTAGGGAGCCAAAAATATTTTGAAAGAGGTCGGCGCAACCACAGCCTTGCATTAGTTATACTGAGGTCTTACTGGACTTTTTTTCATATCTTCATATTACGAGGTGGTTTTTTAGATGGGAGAGTAGGACTATTAGTTGCATTAGACTACATGCAAACCAACTTTGCTAAACATGCTGGACTATGGACCTTAACCCAAGAAGAAAAATTAAAAAAGAACACACCCGTATGAAAAAACGCTATGTATTTTTTGTTAATGCAGCCTACTGCTATGCAGTTTTTAGACCTGTACAAGAAGCTATTTGGGAAGAAGGAAATGAAGTAGCTTGGTTTTTCACCAAAGATACACCTATCAACCTTTTAGCAAATGAAAAGCTTCTAGTTAATGAAAAAGAAGTGAAGGACTTCGCACCCGATGTAATATTTGGTGCTGGCGACTGGATACCTTACTATTTACCAGGGTTAAAGGTCATGCTTTTTCATGGTCTATCCATTAATAAGCGAGACTCCAAAAATAACGCTCACTTCAACATAAGGGGTTGGTATGACCTTTATTGCACTCATGCAGAACACGATACGAATACCTTTAGCAAGTTGGCAGAAAAACATAAAAACTTTTATGTTATAAAAACAGGTTGGCCTAAGTTAGACCCATTATTTAATAGCCAAACAGAACAAACCAAACCAAAGACAAAACAGGCAAAAATTTTATTTTTTGCATCTACCTTCTCACCATCCATTACTGCTGCGCCAGCTGTGGCTGATGAACTAAAAAGTATTTCCAATCTTCCTGGTTGGAAGGTTATAGCCACGCTACACCCCCTTATGGATCAAGATGTTGTCGAAAAATACTTAACAATGCAAGATGATAGCTTTGTCTTCTTGCAGCCTGACGCAGATCTCTACGATGCCATGACTCAAGCTGATATTATGATCTGCGACACCTCGTCTATTATGTACGAGTTCATGTTTCTTAATAAACCAGTAATAACATTTAAAACACGCAACCCAGGTCCATTTTTAACGGACACACAAAAAGTATCAGATATACTTCCTACATTAAAAGCACTAACAAAAGACGCTACAAAACAGTTATCTGAAGCTGAGCAAGTTTGTAAAAACCTTCATAGTTACAAAGATGGTAAATCTAGCCAACGCGTTCTTCGTGCTGTTGATGAAGTATTAGAGCAAGGCTTAGGTAAACTAAAACGTAAGCCATTAAACTTATTGCGTAAACTTAAACTAAGAAAGCGTTTAGGTTACTGGGGCTTTTGAAACAATACTATTTTTCTAAAAGATGAGATACCAATGAAAGTATTATTTGTTACCGATAAATGCGATCGCCCAGAAAGCGAGTTATTTATAGCCCTTTCTAAGAAAGTTAAGGTCACTGTTATGTGTAATCCAGATGGGCGTAACTATCCACTACTTAAAGCTGCTGGCGTTAATTTAATAGATTTAAAAATCACAGGACGCTTCGACAAACAAGGCACTGAAAAAATAAAACAAGCGTTATACGCAGGTGACTATGATCTACTACATGCTTTTAACTCCCGAGCTGTCACCTGTGCAATAAAAGCCGGGAAGAAGCATCGCGTAAAAATCTTAGGTTATCGTGGTGTAACAACTAATATGAGCTACACCCAGCCAGAAAACTGGTTTAGCTTTTTACACCCGTGTTTAGATGGTGTTTTTTGTGTAGCCGAAGCTGTTCGACAAGCCATGCTAAAGGCTCGCTTCTTATGGTTGCGTATTCCACCTAAAAAGCTAAAAACCATTTACAAGGGTCATAAACCAGAATGGTATACTGGTGAGCCAGCTGACTTAGCTCGGTTTAATTTACCCAAAAATAGCCAAGTTCTAAGCTGTATTAGTAGAAACAGTATGCATAAAGGCATACCCACTTTACTTGAAGCGTTTGATTCACTTCCTTCAGAATTAAATGCCCACCTACTGCTGATAGGTGATATTGATAAAAACCAACAAGCTCACCAACGAGCAAGCCAGTGCAAACACCCAGAAAGGATTCATTTTACTGGCTATATAAACAACCCAACTGATGTTATTCGTGCATCCGATTTGCTAGTGTCTGCTTCTAAAAGCGGTGAGGGTTTACCTAGAGTGGTAGTGGAAGCCATGTGTGTAGAAACCCCTGTAGTAGCAACCGATGCAGGCGGCACACCTGAAATAGTATTAAACAACAAAACAGGCTTATTAGTTAAGCAAGGCAATAGCGAACAACTAAAAGAAGCTATTATGCAAACCTTCCAAAACCCAGATGCAACCCAACAAAGAGTTGCGACTGCACTTAAACGTATAAATACTGTTTTCGATGCCGAAACCACAGCCCAAAGAACTTTAGAATGGTATAAAAGCTTAATTGCTTAAGCATCACTCTGAAACAAGTCTCTGGTATAAACTTTGTCTTTTACATCTAACAGGTCTTCACTTAACCGGTTAGCCACTATCACGCTACTTTGCTGCTTAAACTCTTCTAAGTCTGTAATTACACGTGAGTTGTAAAAGTGGCTTTCTTGCAGTACGGGCTCGTAAACAACTACTTCAATACCTTTGGCTTTTATGCGTTTCATAACGCCCTGAATGGCTGAGGCTCTAAAATTATCGGAGCCTTCTTTCATTACCAAGCGGTAGATGCCTACTAGGGGAGATTGCTTCGCTTCGCTCGCAATGACGGTTAAGCGTTTAATAATACTTTCCGCTATAAAATCTTTACGGGTGCGGTTGGCATCAACAATGGCACCAATAATGTTGTTGGGTACTTGGTCGTAGTTGGCTAATAGCTGCTTGGTGTCTTTGGGTAGGCAGTAGCCACCATAGCCAAAACTGGGGTTGTTGTAATGATCACCAATGCGTGGGTCTAAGCCTACGCCTTCAATAATTTGTTTAGCATCTAAACCATTCACGGCGCAATAGCTATCTAGCTCGTTAAAGTAGGCCACACGCATGGCTAGGTAGGTGTTGCTAAATAGCTTGATTCCTTCTGCTTCGGTGCTGTTGGTAAGCAACACAGGAACATTTTGCTTAATTGCCCCTTCTTGTAGCAGTTTGGCAAAGGTTTTTGCCGCCTCGGTTTGCGCCCCAACAATAATACGGCTGGGATAAAGGTTGTCATAAAGTGCTTTACCTTCACGCAAAAATTCGGGGCTAAAAATAATTTCAGGTGTTTGCTTACCGCTTTGCTCTTTTGTATTTTCAATAGTGGCGGCAGTAAAACCAACCGGTACGGTCGATTTAATAATAATGCTAGCGGCAGGGTTTATTTTTGTTACATCTGCTATAACGCCTTCTACGCTACTGGTGTCAAAATAGTTGGTTTTTGGGTCATAGTTGGTTGGCGTAGCAATAATCACAAAATCTGCATTTTGGTAAGCTTCTTGTGTATTTAAGGTGGCAGTTAGGTTTAATGCTTTATTGGTTAAAAAGTCTGTAATTTCTGCATCTTCTATTGGAGATATACCTTGATTAATAAGCTTAACTTTTTCTTCATCTAGGTCTAAAGCCACCACTTGGTTATGCTGGGCTAAAAGGACCGCGTTGGATAAACCCACATAACCTGTACCTGCTACTGCTATTTTCATGCGTTTAAATCCTTCTGTATTCTTTATACCAATCAACAAATTTTGTAATGCCGTCTTCTATTTCAGTTTGTGGCTTGTAACCGACCGAGGCTTCTAAACGGCTAGTGTCGGCGTAGGTGCGCTCTACATCGCCTGGCTGCATACCGAGCATAATTTTTTCGGCTTTTTTACCGCAGGCGGTTTCAATGGCTTGAATAAAGCGTGCTAGTTGAATGGGTTCGTTATTGCCTATGTTAAAAATTTGGTAAGGAATGGCTTGTTCTGGAGACTTGTCGGCTATGCGGATAACGCCTTCGACTATATCGTCTATGTAGGTGAAGTCGCGCATCATTTTGCCTTGGTTAAACACTTTTATCGGCTCGCCTTTAAGAATAGCTTCTGTAAACAACCAAGGCGCCATATCCGGGCGACCAGCTGGGCCATAAACCGTAAAAAACCGTAGCCCAGTAGTGGGAAGGTTATAAAGTTTGGAATAGCTATGCGCCATTAACTCATTGGCTTTTTTGGTCGCCGCATAGAGCGAAACAGGGTTATCGACCTGGTCTGCTTCACTAAAGGGAATTTTATCATTCATGCCATACACAGAACTCGATGAGGCATAAACCAAATGCTGTACCTTATTATGACGGCAGCCTTCTAATATGGTGGTCATGCCCACTAGGTTGCTGTCGATATAATCAAACGGCGCTTCTATTGAATAACGTACACCCGCTTGAGCAGCTAGGTGAATAACTCGCTCAAACTGCTCAGTTTTAAACAATTCCGCCATGCCTTCACGGTCGGCCAAATCTAATTTAACAAATTTAAAGTTAGCAAAAGGTTTTAGCTGTTCAAGCCGATACTGCTTTAACTCCGGCTCGTAATAGCTGTTTAGGTTATCTAAACCCACAACCTCATGGCCTTGCTCTAACAAACGCTTGGCGGTGTACATGCCAATAAAGCCGGCAGCGCCAGTGACTAGGTGTTTCATTACACAGCTCTATAAAATAAAAAGAGTAATTTTAACATAAAGATAGCCATTGGTACGCTTAACTAACATAAGAAGAAAAAACTAGCTTACATCACCTGCTAGTGACATACCCTCTGGCAGGAAAGTTAATCAACTAACTTCTAACGTAAAATTTTTACCAAAAAATCTAAACACCAACGTACTAAACCTTGTAATTTTGGTTTATCCGCAATCCATAGAGCCAAAGCAGGTGAATGCTTGTAATAAAATGCTGTCAGCTTTTTTCCTAACTCGGAATGCATCAAAACATCATCCCTAAATTGACGTAATACCATTACCTCTGGAGCATAAACATCACCATAAACCTGACTAGCTATGTAACAACTGTTTGAAGAACTGGATATCTCTGCGCTTGTACTAACTTGTGGTAACAACCAAAGCTGCTGTAGTGGAGCCGCAAGAGATGACCACTTCTCTGGCTCTTCAACCAGCCAGCTAACATTAGTTTCCGAATGTACAAGATAACCATTAGCGGTAGTTAATTCTTTCACTTCTCCCAGAGCATTGACTGCCTGCATACCTAAAACTTGTAATCTTGGAGCACCAGAAAACTTGAGATCCCAAATTCCAGATAAGTTACTTCCACTAATTACTAACGCTGTCTGATCTTGATATTGCTGTGTAGACAAAAACCAAGGTTGGTTATTACCATCAAGCCTAGTGATTGCTAGGCTTAGGTTTTCCCATTTAACTTCACAGTGCGAACCAACACAATAACCTGACTTTTCCGGCAAGCTATTAGCAACCATCAAAGTAAAATCCAGTGGTTTTAACTCATGGCTATCTGTAATAAATTCTAGGCTGCCATCCCTCCAACTTTCTGGCAAGATAACCAAAACCGCCTCCATTTCAGGCTTGTAACTAAAAGCAAGCTCTTTAACTGGTTTTAAATCTTTAAGGTTATGAAAGTTAACACCAACAACTTCATCCATTTTATAACCAGAAATATATATAGCATCAACGTCTTCTTGCCACTTATAATTAAACCATGCAGGTTTAAATAATTGTTCAGGAGTTAACGATAGAGAGTTACCAGTAGATAAAATGCCTGCATATTTCAGCTTGCCTTGTAAAGCGTCTGAGTAATTAAGACTATTAATTATTGCAGCACGAAAAGCTTCTGGTGGTAAATTAAAGTGCTGATATTTCTGCATTAAGGCGGCCAATGTTGCAGTTACCAAAGGAGTGGACATTGAAGTACCAGAAGAAACTGCGTAACCATCTTCAGTATCAGTCATTAACCAGGTGCTTAAAAGCTTTTCACCTGGGGCGGAAAAATCAACCAGCTGATAACCAAAGTTACTCGAGTCTGCTAAAAAACCACCACTATTAACATTTGCAACACTTATAACATTAGAAAAGTCTTTACTGTAAGCTGCCGGATAGCTTGGGCTAGTATCTAACTGCAAGCCACTATTTCCGGCTGCCACTACAACAAATTGCCCTTGCTTGCCTAATTCATTAATTGCAGTGCGTAAGCTAAAACTACTATTAGTGGTTAAAGATAAGTTTATTAAGGGAATAGCTTCACGCCCAGAATCTAGGATTGATTCTAGCGCTTCAATTACTCCAGAAACACTACCAAAACCATCTTGTTCAATTACCTTGTAATTATGCAAGCTAGCAGAATAACACAGGCCGGCAACAACTTCGGAGGGATCATTTAATTGCTGTCTACTTGCGCCGATTAACCCGGCTACATGAGTACCATGCCCATTATCGTCTTCAGCACTAGCAGTATTATCTATATAATTTTTGTGGGAAATAAAGTTAATAAATTGCAATGTCGAGTGATTACTAGCTATACCAGTATCTAATACAGCTATAGGTATATCATGACAAGCATATTGTTCTACATACTCATTAATAGTTACTAAATCTAATTGTTGAAAGTGCGCAGGAAGTTGAGAATCTGCTTGAATTTCGACAGCAGCATCAAGCTCAACAGAAATAACATTTGGCTTTAGCATCAGTTTTTGTATTAGCTTCAAGCGTTGCTGCCGATTAGGAACCTGATACAGATAAATTTCTTTCGTTTTAGTGTTAAATATTTTCTTACCAAACACCAAGGTAGATTTTTGTGTCGATGTTTGTGGTAATTCTAAACTCTGCTGCGAATAACCTTTTTTCCAAGTAACTATTACCCCTTCAGCAAATAGGCTATTAAATGGAAGCAGTAAAAGAACAAATAACCAGATGCGCATACACTTCACTATTATCTAGCTTTTATCTTATTAAAAAAAACAACCCTCTCAAAAGAGAAGGTTGTTTAAAAATCACATAATAATTAATTAGAACATGCTTCTACACGAGTAAGATCATGGAACTTATAATTATAGTCTCTACCCGATCCATAAAATATAGTGTTAGCAAGAAAAGCATCACTTACTTTTAATGTACCATTTTCTAACTTAAACCCGGTAGGTAAATAATCCAGTGTTAAAAAATCAAATTCACCATCAATAACTAAACAGCCTGTTACATCACTTTCTGTATCTGTGTATTCCCAACTACCCATATAATCTTCTATGGGCAATCTATTAGCCAATTTAGCATTAAGATTTTCATCTACCTTGATCGTATGTATTATATGCGTACCACGCGCAGGGTCACATTGCTCTACTGCATTCACAGCTCCAACTCTACAATCAGATACATCATTATCTCTAAAGCTTCCACCATTTCTGGCAGTTGGATTAAATTTACCTTCGTAAAATTGAGAGTCTTGCCCTTCTACGTTAACAGTCAAAAAATAGTTGGTTGCTTCATCATAACGACCATTTGCGAAGAAATTAACGGCCACATCGTAATCACCCTCTAGCATTTTATAGGCAAAAGTAATGTTTTCTGGGCCGTATTGGATAACGTTATCTTTATCCAACCAACCTAAAGATTCTGATGAAATACGGTTTGCATAGTAAATTTTTTCACTAAAAATCCCCATGCCTGCAGTATTACTATTTTCCCAACCTGGTTCTAAAACATACAAGTCAACATCATTGACACCATCCCAAGTTAAGGTTACTTGTATCGTGCTTGCAGCCACCGCCTCTACTACAAGCTTTATCTCATCATAATTACCAAAACTTCCACCACGATCAAGAAGCTGATTGAACGATAAATCAGCAACATTCGCTACTCTTGTGTTAACAAACAAAGGCATGACTCTGATAAATAAATCCCTAATATCTTCTTCAAGAATACCTTCGCTACTCCAGCCATTAATTCTGACAACTGCTTCCCTAACATTTGGAGCTTCAGTCGAAGCAATAGATACCTGCTTTTTTTCCAATTCGGCATAAGCTTTGAACTTGGGATGCGACTCATCTAACTGAACTGAAGAAATCATCGCCACTTCGGCTCTATCTGCTGCTTGAACAAAATGTTGCTCACCACCAGGTAGTTCTATTAAGAAACCAGCTACCTGTTCGCCTGCTGGTGGCGCTGCTTGCAGCCTCAATGGAAATACAGAACCTGAGGACACACGTACTTCTTCAGATAGTGAAAAAGAAGGCACATCATTTTTATTAGATTCTTCGTAAGCAACTCCAGACACCTGTTCAATTCCATCACCTTCCAAATGCATAAAGCTGGCAATATTTGCTTCTGTAACGACCTGAGGAGGTTGCTGGTTAGAGGTTTCATCAGATGAACCTGAGGAAGAACTACTATTACAAGCGGCTAGTAAAACTGTAAAGCCTATTGCTATAGCAATTCTTATTTTTAAAGCTATTTTTTTCATGCCCTTTCCTTATTTATTAGATAATCAATAGTGCCCACTTAAATGGATGCGTAATGATACAAAAACATTTTTAGCTTAGCATTGTTGCGCTATTTTTAGTGCCAAAACCACTTTATTTAAACCAAACTGTGACCAAGGTCACGGAATTTTAGACCTATTCAATTCCATTGAAAAAAAAGTTTAAATAACGGACAACTAGTATGACGGAGGGAGGCTGCCTAGTTGTTTAATCCTTATATTAAACAGAATTTGCTGGCAACAAAGCCGCTGCTTCTTTATCTAAAACAATGGTGACTTTGCTATGCTGTTTAAGTACAGATGCAGGTAAGGCTTCATTAACATCACTAGCATACAGCTCAGCCATAATTTCTGCTTTGTTGCTGCCAGTAGCGACAAGGAGTATTTCTTTAGCTTCTAAAATATCTTGAATGCCCAAAGTAATTGCATGGGTAGGCATTTGGCTTTTATCGGTAAAAAAGCGACTGTTATCTAGGCGAGTTTGTTCGGTCAGTTCTATTAAATGAGTACGGCTGCTAAAGCTGGTGTAGGGTTCATTAAATCCTATATGGCCATTAGAGCCTATCCCCAATAGCTGTAAATCTAGCCCGCCTACTTGTTTAATTATGTCTGAATAAGCTTGGCAGGCGGCTTCTATATCTTCTGCTAAACCATTGGGTAGGTTGTATCTACCTATCGGTGAACCTAGCCGGTTAAATAAATGTTCGCACATAAAGTAGTTATAGCTTTGTGCGTGTTCGCCGCTTAAACCTAGGTATTCATCTAGGTTAAAGGTGGTTAGCTGGGAAACATCTACAGGGTTGTTTTGTAACTTCTGAACCAAATGTGCATAAACCGGTTTCATAGTGCTGCCGGTTGCTAAGCCCAACACTGCATTAGGTTTTTCTTGTATTGTTTTTAAAATGCATTGCGAAGTGTAAGCAGATACTTCTTCGACAGTGTTGAATATTTTGTACATGCAATAGGGTCCTTGTTTGTTTAAATTGCCACTAAACTATATTTTGCTGCCAGCGCCAAGCATCTTGCATCATGTCATTTAAACCTTTTTTAGCCTGCCAGTTAAGTTCTTGTTTAGCTTTGCTTGGGTCAGAATAACAGGTGGCTATATCACCTGCTCTGCGCGGGCTAACTTGGTAAGCAATAGTTTTGCCACTGGCTTGTTCAAAGGCTTTTAGCATTTCGAATACGGAATATCCTTGGCCAGTACCTAAATTCCAGGTGTGTACACCTGCATGGTTTTGTAAATAGTTTAAGGCTGCAACATGGCCTTGGGCTAAATCGACAACGTGGATGTAATCTCTAACGCCTGTGCCATCTGGGGTGGGATAGTCATCACCAAAAATTGATAGCTGCTCTAATTTACCCACCGCAACTTGGGCAATGTAAGGTAATAAATTATTTGGAATGCCGTTGGGGTTTTCACCAATTAAGCCGCTGGAATGTGCGCCAACTGGGTTGAAGTAGCGAAGTAAAGCTATGCGCCAGCGGGAATCTGCCAAGGCTAGGTCGCGGAGTATTTCTTCAACCATTAATTTAGAGCGGCCATAAGGGTTGGTTGGCCTGCCGGTGGGGCAGTTTTCGCTAATCGGCATTTGCTCAGGCTCACCGTAGACAGTGGCCGAAGAGCTAAATACAAAATTAAAGACCCCTGCCGTTTGCATGGCTTGTAATAAAACCTGGGTACCGTGCACATTGTTATCGTAATAGAGCAAAGGCTCGGCAACACTTTCGCCCACCGCTTTTAAACCAGCAAAATGCACCACAGCTTGAAAAGTATGCTGGCTAAATAAGTTAGCTAAAAGGGCTTTATCACGAATATCGCCTTCTACAAAAGTCATAGGCTGGGCAGTAATTTGCTCAACCTTTTTTAAAACACCCGCCGTGGAATTGCAAAGATTATCTAACACCACCAACTGATAACCAGCGGCGGCTAATTCAACTAAAGTGTGCGAACCAATAAAACCAGCACCGCCTGTTATTAGAATTTTCATTTAAACATTTCCTGTCATTCTATGCTTTTCCCGTCATTGCGAACTATTCACCTGTCATTGCGAACGGAGTGAAGCAATCCATAGACTGCCACGGCCTACGGCCTCGCAGTGACGAAAAAACTCACCAACTCCCCTCGTACAGTTTCAATAAAGCATTCAAACCAACATTTACTCGCCTTAAACACTCAAGCATTTCTTTGGTACACCAACTTGCATAGCTATCTTTATTTAGCAGGTCTGCACTAATTACACCCACTAAAGCTTCTTTACAGCGTGCCGTTTCTGAAAATGATTTGTGGCCAAGCAATGCTAAAAACAAAGCTTCTATGCAGGGTTTATTACCTACTAGCAGCACACCGTGCTTTTTAGCGTCTTTTTTTAAAGCAGCTGTCCACTCAATATCTGTATCTAAAACAGCCACAACTCGGTCATAGCTTGCACGTTTTTGTCTGCTTATTGCTGTATTTAGAACATTTTCAGGGCCTTTACCCTGCGCATTCTCTACCTTTACGCTAGCACTGGATAATTCTCGGCAATAAAGCGCTTTCAAATAGTTTAAGAAAGCCACTTCTGTGTGTCCTTCACCCACTACTAGCAATGTTTTACGCTGTTTTCTTACCCGCCTTTGCTTTCTCATTACTAAATCTCCGGCACAGCACCATAGGCACCGGCCATATATTTAGCATAAAAATTATCATCAGAGCGCACGCCCTCAACTTCATCTAACCTAAATGCCTCTGTATTTAAGCACTCGTCCTTTTCAACCAGCAATAACTGCTCTTTCATCAACGAATTCAGTACTTCGTGGCTATGTGTAGAAAAGATCAACTGCGCATTATGCGGATTAGTTTCAGGCGAGATAAATAAGTCTAAAAACGCTGAAAGCATATGTGGATGAAGATCACTTTCTAATTCATCAATAATAGCCAAACCACCTGCCTCTAAAACAGGCAGCACTTTACTAAGCAAAGTAAAAGCTGATCGAGTACCACTAGATTCATCAAATAAAGGCAACTCATAAGCTTTATTTTTAATTTCATGCACACCAAAGGGAATATACAAAGTGTGCTCACGACCTTTTTCATCTGGCCTTTGCTGCTTATCTATGGTCACACCACTTAAGCCCAAATCCCAGTGAGCTAACAGCTGGCTTGCTGTCGCCAACGAGCGCTCACGACCATGCAAAGCTTCTGCAGCATTAAATAACTGATCAACACTACTAAGACTGTACTTACCCATAGCGGTGATATTACTCACCACATTTAGCTGAGAGAACCTAACGGCAAGCTCTACATTAAACTGTGCAGCCATAGCTATTAACGAGGCATTTTCACGAGCTCTGAGTGCTTCTTTTTCAGGCAAGTCAAACTCTGGTTTAGCCACTACTTCATAAACCTGGCTTTTATCGTTCCAATCACGTTTAAAAACATACATGAAACGATAACCATAGCGATGCAGCGATTCATGCAGCACACGCTTATTATTAAGCACTAAATCATAACGCCACCTTTTATCCATGGCTTCGAATTCAATACTAAATTCAGTGGGTTCATTCCTGCCCAAAAAGTGCGACGCAACGGGAATCTCATCGTTCGGTTTCTGAGAAAAAAAAGAATGGGAAATAAACCAGTGTAAAAAAGCTAGCGCCTTCAAAATACTTGTTTTACCACTGCCATTTGCACCAACAAGTGCCATCAACTTGTTTACGCGCGAACCATCAACGTCTTCCAGTGAGCGATAATCTTCTGGCACACGCTGATTCAACAGCAACGAAACTTCTAACTTTTCGTAAACTGAGTAAAAATTCTTAACGGAAAATTTTCTAAGCATTATTAAGCTCCTGTTCTTCACATGAGAACAATAGCACCAAAACGCATTTCAAACAATATTTATACCCAAACGCATTTACATGACAGCTTTCAGATATTCAACAATAAAAGCAAATTACCAAGCAGTAGTGTATTGCCAAGTTGCTTTGGTAGGTGCTGAGACTTTAAGTTGATGAGTTGTATTTTGCCAAACAGCCAGCCTACTAGCCAGCTGGGTAACAGACTTATAAAAAGCTAAAGCAATGGCTATTAATAACTGCATCAGGGTCACCTTTCAGTATTAACTGTGTCTTGCTTGTTTTTAAACACCAGGTCAACCAAACCACCCTGGGGTTGGTAGCCTTCAACTAGCTTGCGTAGCTGTTGGCGTATTTCAAGGCAGTTATCAGCCCGGGCTAATTGGTTAAGGGTGCCTAGGTGTTCGGTAAGGGTCTGCCAATCAATAAAGTCTTCATTGGCGCGCATAATTTTAGGGTGCTGGGTGTTGGTAACATTATCGCCTATCAGTAATTCTTCGTAGAGTTTTTCACCCAGGCGTAAACCAGTAAACTTAATTTCAATATCGCCGTCGGGGTTTTCTGGGTTACGAACACTTAAGCCGGTTAACATAATCATTTTTTGGGCTAAATCTAAAATTTTAACCGGCTCACCCATATCTAACACCAATACATCACCGCCCTGCCCCATAGAACCAGCTTGAATAACCAGCTGTGCGGCTTCGGGTATGGTCATAAAATAACGGGTAATTTTGGGGTGGGTAACGGTTAAACAATTACCGTCTTTAATTTGCTTGGTGAATAAAGGAATCACCGAACCAGAAGAACCCAACACATTACCAAAGCGCACCATGGTAAAGCGGGTAGTGTTTATATAGCTTTGCTTAGGTTCACGATCAAACAAAACCACTTCACGTTCTTGGCTAAGTGCTTGCAAAGTCATTTCCGCTAAGCGTTTAGTACTGCCCATCACATTGGTCGGGCGCACCGCCTTGTCGGTAGAGATCAGCACAAAGTTTTTAACCTGGGTGGCTATGGCTGCTTGGGCAGTGTTCAGCGTTCCAAACACATTATTAACAATGCCTTCCACCACATTCATTTCAACCAGAGGAACATGCTTATAAGCCGCTGCATGGTAAACAGTGTCTATCTGCCAGCAAGCCATGACTTCTTTTAAACGCCTAAAATTACGAATAGAACCTAAAATAGGAATCAGCTCTATCGACAAGGCTTGGTCTTCAATTAACTGCTGTAACTCGGTTTGAATGGCGTATAGATTAAACTCACTGTGCTCATACAAAACCAGCTTAAGCGCACCACTGGCTAAAATTTGTCGGCAAAGTTCAGAGCCTATCGACCCCCCTGCACCAGTCACCATTACATTTTGTTTTTTTATGCAGCGTTCAAATAACTGCCTATTGGGTTCTACTTCATCTCGCCCTAAAAGATCTGCAATATCAACGTCTTGAATATCTTGAACTTTAATTTTACCGCTGGCTAAATCCATAAAACCCGGAATGGTTCTAACATGCACCGGGTAGGGCGCAAGGCTTTCTAAAACCTCTTTACGCCTAGCACGGCTGGCTGAAGGAATGGCTAATAACACCTGGGTAGCGTTGGTTCTTCTAATCACCTTTTCTAGCTGCCTAGGCTTATATACCCTTAAACCCGCAATAGTGCGCCCATAAATGCTTGAGTCATCATCCACAAAAGCGATGGGCAGAATATCGCCACTTAAACGCAAAGCCGCAACTAGCTGGTTACCCGAAGAACCCGCCCCATAAATAATGACCCTAGGCAAATTGGTGTAAGACTGCTTAGAAGGCTTAAACTTTAAATAGTAGCTATTAGATAAAAAAACACGCATTAACCAACGTAAGCCACCCATGGTTAATAAGCTGAATACCCAATAATTAAAAACCACAGACCTAGGTACAGGGGTTGCTAGGCTTTCAAACCAATAAATAGCAAGGGCTAGCAATAATGCAGAAATAGAAATTGCATTAGTAATGGTTTTTAACGCATCAATATTAAAGTAACGAATAACCGCCCGGTACATACCAAAAGGAATAAAAACCATCACCGCAATAATAGGCGCCACTGCAAACAACCACAAGTGCTGATCTAGGTAAGGACCAACAGAATCAAAACCCACCCTAGCCACAAAAGCTAGCCATAAAGAAAGGCAGACTAAAGTTATGTCTGCCACTAGCTGTAAAAAACGCTTAGCCCAACGGGGCAAGCCTAAAAGAAGTTTTTTCATTCAATACTATCCTTAGTGTTCTGCCATGACTTCCTTTAACACTTTACAGGTTTTATCTATTTCTGCTTGAGTTAAGGTAGGGTGAACCAAAAACATTAGGCTAGTTTCCCCGAGTTGTTTAGCAACAGGCAAAGATTCTTTAGGCCTAAAACCCGTGTTATCAAAAGCTTTTTCTAAATAAACTTCTGAACAAGAACCCGAAAAACACGGTACACCGCGCTGGTTAATCTCCTGCATTATTTTATCACGCAAAGCGGCATCGCCTTCAACAAATACATAACACTTATAAGCAGCATGAAGAAAATCTTCGCCCACTTCGGCAACACGCAAGCCAGGTAACTGTTTGGCGGTTGCCCAAATTTGCTGGGCATAGTTTAACCGAGTTGTTTGCCACTCTTGCATACGCTTTAGTTGAATACGCCCAATGACCGCCTGCACTTCAGTCATACGCCAGTTAGTACCAAAGCTTTCATGCAACCAACGAAACCCAGGCGCGTGTTCACGCTCATAAACAGCCTCATAGCTTTTACCATGATCTTTATAAGACCACATTTTACGCCAAAGCTGTTCATTGTTAGTAGTGACCATGCCACCTTCGCCGCCCGTCGTCATAATTTTGTCTTGGCAAAAAGACCAACAACCCACATGACCAATAGAGCCAACCGCACGGCCTTTGTATTTAGCACCATGCGCCTGAGCACAGTCTTCAATAATGTACAGGTTATGCTTAGCGGCTAAAGCCATTAAGGCATCCATATCGGCAGGCATACCGGCTAAATGCACCACAACTATGGCTTTAGTTTTAGCAGTTAAAAAAGACTCAATCGTATGGGCTTCAATGTTTTGGCTGTTCAAGTCTACATCTGCAAACACAGGTGTAGCACCGGCATTTACAACGCTAGAAATAGACGCGATAAAAGTACGTGGGGTAACGATAACCTCATCACCTGCGCCAATGCCTAAAGCAATTAAGGCAACATCTAGCGCCAATGTACCGTTAGCCAAAGCAACAGCGTGTTTAGAATCAGCCCAAGCAGCAAATTCTTTTTCAAATTCACGGCACTCTTGACCAGTCCAATAGTTAACTTTATTAGAAAGAATCACATCACGAGCAGCATTGGCCTCTTCTTCAGTGAAAGAAGGCCAAGGAGAAAAAGGGGTGTTTAGCATAAAAATCTCTTAAATAGTAATTAAAGCTTCAAGCTTAAGTTCTGAACCTGTAGATAATTTGAATTCTTGCTTTAAAGCAGCCGTTTCCCGAACACGTGATCTTGGAACTTTTGGCCTTAACGAGTTACTTAAGTAGCATAGAGTTTCACTAGCTAGATTGGCTTCATATTGCTTATAAAGCTGCAAAGTACTTTTAAGTTGCTCTATTCCCGATGAAATCCAGCCGCTGTACCTACGCTCTTTTAGCTCTATAAAAAGCACCTTATTATTAGGTATCTTTATAGCTGCATCACAGCTTGAGATAACACCGCCATCAGCTTTTGTATAAACAATACATTTATCTATAGCGTAAAACGAAAGTTCTAGCGCACTAGTATTTTTGACAACTGCAATCCAATCTACTTTATTTTCAAAGTCAACAAATGCAGGACTGTCATTCTTATCGCAAACGCCAAACTCTTCTGCACTAACTAGCGTCAGGCATTTATCCTTAAAAAAACTCATTTCCTATCCTAAATCCAGCATTTTAGAAATATTCTCACTAATTTCATCAAATACGCTATTTAATGAATGTTCTTCAGAGATATAACCACCAGTTTTATTTAATAATTGAATATTTCCTGAATCATCGAGCACATAAACATTTGTGTCATCTAATGAAACTTCTGCACCAGTAGGTACCATTTTTCTAACTTCTGCTATTAAGTCAGTCGAAGCAAGCCCATCACCTAATATTTCTTCTAGCCGCACTAGAGTTTGCTTGGCTTCAATACAAAGTGCTACATAGCTTAAAATATAAGGGCTGTGTGAAGTAATCAGCAACTGGTTTTCAGAAATTTTATTTAAGTGCTGAATCAAACTAAACAAAGCTTTACGCTGAGAATCTGGGTGTAAGTTTTGCTCTGGCTCTTCAACAATATTTATAAAGCTTCCATAGTCGTACTGCTTCAACAGCTTATTAAGCTGCTCGTTTGTAGAAACATTAGGGTCAGTAGCATCACGATAAAGCCCTTTAGTAATTTTGATAAACCTATCAACAATATTTCGTTTCTGAACTTCGCTATAAACCTCATGTGAAGGGTCGTCAGTTCGATTCAACACATAGTTAGATAAAAACTCTGTCACCAAAAATAGCGGCACATAGCTTTGATAGCCGCTTGAGCCATGCAAAAGATTGGTTTCATAATCACTGCCAACTAATAACGAGATAGCATTTTTTTCTGAATACTTAAAACTTAACCTACCTATAGGAATAAGCACTTCCTTTCGGCTTTGTGCCCACTGTTTGGCGTGTTCATATTCTTTTAAAAAAGTTGCTAGTGGTTTTGGCAAGCCTTCAATATATTCAACCTTAGGAATAGACGTAAGAAAATTACGCTCTGCTGGCACATACATAATTTTTGGCATTAAAAAATCTGCTTGTTCAGATAACTGTGTAGCAGAAAACTTGCCATTTTCTAGTTTAAACTCACAAGCTTTACCAACAAAGTGAATATAAGAGTTATCCCTAAAGTAGCTTTGAATACCCTGATAAGAGATTACTTCTTTTAAAAAATAGCCCGATTTTTGGCATTGCTCAAGACTGACTTCTTCACGCACCACGGCTTTTTCTAACCAAAGTAACGATGAGTATATTTTAGCAAGTGTACTTTTGCCTGAGCCTTGCGGTCCTAAAAAAATAGTTAAGCGATTTATATGGATAAACGAATCACCTAAACCGTTTTTAACAGGCCCAACATTTTTTACGATTAGCTTATTCATCGTCATATAATAACACTCTTATTTATAGCGTTAGCCCAAGCACTTACATTACTGATAATGGCAAAAGTTTTTTATTGCCTCACAAGCAACCTTGCAGGGTTTCCTATAACAGTAACACCAGCAGGTACGCTTTTTGTAACAACAGCGCCCATGCCGACAATAGCACCACGACCAATTGTTAAAGGTTTATCTGGTGTTCCTTGCTTAATAATTGCTCCAGTTCCTATGTAAGCATGATCTTCTATATGCACATTACCGTTACACTGCACCTTAGGTGCAAAAGTCACGAAATCTCCAATTACGCAATCGTGTGCTACATAGCTATAAATATTGGCATGAAACTGCTTACCAATTTTTATATTAGAAGTCAGTTGGGTGAAGTGGCAAAGTATGGAACCTTCACCTATTTCCACTTGATCTAGGATAATTGAGTTCGATGCTTGTACAGGTGCATTTTTTATATTGTCTTGCTTGCACTTAGCTTCTAAAGACTCGCGTATTTGACTATTGGCAATCGCAAATACTATAAATTTATCTGCTTGAGGTAAATCTAAAAAATCTTGGTAGCTGTAAATAGGATACCCATTCAACTTACTATCAACTAAGCCATCATCAACAAAACACAATTCAGTATTTACATATTGCTCACGAACTAGTGGCAATATCTCTCGACCAAACCCACTTGCACCATAGATACCAATAATTTTTTGCATCTACTTAAGTCCTTAATAATTATTTATCACAACCCGTAAACTTACTCATGGTCGCCTCACCTTTGGCACTAATTCCATCCTTAACCAATACTTTTTTAACCGTCAAAAACACAATCTTCAAATCCAACCAAAAAGAACGGTTGTCTACATACCAAACGTCCAGCTTAAATTTATCTTCCCAACTAATAGCATTGCGCCCATTAACTTGCGCCCAGCCGGTAACACCAGGACGCGCCTCGTGGCGGCGGTATTGCTCTTTAGAATACAAGGGTAGGTATTCCATTAACAAAGGCCGAGGCCCAACCAAACTCATATCGCCTTTAAGCACATTCCACAGCTCAGGTAATTCATCTAAACTGCTAGAACGTAAAAAAGCACCAAAGGGTGTCATACGTTCTTCGTCAGGTAAAGGCTTACCCTGTGAGTCTAGGGCATCACGCATGGTACGGAATTTAATCATTTCAAACGGCTTGCCATCTTTACCCGGGCGCACCTGACGAAATAAAACCGGCGAACCCAGCTTGCGACGAATTTTCCAAGCCACAAAAGCAATAACAGGGCTAAGGATAAGTAAGCCAAACAAAGAGGCGAAGATATCGAAGAGACGTTTAAGCATTAAAAAATCCGAATGAAACTACAATAAAAACAAAGAGCATGTTAAATTACAAAATATACCACTATAAGAACCTATTAATCAACTTAATAAATTGCGAGCAATCACCTGCATAATTAGGGTATGCTTTAGAAAGATTTATAATTGAAGATACAGATATTAAAAGAACATTAAATCCACTTATTTCTGAATAAAATTTTTCAAACTGATCATATATTAGAATAGCCTTTTTTTTATTATCTTCTAAAAACTTCTGCTCAATACTTCTTTTGCCATTATTTAGGTTAACAACCAATACCATCCATTCAATATCTTTATTGTTTTTTTCATTTTCTGATAGCTGGTCATTTAGCATGTTGAATGACTGCAAGCGTTGTATTGCATTCAGTTTATTCTCTAGCATTTTTAAATCAGTTTTTTTTCTTTCATATAAGCTTTTTTTTAAATGAATAAACCCCTCATCAAATGCAATCAAGTCACTCATTATCTTAAATAAGGCTTCCCATTGTTTTTGATTATAAGTCTTAGACTCATCTGGTGCATGAGAAAGGTTTTTTATTTGAGTATTTTCAAGTGTATCTACAATTTCTATAGTAGTAGCCCAAATATGCTGCTTATATGTGCGTAACTGAGCTTCTACTCTAAATTTTTTGCTAGCCCTATTTTGATAGCTAAAAACCAAATGAATACTACGGTAGCGGCAATCATTACTTTTAGGCTCTAAAATATAATCCTTAGTTGATAAGATTTCTAATCTACTAATTCCTAAAACTAATTTATTTATTTTATTTTGAAGGGCTCGTAACTCCGTTACGGTATTACAAATAAATCTACAACCTCCAATATCACTCATGTTGGTAACACACATAGAGTTTGTAGTACTTCCATCTAATGAAGGTCTTTGTAGCTTATTAACTATTGTATCAAGTTGTTTAAGACGCTTAGCAGCTGTAGGCGCTATTTTTAAATTATCTGAAGCTTTTTTTAAAACATAAAAGACTGTATCTAAAGGTTTTTGATGATCAGCTCTATACAGTCTAATAATTTTTTCAGCATTTTTTAAATCCCCCTCCGAGCGCCTTAATGCACGTCCAGCATTTTTAACGCTTTTATTGGAGTAGGAAGAAATTTCTGTAGTTTGCTCTAAGCACTCAAGGTAGGCCAGTATTTCGCTGGTTAGGTTAATATCTTCATCTACAATAAGATGACCTAAAGGTTCATCATCGGTGATTTCAAAGCTAAAATCTCTGACCTGACCTTTAGGCTCCTTCAAACTTTTCACCTTATAAGCAGTTTGTAAAACCTGACTCTTTAATTAAAGCATAGTGATTTTTAATAATCTCATCAGGAATGATTTTAAAGCCATTATCATTCCAAACTTGGTGCCATGGGCTGCCTGAACGATGTGTGAGTTCTACCAATTGTGGCCCAGAGTAATGACCGAGAACTTCTATAACCTGGCAAACAATTTTCTGACTAGCAACATCAAGCTGTACTTCAGAGTGTTCACTAATAAAGTCAGCACCATATTGTTTAAAGTTGAAATAGACCGAAGGTACTACAGGGCCATATTTCCATGCATGAACATCCTCTAAAATTAAAGGGCGGTCAAAATGCGCCAAAGAAACACCATGACAGACATACACAAGCTTTTGAATTTGTAAATTTGTGAACTGCTTACCTTGTTTTGCAGCTTGCTCAAGCAATACATAAGCTACGTCTATAGCTGAATATGTATGATACGCTTTCATAAGACTATCCCCACAAGTTAAGAACTTAAAGAAAAATACGAAAAACATTAAGTTGAACGCAAACTATACAGCAAAAAAGCTTGGTGATACACACTAGTATACTTTTTGCACAGCCGGTCCTACCAATTTTACCAAAATGCAGGGTTCAAACCGGCTGATAAAATATCAGAGCTAACGCTTTACTTGTCACTTCTTCAGAAGTAAACCTGTTAAGCCACACAATGAGTGCCAATAATAAAGAAGCGTTTAATCACCAAACAACACCTTTTCTAATTTCTTTGTCAGCATTCCATATTCATACTCTTCTAAAGCTGCTTTACGCCCATTATTGCCCATTTTTTGGCGTTGATCTTCAGGCAATTGATAAAGTTTAAGGATTGCTTTTGCTAAAGCTTGTGGATTTTCAGCTTCTATAATTAAACCTGCATTAAATTGACCAACTGGGTCACATGCACCTGAGTAGGCATGAATTATTGGTTTTCCAGAATACAGATATTCAGGTATTTTATTGGCACCAATCCCAAACCTATATAAATCATCTTTAAGCCAGCCAATATAGCAAGCATCAAATTTACTGAGCATGGCTTGTATTTGTACTTTAGGTATTGGGTCTATAAAAGTAATGTTAGTTAGCTGCTTTTCTTTGACGCTGGCTTGTAGTGTTTCTTTTTCTTTACCGCGCCCAACCAGCACAAACTCAATCTCGGCTTGTTCTTTCAAAAGTTCAGCTGCTTCTAGCAAAGTATCTAGCGAGTTTGCGACCCCTAGCGTTCCTGTATAACCAATTATAAATTTATCTTTCGGTAGCTGCTGCTCTACTGCTGGGCTTAAAGGCGCTTTTTGATTCACCTCATCTAAAGAAAAACCATTAGCCACCCAAGTAAATTTATCTCTTTGTAAGCCATGTTCAACCATGTGCTCAACCGAGTTTTTAAGGTTGGAAACCACATGGTCAGATTCTCGATATGCCTTGTTTTCTACCCACTGCATTAAACGTATAAAAGGATGCTTTGCTGAATAGCCGCCAATTTCTGTTAAGGTTAACGGCCAAATGTCCCTTACTTCAAACACTAATTTTGCTGAAAACTTCTTAGCTAAGCGCTGAGCACCTAAAAATGCGATAGGTGAAGGTGAAGAACACAAAATAGCATCTGGCTTATCTTTAATAAGCTTCGCAAGCTTTTGAATGCGCCAAGGAAATAAAAACCAATTAAGTGCACGCTGTTTACTATGCGCTTCATCATACTGAGGCATTTTCACCCAAACAAAGGTAAAGCCAGCAATAGGCTCAAAAGTAATAGCACCACTTAACTTAGGTTGGTTATTTAGTAAGTGATTAGCAGATGATGCAATTACATAAACTTTGTGCCCTTGCTTAGCCAATTCCTGAGCCAAATAAAAATGTCTACCACCCATGCCTGTTTCAGGCGTGGAAGCATATTGATGTACTATCCAAATGGTTTTACTCATTAATTACTCTTTTCTTTTATTTAGTGCGTTTCGTGGCTACTGTTTTACCAATACTTCCGCTATTCTTTGCGCTGCTTTCCCGCCACCATACAGTTCGTTTTCATCTTTTACTGTACGTCCTAGGTTGCGCTTAGTGGCTTCTATAATTTTGTTAGTGTTAGCGTCAACTAGCTCGTTAAACCCGCCTTCAATCAGTTCTAGCCATTCGGTTTGGTCGCGCATGGTGACACAGGCTTTGCCGAAGAAGAAGGCTTCTTTTTGCACGCCGCCGCTGTCGGTGAGCACCAGCCCTGTGCGCTGTAAAAGCCACAGCATTTCTAAATAGCCAACAGGCTCAATCAAGTGCACATCCAAGGTTAAGCCTTGTGCGGCAATCACATTGCGCGTGCGTGGGTGCAGGGGTAAAACCACAGGCGCTAGGTTGGCGTGTAGGTGGTTAAGCGCTGCAACAATGGCCGCTAAGCGTTCTGGGTTATCGGTGTTTTCGGCACGGTGCAGGGTGGCAAGTATAAAACCCTCGTCAAGCTCAAAGCCTTGCGGCTGAGTGGCTTGTTGGGCAAAAAACTCGGCGCTGTCTTGCATAACATCACCCACTTGCAGCACTTGGATGGGCTTATCGGCAAAGCCTTCTTGCTTTAAGTTCGCCATGGTGGAATCGGTTGGGCAAAACAGCACACTGCTAATTTGGTCGGTAAGAATACGGTTAATTTCTTCTGGCATTTGCATATTAAAGCTACGCAAACCTGCTTCTACGTGGGCTACAGGAATATGCAACTTAGCCGCCGCCAAAGCACCGGCAAGCGTGGAATTGGTATCGCCATACAACAGCACCCAATCGGACTTTTCTTGCAGCAACACTTTTTCAATTTCTATCAGCATACGGCCCGTCATATCACCATGACTGCCGCTGTTAATATCGAGCTGATAATCAGGGCGTGGAATGCCTAGCTGCTCAAAAAACACATCCGACATCTTGGCATCAAAATGCTGGCCGGTGTGTACTAAAACTTCAGTTAGGTCATCTGTTTCAGAATGGCTTTGGACACGACACTGGCTTTAATAAACTGAGGCCGAGCACCGATGATCGTAAGTATTTTTTTCATTTAAAACTCTTTAGTGTTTGCCACGAAAAATACAAAAATCGCTAAAGTGTATTTGCCACGGCAATCCACTAAAAGCACAGATAAGCAAACTAAAAACTAGGGTTTTAGCTCACAGCTTTTTCTAGCCCTCTAAAATCTAGGCTGGGCAGCATCATAGGGCCATGTTGGTATCTAGCAGATAAGGTTAATAGTTGATCACGTATTGCAGAATAAAGCATAGATACAGAGTTCACTACAAACAAATGATTATGCTTATTATCTTGCTCATTTAAAGCTTCAGTACAGCTAACAACACCAAATAGCTCTACATCAAAACTGTAAGGGAAATCATTTTCTTCAAATGAAAACTTTAGCTCTATTGCGTTAAAATAAGCCTCTCCTTCAGGTAAGGCTTCAGGTTGTTTAACTATTATGTTGGTGCGAATTTTTTTTGTATCGGGTACAAGGTACATTTCATCAACAGCAGAATCGGCAGCTTGAAAGTTTTCATTTACCTCTAATACAAGCTTAGTAAAATGATAATGCTTCAACTGTATAGCAGAGTTTTTCATAAAATTAGCTCGCAAAACTATAGGCTTGCATGTTTACAAGGGGTTGCTGTTGGGTAGAAGCTAATTCTTTTTTTCGCCAAACAGCACCAATTAACTCACTAAGCTGCTCGCTTTTCATTTTAACTATCTCGATTTCTTGCTTTAACTGTGATTGCCCATCTATTTCAATATCGAAATCTGTTTGCATGGCTTCACAAATATCAAACAAAGTTCTGAGTGTTAGGTTGCTACCGCCATGCAGAACCTTGCTAACACGGCTTGTTCTCCAACCTAATTTTTCTGCCAACTCTTTTTGCGACATGCCCGTATTGGTAAAAGCTGAAGCTAGGTCCACCGAAACCTTCTGTGCTTTTAGTTCAAAACGAAATTCAGGGTCTTGTATAGACTCCTGCCATAACCCAGATAGTTGATTTAATAACATAGCTAACTCCTAAATTAGTTAACTCTTACTGCTTTTATTTGTTGGCTGGCTTTTGCTTTCAAGTAAATTTCAACCTCTTCTTCAAGTTGTTTTAGCTCACCAGCTTTTAGCTTGTCTGAACGCTTGGCTAATACCGTTGTTAGGTAAATAATTTTGCCTTCACAGTAGTAAAAATAGATACGTATAGCATTTTTTCTAATCCGCCAGATTTTTTGGACAACACCTTCAACCTTAAATTCATGTGCTACATGACACTGCTTTACATCATAAAAGTTTGCTACAGGCTGACCAGTTTTGGCTACTTCAAATAACTTTTCTAATGCAAGCAGTAGGTCTTTACTATCACGCTGATTCTTCTTTGATAACGCCACAACCTGTAACAAGAAAGAGCAAGTGTTAACATCATTTTCAACACATCTTGCCTGTAAGCTCCAATGCGGGGGCATCTGAACCGTTGTATTGCTAGCTTTGATTCCAAATAGCTCGGGTGTAATAGTCAGTAAAAAGGCCATAAAGGTTAACTTTAAAGTGAATTTTCTGCAAGCAGTTTGCAGTTAGGGTATCTATTTACTTTTACTTGCCAGAAATTCCGCTATCCGCTTAGCCGCCACTCCACCACCGTACAGTTCATTCTCATCTTGCACGCTGCGGCCTAAGTTACGTGTTGCGGCTTTTATAATGGCTTGGGTATCTGCACCCACCAGCTCATTCGCACCTACTTCAATCAACTCAACCCACTCGGTTTGGTCGCGCATGGTGACGCAGGCCCTGCCGAAGAAGAAGGCTTCTTTTTGTACGCCGCCGCTGTCGGTGAGCACCAGCCCTGTGCGCTGTAACAGCCAAATCATTTCTAAATAGCCAACAGGCTCAATCAAGTGCACATCCAAGGTTAAGCCTTGTGCGGCAATCACATTGCGCGTGCGTGGGTGCAAAGGTAAAACCACAGGCGCAACATGCTGGTGCAGATGATTCAGCGCTGTAACAATTGCTGCTAAGCGTTCGGGGTTATCGGTATTTTCCGCACGGTGCAGGGTGGCAAGTATAAAACCCTCGTCTAACTCAAAGCCTTGTGGTTGTGTGGCTTGTTGAGCAAAGAACTCGGCGCTGTCTTGCATCACATCACCCACTTGCAATACTTGAATGGGCTTGTCATTAAAGCCTTCACGCTCAAGGTTTGCCATGGCGGAATCAGTAGGGCAAAACAGCACGCTGCTAATTTGGTCGGTCAGAATACGGTTAATTTCTTCTGGCATTTGCATATTAAAGCTACGCAAACCTGCCTCTACGTGCGCTACAGGAATATGTAGTTTAGCCGCCGCTAAAGCACCGGCAAGCGTGGAATTGGTATCACCGTAAACCAACACCCAATCGGGCTGCTCTTTAAGCAACACCTTTTCAATTTCAATCAACATACGGCCCGTCATATCACCATGACTGCCACTGTTGATATTAAGTTGATAATCAGGGCGAGGAATGGCGAGCTGATCAAAAAACACATCGGACATATTGGCGTCGAAGTGTTGGCCGGTGTGCACTAGTACTTCAGTTAAACCAGCGGTTTCTTGAATGGCTTTGGAGACGACGCTTGCTTTGATGAATTGAGGGCGAGCGCCGATAATGGTAACTATTTTTTTCATTGTAAAACTCTTTTTTTGGCCACGGAAGGACACGGAAAGCACAGAAGGTTAAGCAAAAGCAAAGCACTTAGAGACGAAAGTTAAAACAGGGTTTGTTATCGAAATTATTTTCGCTTCTTTATACTTTGCTCTAATGCTTTTAGCTCCGTTTCATCTGCTAGGTCGGCTTCTAACGCTTGCTGTTGTTTGCGTGTTGTTTCAAAGTTTATGTAAAGTTGTTCGGTATGTTGTTTCATTCTCTGCCGACTAATAACACCTGCGTTTTCAAGTAACGCAAAACCATTAGAAGTAATAATTTGCCCAATATTCTCCATCCAGAATGCCATAGGTATGGACTGGCGGCTTTTGGTTCTTAGCTCGGCTGTTTCTAAAAAGATAACGACTAGACGATTAAGGGTGTCAACTTCATCTTCTGTAAGATAATTTTTAGCAATCAAAATATCTTCTTTACGAACCTGGCTACCCTTCCAAGTTAACAAACCAAAATGCGCGTCCTGTGGATTAGCGCGATCAACAACCAGCTCTGCTGCGGTTTTGCCAGTAACTGCATAAATGAGTAGATTTTGGACGGTAGCAAAAAACTGCTGGGGTTTTTAAGGCGCTCATCATCCATGGCAAAGCCTTTTTGCAAATACTCTTTAAGCACGGTATTTGCCCAACGACGAAACTCTACCCCACGTGATGAACGCACTCGGTAGCCTATGGCTAAAATGGCATCAAGGTTGTAATGCGCAACCCGATAATTCTTGCCATCGGCAGCAGTTGTCAACCAATGGTTGACAACTGAAACCTCGTCCAACTCTTGGTCTTCAAATATAGCTTTTAAATGCTTGGCAATATTTTGCTTTGAAGTGCTAAGTAAGTCTGCAATTTCTAACTGCGACAGCCAAACAGTGCCATCGCTAGCACGCAATTGAATGCGGCTTTGCCCATCATCAGTGGTGTAAATAATTAAATCACTCACCAGCACACCTACCTATCTGTTAATTTTTAGCCACGAAACCCAACAAAACCACCAAATCGAATCATTTTAATATCCGTGCCCTTCTGTGTGTTTCTGTGGCAAAAAAAACTTTAAACACTTTCGTGTTTTTTCGTGGATTTAGTGGCTAACCTAAAACCTCTTTATAAAACTCCAACAACTTAGCTTCTTCTATATCCCAGTTGTATTTTTCATACACTGCTTTTTGACCGTTACGGCCCATTTGCTCAGCTTCGGCTGGGTGGGTAACTAAGTAATCAATCGCTTGGGCGATGGCTTTTGGGTCTAAGGGGTCGACGCATAAACCGCATTGGTTTCCGTCAATTATCTGTTTCCATAGTGGGAAATTAGACGCAATAACGGGCAAACCTGTTGCCATATACTCAAACATTTTTACTGGCAATGAATCTAGGTAGTTAATGACTGGGTGCAGAGTGACCAAACCAGCTACAGACTCGTTAAGTAATTTACGCACACCACCACGGTCTAGCCAGCCTAGCTCATCTACTTTATCCCAGCCCTTTTCAACTTTTACTGCTCGCTCAAAGTCAGTCTCACTAAAACTGCCGCCCAAGCCAAAGCGTGCATCGCTGGTAACAAACTCCATGGCTTGTACCATCTCGTGTATTCCACGAATACGACCAATGCCCCCCACATAAGCCACTTGCGCTTTTTTCTGCGACCAATCAATTTCGCCGCTGGCTAACTCACCCAGCAAGGGGTAGTTGTTGATATCCACCGAAGTAACGCCCATCGCCAAATATTTATCACGGATAAAAGGCGTGGCAGCAATCACCGCATCCAACTTAGGCGTCGCCCAGCGTTCAAACAAAGCAAAGGTTTTAGACAACAACCACCTAGCAGGCTTGTTTAAATAGGGCTTACCCAATAACTGCTTAGGCACATCTTCATGGGCATCAAAGATCACCTTCTTACCCAGTTTTTTAAGTTTTAATCCAATAGGAATTAACTCAGGATCGTGCAGGTGGTAAATATCAGCATCTAGCTCAACCGCTTTTTTAAAAACACGGCCTGGCGCATTACGAATACGGTCGAAACGACCTTTAGATGCGCCCACATCGTAAATAGCCACGTTGTTTTTTTGCTCATCGCCTTTACCATCGGCGACAACTAAAGAAACAGAAAAGCCATTATTGGCTAAAGACGTGCATTCTTTTAAGAAGATGCGCGTGTCATAGCGGGGGTGGACGGACGTGAGGTGGGCGATTTTAATTGCTGGTGGTAAATTAGATTGTGGCATTATTTACATCTTTCATTGAAATATTCGATATATTTTGTGTGATCAAGCTAGTGTAATGACTTAAGAAAAACTCTTGCATGTGTTTAGTTGCAAAAACAAGCACAATACTGGAGTTAGAATTCATATCAAAAAACGAATCAATGATACTTTTAAAACCATTTATAAAATGCCAAACATCTTGTTTCTGACTACCCTTGTGAATTGGTAATACATTGTAAGCAATCGCATTTTTAGTAAAACTTTCTTTAGCGCTACTCATATTTTCATAAATACTAAAAAAATTAGGGTACTCTCGGGTATCTAAAATTAATCCAGGCTTTATTTTTATTAATAATTTATTAAAAGAGCTTGAATTAAAATTCTCCAAAGCAATAAGATGAATTTTTTTTGTAGTATCAAAAAGCTCCATCTGGTGGAAACTAGAGCTAGAGGCTTGTGGGGTTATTCTATTTTTAACAAGTTGAAGATGATTTTTTTTCATAACTAAAATCCTTCGGTTAACTTTTCTTCAAGCTCAGGATACGACTGTGTATAAACAGTGCTTGTCATGCCTGGCTCTGGTGTACCGAAGTTCAGCATACCTGTTTTTTTGTTTTTATAATCTCTATCCTTCAAGAAAGCTAGCTTATAAAACCGAGGAGCCACACCTACAAACGGCCTAAATAAAACCTTATCACCACCTTCTGAAGGAGGTTTCCAGTCAGTATTTAACTCTGTTGTGATGGAGTCATTATGTAACTCGGTAGCCTTGCTTTTGGGGTAGGGCTCAATAAACTGAACCTCATCAATTCCAGCAGTAACTATGTGCCTGGCACAGTAATGGCACGGATAGGTTGAAACATAAAGGCGACACCCTTTGGGTGATACACCTGAAATAGCAGCCGAAATTATAGCGTTCATTTCAGCATGTACAGCACGGCTAAACTCAATTAACCCGCCAATTCGCGTACCTCTAATTTTACCTATAACTTTTTCTTTTTTAGAAGCATCAGGCACAAGCTCAGGAAATTCAGAAATAAGCTCGTCAATAATGGCATTTTGCTCAACATTGCTACTGCAAAAGGGTGAGCTACCTCTATAAGCACAACGTGAATCCCTTTCTATACTTGTATTAAAGCCTTGCCCATATAAGCCACCGCCTGCTTTAGGCACATCATTTAAACCAACGGCTACAACGTTATGGTTTTTATCAACTAAAGCAGCCCCCACTTGTCTCGATAAACATGCACTTTGCATTTGAGCTGCATGTGCCTGATACATTGCCGCCTCATGGGTGGTCGGCCTAACTATTTTATTATGGGCGATAATGCTAACAAGTCTTTGTAATGGCTCATTCATTCCTGTTTCAGTAACATCATCATTACCTTCTTCAGAATTATCAACAAAATAATCAGCCTCATAAAAAAGCTTAGCTACCTTTTGCCCATAATTTTCTTTAGCATTTTCATCTCTAGACATATAGTCTTCAACTTTTCTAGTTAACTCTTCTTTCTTACCAGATCCTCTAGGAATGAGCTTAGACTTTATTCTTTTACTACGCTCTTCAGGATTACAAACAACGCCTATTAGCGTAAATAGTTCTTTATAAACTTCCCGCAATAAAACTGCTTCAGCAGGATGTCGTAACGAATCAATTATAAAAGCTCTATTTGCGTCATTTTCTACAGGTGAAATGTCTACACTACTTTGCTTAGTCTCACGCAACTCTTTAATTTTTTTAATTACTAATCTGGCAACAGCGGCATGATCCTCTTTTAATTCATACTCTTCACCTTTCCTAATAGAGTCACCAAGGTCTTGCATAGTAGTAACATCATCAATATTTTTATGACCTGCTGCTCTTGGTGCTGCCTTACCTTTACTAGCAACAAAGTCATTAATTAAAACACTAACCTTTATTATTTCGGTCTCGTAACCTTCACCCTGTAAAATGGAAGCTAAAATCTTTGCTGCTGTACCAGAGCCAGCACCCGCTGGACCTACAACAGCTACAAATTTCTCATTAGATTTTAATTGGGACAACAACTCAGTGCTATTTTGGTTTGAGCTTGTATCAGTAGCAATAACTTCCTTTTTTACACCCATATCCATTTCTACCTATTTCAGTTTGAAGCAATATTTTATGAGTAAAGCCTAACACGCTTCCCTGTCACTTTCGCCACAATCCCCTGCACTTTTTTCAGTAGCGCGTAGCGGCTATCCCAGTTAGGGAAGTCGGTGTAGTGCCTGCCAGGTTCGTTCACGTATTTATCTAATTCTGCAACGCTGATGCCTAATTTTTCTGCAATAAAGGCTTTGTCTTCTGCTAGTTCGGCTGGGTCGTATAAGGGTTCGTTTAGCTTTTCTACTGCCTGTTCACGAGTGATAACGCCAGACATGATTAAGCTGGATAAATGGGGTTTGCGTTTATCCATATTGAATTTTTTAGGCAGGTAGTAATTTTGGAAAAACTTGGTAAAGCGTGATTCACCATGCTTACGTTCGTAAGATATATAACCAATGCTTTCTAAACGTTGCTGCGCAATTTCTTTACTATAGGGCATAAGATTTAGCGGCCTTACAGCGGTCATTTTCTTCATAAAAGGGAAGTAAACGTAATACTCAAAAAAACTGATGGTTTGGTAATCTTTTAAAGCCACTTTACCGTATTTCTTATGAATCGCTTTTAGGCTAATTTCATCCATAGCGGCATGGTGCCACGCTGACGGGAAGGTTGATTCAGTTGCTATGTTGCCACCGTTGATGACATAGCGAATATCGTTGTCTACCGCAAAGTGATACAGATTGGCAAAAAACGCATGGTCTTGCACCACATCTTGGTTTGCCACGCCTGCTTTTAAATAAGCAAGTTGTAAGTCTTTTACTTCTTCCCAATCAACCACCTTGGTGTGCAACTTAAAACCACAATAATCAACCACAGCGTTAATGTTTTTGACGGCATCTTCACTGTTCCAACCGGCATCCACATGCACCATTAAGGGCCTTAAACCGTAGTCTTTCATGACTAGGGCGAGGTAAGAGCTGTCTAACCCACCACTGAGCCCTAAAATACAGTCGTATGCTTTGCCCTCACCTTCTTTTTTAAGCTGTGCGACTAAAACGTCTAACTTGCGTTTACCTTCTTCATTTGGAAACCAACGCTTAGTAGTCACTTGGTCAAACTCATGGCAGTGGTTACACACACCTTGAGCATCGAAGGTAATTTCAGGGTCGGTGGTGTCCATAACACAGCTTGGTGGTTATTATCAGTCATAGTTATGCCTTGTTTAACAGTTGTTGGTAAGCCGCTAGCATTTTTTGCTCTTGCACTTCCCAGGCGTTTTCGCAGGCGGCTTGGTAAGCGTTGGCTTTCATGCGCGTTAAATCTTGCTCTAAAAAGTTATCTACTGCCTGATTAATGCCTTCAGCAGAAAAATCACTGATAACAGCGCCCATTGCATAGCGTGTGACCAGTGCAGACATATCTTTCATATTAGAAACTAACACCGGCAAACCCGCCATAGCGTATTCAAATAACTTGTTTGGCATACAGTAATTATGATTTAAACAAGTGTTTTGAATTAAGTGAATACCCATATCAGCAGAAGCGGTGTAGTCCAATACCACTTGCGGCGCAACGGCGGGAAAGAAGTAGATGTTGTTATGCTGCTGAGCAGCGGCTTTAATATCTGCCTCTAACGGGCCATACCCCATAAACACCGCCACTACTTTGTCATCTTTACGCTGTTTAAAAGCCTCTAAAATCAAATGAACCCCACGACCAGGCATTAATCCGCCCTGATAAAGCAAAATAATTTGGTCTTCACGAATACCCAACTGCTCACGGAAGTGATTATTGATTTTTAATTCACGTGTGTTCGGCGCATTTAAAACTACAGGAGGGCGAGCGATGTTGTATTCATTGGCGTACCAATCAGCAATGCTTTCACTGACGACTAGAGTCATATCGGCAGAGTGTATTAATTTTCTTTCAAGCTTTTTTGAAAGGCGCTTGCGCAAATTCATTCCACCAACTTGTTCAGTTTCCAGTTCGTGAGCATCGTAAACTAAGCTGGCACCAAAGAGTTTCTTAGCCAAAAAACATATTGGCAAAACACCCAATGCATGAGCATTCACAACCCTAGGCTTTAGCTCTTTCATTAATAGCAAACACCGAATCAAAAACTCGATGTATTTAATTAACTGAAAAGGTAAACTTTTAGGCAAGTTGCGTGTAATAAGATTAATCCTATACAGCTCAATATCTTGGGCAATATGTTCATGCTTAGGTAATTCTTTAGAACCTAAAGCAATAATGGTTATTTTCTTAAAAACCTCAGCCTTGATAAGTGATTTCACCTGTTTTAATACTCGACTAGCATTGGTGAACTCATTCATATTGATATGAACATTATGCATCTGAATTACTACCCTCAATCACTAAGGTGTACCAACGTAAATAATTAACCCAACGCCATACTCGTAAATCAAACTTTCGTTGACCTGAAACCACCTCATTAAACTCTTTAATAATTTCTTGTTTGTTGATAAATGCAATTTCTGGTGCGTTATCTATCCACTGTTGAATAATATCACTCATTGAAAGTAACCATTCTGATTCTGGCGTAGCGAAGCCTATTTTATCTTTTCTATCTAGTATTTCTTCAGGCACAATTCCACGCATTGCTTCACGGAAAATATGCTTGGTCACGCCTTCATCCGATATCAAATACTCTTCAGGCAGGCTAAATAAAAACTCAGCCAATGGTAAGGTTAAGAAAGGAACACGGCTTTCTAAAGAAAAAGCCATGGAGTTTCTATCACCATGTCTTAGTAGAGATGGCAAACCACGCCCCTGTAAAGAGTTAGCTAAGGCTTCGCGTACACGCTTGCCTTTATTGGCTTTACTTAAAGCATCACGCTTTTCTGTGAATTTCACATTTTTAGTAGCTAAATAATCTACTTTTAACCAAGCAGGTGCAAAGTCGCGTCCCATTTTCTTTCTAGCAAAAGCATAGAGCCAATTCGGTAATTTAATTCGGCCTAAATATTGCCAAGCTAAAGAATAACTACCACCCGGTAATTGCGCCCATTTTTTTGCATAATTATGTGCAGCAAGCAAACCTTCACTTTCTAACTTGCTTAGTAGTTTATGACCTGGATATCCAAAATAACCTGCTAAAAGCTCATCTGCACCCTGACCATCAAGCGTAACTGTAACCCCTTGCTCTTTAGCCAGCTTAAACACTCTATACTGCGCATAAATACTAGTGCCACCAAAGGGTTCACCTTGTTTTAGCAGCATATCATCTAAATCCTGCTGCATTTGGTGCTGGTCTGCATATACTTTATGTGACTGCGTATTCATCTGTTTGCTGAGCGTATCTATCCAATACTCTTCAGAAATACTTTTTTTAGTAGCGACATAGCTAAAGGTTTGTATGGGTAAATCTGGCTGCAAATAACGTACTGCAGAAACAACAGCTGACGAGTCTATACCGCCAGATAGTGCAATTCCTAAAGGCACATCACTTCTTAGGTGAAGTTTTATGCTTTCTAAAAACAAATGGCGTAATTTTTCTTTAGCTTCGTTAAAGGTGATGTTTTCAGTAGTGTTAATATCTGGTTGCCACCACGCCTTAGGTTGAGTGGATACACCAGACTTCAAATCAAACTCTAAATAATGCCCAGGCAGAAGGTGTTTAATACCCTCTACAAAAGTAGATTCAGATGAATCGTAATCACCGTGTACTAGATAATCATAAGACCGCTGTAAATCGGGTTTGGCGTCTGTAGCCCTTAATTTTATGAGGCTACGAATATCAGAACCAAAACAAATATTTGATTGATTATCAAGACTATAGAAAAAAGGCTTTATACCGAATGCATCTCTAACTAGGGTTAACTTATTTTCTTTTTTATCTAACATCACAAAAGAAAACATACCTATAAACTTTGATAAAGCAGACAATCCCCACGCCGCCCAAGCATTAACAAGCACTTCAGTGTCTGAATCTGTTGTAAATTCAAAGCCTAGTTTTTCAAGCTCTAACCTAAGCTCTTTGAAGTTATAAATTTCACCATTATAAATAACACTATAACGCTGATCAGAAGAATAAAATGGCTGTGATGCCTCTTCACTTAAATCAATAATTGAAAGCCGAGCATGTGCAAAACCAACATAAAACTGATCTATTCTCTCTAGCTGAATACTTTGATTATCTGGCCCACGGTGCCTTATTAACTTCAACGATTCTTCTAATAAACCAGCTTTATTTTTACTACTTACAAAACCTAAGAAACCACACATTTGGTTGCCCTGTTATTTCGAATGCCAATCTTAGTAGTTGTAAACAATACTATTACCACAACTGCAGATACAAAAATCATATAAAAATCATACTTGGATTCAACTTGCTAGTGCAACAGCCTGTAATTCTTCAAACAATACTTCATTTGGTGTTTTCATTCCAAGTGTTTTCCTAGGTCGGTTATTTAAACGATGCATAATGAATTCAAAATGCTCATCATCTAAGTGCTTAAAGCATGAACCTTTGGGGCAGTATTGACGTATTAAGCCATTTGTATTTTCATTCAATCCACGTTGCCAAGAAGCATAAGGGTCTGCAAAGTAAAAGTCACAATTCAGTGCTTTTGCAATGGCTTGATGCTCAGCAAACTCTTTACCAT
>NZ_JMLW01000008.1 GCF_000686905.1 Marinospirillum insulare DSM 21763
CGCTGCACTATCATAGATTGCATCCTCTACACCTTCGTCAGAAAATCCCATCACCTGTTGCAGTAAGTACATACGCAACATACGTGAAAGTCCCATGGCAGGGCGCCCTTGTTTACCATCTGTCTTAGGATAAAAGGGTTCAATAACCGCTTCTAGAGCAGACCAAGGGACTAGACTTTCCAGATCTGCTAACAGGCGATCACGGCGGGTTTGTTTCTTTTTGCTAGTAAACTCAGCTTCGGAGAAAGAGATTTGCATAGTTTAGACTCAGAACTTAAGGTTTTAGGCTAGTTTACCAAATGCTGGCTGACTTAGGGTTTGTTCAGTGTTTCCCTAATACTCGTTTTCTTGCGGGTTTTATTTCCTGCGCTAGCACTAATAAGCTGGTGGCAACCATAAAGCTAAAGCTTGCCCAGAAAACACCCGTGGCTAACTGTTGATCAACCAACCATCCAAAGAGTAAAGGCCCTGCAATGGCACCAAAATTAAAGCCGGTGGAAACAATACCAAACACTTTTCCTTCTGAACCTTCTGGGGCAGCAGCTCTAACCAACATATCTCTTGAAGGCGCAACAATTCCAGTTAAGAAGCCGATTAGCGTTAACGTTCCTATTAAAATAATGCCAGTTAAAGGCAGGTAAATAACCAACAACACCAACACAGCAGCCAAGCCAAAGGTTAGGGCTGCTAAAAAACCATGTTGAGTTGTTTTATCAGCTAAATAACCACCAAAAAGCACTCCAAAGGCGCTAGCAAATAAAAACCCAGTTAAAGCTTGGTTAGCTAAAGCTAGGGGGGTGTTGAAGCCTTCTACCAAGGCGGTAACAGAAAACTTTTCTATCGAGCCCGTACTTAAGCTTAGCAACATAAATAGCAGGGTTAATATGGCAAGGGTAAAGACGGGTAAGCGCAAGGGGCGAGTTTCTGCTGCTGGCTTACCTTCTTTTTCTACCGCAATATTAGCTGCTGAAATTTTAAACGAGCGGAAGTGCAAAAATGCCCAGACAATAAACCCTAGCAAAGCAGCAAAGGCAAAAGCCCAGCGCACATCTAAAATAAAAGAAATAGCTATAACAATGGGGGGTGCTAAAGCAGCACCTAAATAACCTGAAAAGGTATGAATAGAAAAAGCTCGCCCCATACGGTTGCTAGGCATACCTTTAGAAAGCAAGGCATAGTCGGCTGGGTGATACACACCATTAGCTAAACCCGACAAGGCCATCGCTAAAATTAAAACTGGATAGCTTGGCATCAGCGCCAGCAATAAATAACTTAACCCACCTAAAAACAAAGCGCCCTTAAGCAGCGATTTAGCGCCCCACTTGTCTACCAAAAAACCGATGGGTGCTTGCACCAGTGCAGACACCACGCCAAACACAGCCAAGGCAAAGCCTAGCTGCATAAAGTTAACCTGCATCATATCTGGCAATACAGGTAGTAAAGCTGGAATAACCAGCATGTAAAAGTGGCTGACTAGGTGAGCCGCTGATACTTGAGCCAACAACCCTCGATTGGAAGACTGCACCACCTTCTCCTAAAGCTAATTTAGCTACTCTATATTTTGAATTTGCTCACGCATTTGTTCCACCAGCACTTTTAAGTCTACGGACACTTGGGTCATTTCCATGCTCATAGCTTTAGAGCCTAGGGTATTGGCTTCGCGGTTCATTTCTTGCATTAAAAAATCTAGCCGGCGGCCTATGGGTTGGTTACTTTTTAGAGCACGGTACACTTCTTTTATATGGGTGGTTAGCCTATCTAGTTCTTCCATCACATCTTGTTTTTGCGCCAAAATCACTATTTCTTGTTCTAATCTGGCTGGGTCTACTTCTACTTGTAGCTTTTGCGCTTTTTCTAATAGATTGCTTCGCCAAGCTTCTAGTGCAGCAGGCAGGTAATTCTGTGCTGTTATTAGGTGTTGGTTAATTTGTTCTAGGCGATCTTCTATTAACTTGGCTAGCTCTACCCCTTCACGTTGGCGGTGGGCTTTTAAATCTGCTAAAGCCTCATGAAAGAGTTCCATAGCCACTTTTTTTACTTCACCTTCATCGGTTTTTTTGCTTTGCATAACACCTGGCCACTGCAATAACCGCAGTGGGTCTAGTGAAGCTGCAGGGGTGCGATTGTAAATTTGGTCTGCTGCGGTTATCAGCTGGTCTAGCAAGGCTGCATTTACTTCTAGCTGGGCATTATCTTCTGCTGGGTAAAACCTAAGCGTTAAATCAAGCTTACCGCGTGATAGTGCTTGGCGTAGTTCATTACGGACGAGTGGCTCTAAGTCTCTTAGGGTTTCTGGTAAACGAAAACTAGGCTCTAGGTAGCGTTGATTAACTGAGCGAATCTCCCAGCTTAGGCTGCCCCAAGGCTGGTGAGTTTCTCGGCGGGCAAAAGCAGTCATACTGGCGGTCATGAAATATCCTTCTGGGTGGTATACTGGCCAACTATTTTATTCACTAGCTTCAGGAAAATATTAATGCGTCCAAGTGGTAGAGCTGTCGATCAAGCACGTGAAGTCAAAATTATCCGTCATTTTACCAGTCATGCCGAAGGTTCGGTGCTGGTGTGTTTCGGTAATACTCAGGTCATTTGCACCGCTAGTGTTGAAAAGGGTGTGCCTCGCTGGTTACAAGGTAAAGGCCAAGGCTGGATTACAGCAGAATATGGCATGTTACCAAGATCTACCCACACACGTAATAGACGTGAAGCAACCAGTGGTAAGCAGGGTGGTCGTACTTTAGAAATTCAGCGTTTAATTGGCCGTTCTTTACGCGCTGCAATAGACCTTAAAAAACTGGGTGAGTTTACTATCACGCTAGATTGCGATGTTATTCAAGCCGATGGTGGTACGCGTACTGCTTCTATTACGGGTGCTTGTGTGGCTTTGGTTGATGCTTTACGCAGCTTGCAGCTAAACAAGAGCATTAAAACGGATCCGTTTAAGCAGTTTGTCGCTTCGGTATCTGTGGGTATGTATAAGGGTGAAGCGGTATTAGATTTGGATTACCCAGAAGACTCTAACTGCGAAACCGACATGAATGTGGTGATGACGCAGGAGGGTAAATTTATTGAGGTGCAAGGTACTGCTGAAGGCGTGGCTTTTAGCCGTGATGAAATGGATGCCATGTTAGAGCTGGCTGAAAAAGGTTGCCGTGAGTTGTTGGTGATTCAGCAGCAAGCTTTACAAGCACTTTAAAGCGAATGCCTGGGGTTTTATTGATTAATAAAACCCCAGTGCAGCCTAGTTAAGTTGCTAAAGATCGTACTCTACAATAATAGGTGCATGGTCTGAGAAGTTAACACTTCTGTCTATCCAAGCATCTTTAATGTTTTTGCGTAGATTAGGCCCTACAACCTGATAATCTAAGCGCCAGCCTTCTTGCCTTTGACGCTCTAACTTAGGGTTAGGCCAAAAGGTAAACTGGTCGGTATCTCGATTAACTTCTCTAAAGGCATCAATAAAGCTAAGCGGACCAAATACTTGATCCATCCAAGCCCGTTCTTCAGGACGAAAACCTATGCTTAGCTGGTTATCTTGCCAGTTAGCTAGATCTATTGTCTTATGCGCTATATTCCAAGTACCACAAATAATAAACTCGCGGCGCTTACGGCGAAGCTTAGTTAGAAACTCTAAAAACTGTTCTAAAAATAGCTTTTTCTCTGCAGGGTTAGCGCCTGATGGCATTAAGAAGCTTGCAACACTAACTTTTTCAAAGTCAGCCTGCATAAAGCGTCCTTCTCGGTCGGCTAGTTCAAAGCCTAGGCCTGTCATAACCGCTTTAGGTGTTTTACGACAGTAAATACCTGTGCCAGAGAAGTCGTCTTGTTCGGCATCAAAAAAGTACCCTTCCCAACCCTCTGGACGCTCAATAGCATCACCTAGCTTCCAGCTTTTTGTACGCACATCTTGAACGCATACAACATCAGCATCCTGATCTTTCAACCAGTCTAGAAACCCTTTTTCAACGGCTTGCTTAATTCCGCCAACATTAAGGCTGATAACTTTCATGCGTAGTTGTTCCCATTCCAGCGTGTGACTAATTTGGATAAAGTGTATGATACCTGCCAACAGGCCTTTAGGGAATTACTCTTAACCCTAGTCGCCGATATGAGGCACTTTGTCGCAACCTATTACTTAATGCACAATGCTTTGAATACAATTTATGAAACAAGTTATTGGATCTCTACATGCTCGATTACCAAAAAGACTTTATTAACTTTGCGCTAAGCCAAGAAGTGCTACGTTTTGGTGAGTTTACTTTAAAGTCTGGCCGAACCAGCCCTTATTTTTTTAATGCTGGGTTGTTTAACTCAGGAGAGGCTTTGGTTCAACTAGGTAAAAGCTACGCTGAAACCATTATTCGGTCTGAAATAGAGTTTGATGTTTTATTTGGTCCTGCTTATAAAGGCATACCTTTAGGTTCTGCAACCGCTGCTATGTTAGCTGAACACCACAAGAAACCTACGCCCTTTGCTTTTAATCGAAAAGAGGTAAAAGCACACGGAGAAGGTGGTCAATTGGTCGGTGCAAGCATGCAAGGCAAGCGCGTTTTAATCATTGATGATGTAATAACTGCGGGTACTGCTATTCGTGAAGTTTTACCTTTAATAGAAGAAGCAGGTGGTGTGGTTGCAGGTGTGGTTATTGCTTTAAATCGTCAAGAACGTGGTCAGGGTGATAGATCTGCTATTCAAGAAGTTGAACAAGATTTAGGGATTCCTGTCATTAACATTATTGCCCTAGCTGATGTATTGGAGTTTGCTTCTAATCAGCCAGAGTTAACTCAGCATGTTGATGCAATTAAAGCCTACCATCAAGCTTACGGTGTTTAATTTTTGTACTTATATTAAAGGAAAAATGCATTATGTTTGCTAAAAAAATTGTCTCTAGCGTTATTAGTGTTTTATTTCTTGGTATTACTGCCTCTAGTGCTTTTGCAGCTAAATCGATTGAAGCAAACCTCAGTAACGATACTGCACAGGTAGAATTTGATACTAAATTAGCCAGCACATCCAATCTCTATGTTAATGGCAGCCTCCTTTATACTGAAGAAGACGATAACCACTCTGCCATTGTTGGCACGCTTGGCTTCCAAGGCGTAGAAACCAACAACAAAACTTACCGTGCAGCTGTTGGTGGGCGCTTATACTTTTATGACTACAGCAGTTTAAATGGTGCTGCTGTTGCAGTGGGTGGTATGTTTTACCATACAATTCCTGGCGCACAACGCTTATCCGCAGGTGGTTATGGTTGGTTTGCACCTCAAGTCACTAGCTTTGGTAATACCGAACAAATTTATGAGCTGGGTGGCCGTGTTGCTTTCCGCGTTATTCAAAATACTGATGTTTTTGTTGGCTACCGTTATTTAAAGCTTAAACATGAAAAGTCTGGCGTGAAATTTAATGACCCACTAGAAAAAGGTCCGCATGTTGGCTTCCGCTTGAACTTTTAAGCGAAAACCCTTCGGTCACTCTTATTTTTGGCAAGCTACTTAGAAGCTGCTGTAATTGTTGCAGAAGTTTTTAACTCCAATGACAAAAATATAAGAGATCGCTAATGACTAGTTCATTAAAAATGAATCGCCAGGCTATGGTGAGTTTTTTACAAACTGAGTTTCCTCAATACGTTGGTGAGGTAAGTGAAGTAGAGGCCAATTACAGCTTATTGCGCCAACCAATCAATGAAACTCACCTTCGCCCTGGTGGCACTGTTTCAGGCCCCACTTTAATGGCCTTAGCCGATGTAGCCCTTTATGTAGCGATTCTTTCTAAAATTGGCCCTGTCGCCTTAGCTGTTACAACTGATTTCACTATTCATTTTTTAAACAAGCCTCGTGCTGACCGCGCTATTATGGCTAAAGCTAGCCTATTAAAGCAGGGGAAGCGCTTGGTTATAGGTGAAGTAGAGCTCTATAGCGAAGGGGAAACAGACCTAGTCGCCCATGTTGTTGCTACCTACTCAGTACCACCGCTAAAATAACATTAGCACCCTAGCATTCCCCTCCTAAGGCTAAAATCCGTTAGAATATCCACCTTTATAATGGAGGTGGACATGCAAATACGTTTGAATGGGCAAGCCTATGCGCTTGCCGAGTCAGCTAGTATTGTCGATCTGCTAGAGCAGTTAGACTTAACGGGTAAGCGGTTAGCTGTTGAAATTAATGAAGCCATCATTCCTAAAAGCCGTCATGCCGAAACTTTTCTACAAGCAAATGACCAAGTAGAAATTGTGCATGCTATAGGTGGTGGTTAAGTTTTAAGTCCTACCCACTCATACTATTTTAAGAGATACCTTGATGAACTCAGACACATTTAAAATTGGTCAGCGCGAATTTTCATCTCGTCTACTCGTTGGTACAGGGAAATACAAAGATCTACAGGAAACCGCCAGCGCTATAGAAACAACAGGCGCGGAGATAGTTACCTTTGCAGTGCGCCGCACTAATATTGGGCAGAACCAAGATGAGCCTAATTTATTAGACGTTATTTCTCCAGACCGCTATACGCTGCTACCTAATACAGCAGGCTGTTATAACGCCAAAGACTCGGTTCGCACCTGTATGTTGGCGCGTGAACTATTAGACGGTCATAACCTGGTTAAATTAGAAGTCTTGGGTGATCAAAAAACCCTTTACCCCAATATGCGTGAAACCCTGATTGCGACTGAGCAGTTAATGGCTGAGGGTTTTGAGGTAATGGTCTACTGCAACGATGACCCCATAGCAGCTAAAGAGTTAGAAGATATGGGCTGTGTGGCGATTATGCCCTTAGGCTCCTTAATTGGTTCTGGTTTAGGTATTCTTAACCCGCACAATATTCGTTTAATTATGGAAGAAGCCAAAGTGCCTGTTTTGGTTGATGCTGGCGTAGGTACTGCTTCTGATGCTGCCTTTGCAATGGAAATGGGCTGTACGGGTGTGCTAATGAACACAGCCATTGCCCATGCTAATAACCCAGTGCTTATGGCAAGGGCGATGAAAAAAGCCATTCAAGCTGGCCGCGAAGCTTACTTAGCAGGACGCATGGTTAAAAAAGCCTACGCCAGTGCTAGTTCACCACTGGAAGGACTAATCAAATAATGAGCAATTTAGACCCTTCCAACCTAGTAAACAAGCATGATCGTGCTGATGATGCGATTCACGACAAACGTATTCGTAGCTTTGTATTACGCCAAGGTCGCATGACAGGTTTGCAGCAAAGAGGTATCTCTGAGTTTTTACCTAAATTGGGACTTAAAATTGAAGATGGCGCTTTTGATGCTTCTGAAATTTTTGGGCGTGAAGCACCTTTAGTTGTGGAAGTAGGTTTTGGTATGGGTGGCTCTTTATTAGAGCAGGTACAAGCCATGCCCGACCATAATTTTGTAGGCATTGAAGTTCATTTGCCGGGTGTAGGTAAGCTAATGGGTGAAGCAGGTGACTTGGGTGTAAATAACCTTAGGGTTTACCACGCTGATGCCGTAGAAGTGCTTAACCAATGCTTTCCCGATAATTCGATTGATTTATTCCAGCTATTTTTTCCTGATCCTTGGCATAAAAAGAAGCACCATAAACGCCGTATAGTTCAGCCACCTTTTGTTGAGACTATTCGCAAAAAGCTAAAAATAGGTGGCCGCTTCCATTTAGCTACCGATTGGGAAGCTTACTCCGAACACATGCGAGACGTAATGAGTGCCGCGCCTGGCTACCAGAACACCGCAGCCGAAGGTGAGAATTTTGTACCCCGCCCAGCTTCACGCCCCTTAACCAAGTTCGAGTTGCGTGGCGAGAAGTTAGGGCATGGTGTTTGGGATTTGATTTATGAACGCACTAGCTAGCTGCAAGGCTTGAAGGGCTAGGTTATAATAGGTTTCCCTGTACTGAGGGGCGCTGCAGCAGCATTTTCTGTCAGGCTCAGATCAGGAATTAAAGATTAACGGCGCCCGTTAAACCGATGCGATAGCTAATCATTGTTTATTAGTTATCAATTCTGCTAAACGGAGTGTTTTATGTCTGAATTTACTGATTATAAAGTAGCTGATATCAACCTAGCGGACTGGGGTCGTAAAGAATTGCGTATCGCTGAAAGCGAAATGCCTGCACTTATGACCATTCGTGCTAAATACCGTGACCAACAACCCCTTAAAGGTGCGCGTATTGCTGGTTGTATTCACATGACCATTCAAACTGGCGTGCTTATCGAAACCCTAATCGACTTAGGCGCTGAAGTTCGCTGGTCTTCTTGTAATATTTTCTCTACCCAAGATCACGCGGCAGCAGCCATTGCAGCAGCGGGCATTCCTGTATTTGCTTGGAAAGGTGAAACCGAAGAAGAGTACCTTTGGTGCATTAAACAAACCATAGAAGGCAAAGATGGCTGGGAACCCAACATGGTGCTAGACGATGGTGGTGATTTAACCGCTATTTTACATGATGATTACCCTAAGCTTATTGAAGCTATTCACGGTGTTTCTGAAGAAACCACCACAGGTGTGCATCGTTTAATTGAAATGATGCAAAAAGGCACCTTGAAGATTCCTGCTATCAACGTAAACGATGCAGTTACCAAGTCTAAAAACGACAACAAATACGGCTGCCGCCACAGCTTAAACGATGCCATTAAACGTGCTACTGACCACCTGTTGTCTGGCAAACAAGCTTTAGTGATTGGTTACGGTGACGTGGGTAAAGGTTCAGCGCTGTCTTTAAGACAAGAAGGCATGATTGTTAAGATAACTGAAATTGATCCTATCTGTGCGATGCAGGCTTGTATGGATGGTTTTGAAGTCGTTTCCCCTTACTTAAATGGCGTTAACACTGGTAAGGATGAAGGTGTTGATAAACAGCTGCTTGGTAAAATCGACCTATTAGTTACCACCACGGGCAACGTGAATGTGTGTGATGCACCTATGATGAAAGCCCTTAAAAAGGGTGCTGTAGTGTGTAACATTGGTCACTTCGACAATGAAATAGATACAGCTTACACGCGCAAAAACTGGGCTTGGCAGGAAATTAAACCACAAGTTCATAAAATCTTCCGTGATGGTAAGCCGGGTCAGTTTGACGATGCTAGCGATGACTACCTAATTCTGCTTTCTGAAGGTCGTTTGGTTAACCTTGGTAATGCGACTGGCCACCCTAGCCGTATTATGGACGGTTCTTTTGCTAACCAAGTACTGGCGCAAATTCATTTATTTGAAGAAGACTTTGCTAACCTAGCGGCAGACCAGAAGGCGAACAAAATTACGGTTGAAGTCTTGCCTAAGCAGCTCGATGAAGAAGTGGCTCAGTATATGGTACAAGGCTTTGGTGGTGTCATTACCAAGCTAACTAGCGACCAGGCTGACTACCTAGGTGTGCCACAAGCTGGCCCATTTAAGCCAGAGACTTATCGTTATTAAGTTCTAGCGTTATTAAGCCCTAGACTTTTAACTAGTAGCAAAAGCCCAGTTATTAGTGAGTCAAGCATCTGCTGCAGGGAGCAGCAGCTGAGCTTACAAGGAAGTATTTACAGCGTCTTGACGAACAATAACTGGGCTTTTTTTGCCAACTAAAAAGGACAGGGCGCAGTAAATACCATGCGTTCTTCTGTTATGGGATGCCTTATTTCTAGCTCTTGGGCATGTAGCAATAATCGACTGCTGGCAGCTAAGGCTTCACCTTGTGAATAAAATCTATCACCTAGGATGGGATGACCTAAAGCTTGTAAATGCACTCTTAGTTGATGCGAACGCCCTGTTATCGGATGAAGCTCTAATCGGCTAGTTTTACCATCGGTTTCTAAAACACGGTAATGAGTTAATGAGGGTTTGCCTCGTTCAAAACATACCTTTTGTTTGGGTCTATTCGGCCAGTCACAAATTAACGGTAGATCAACCTCTCCTTCTGTTTCTGCCGGACAACCCCAAACTTGTGCGATATATACTTTTTTGGTTTCACGGTTTTGAAACTGCATTCTTATGGCGCGTTCAGCATCTTTACGCAGGGCTACCACCAGAACACCCGAGGTTGCCATATCTAGCCGATGAGCAAGCTCTGCATAGGGTGATATTCTCTTAGCCCTAGACTCAACACTGTCATACAAACCTTCACCACGACCGGGTGTGGATAACAAACCTTCCGGCTTATTAACCACTAGCAGGTAATCATCTTGGTAAAGAATAGTTAGCCAAGGCTCTGTTGGTGGGCAGTAGTCTAATGCTGGTGGTGCTTGGTTCTCGGTTAATTGCATTACTGTAAGCGCGCATCGGCAGGCTTTTTAGGACGATATTGCACTAACACCCAAGGCGCAACGACCAAAGCCCAAAGCTCGGTATTTTCCTGGTGCCAAGCATGAGCATCTTCGTCAGCGACTGTGCCTACTTCTCCTGAGTCTAACCACTGTTGAAACTGAGCACGGTTGTCTTCAGTTAGCTGATAACCTACTTCGGTTAAATCTAAGTCTGCACTGACCTGCACAACACTACCCCGAGCGTGATGTACTTCTAATTCACGCCAACTAATTAAAGCTGTCTCTAAGGTTAGCTTGCTGCGTAGTAAATCTGGCTTACGCGCATCTGGATGTTCGTTTTGCATATTATTTTCTACCTTGATGTTTTTGCGTGTAATATTAAAGAAGCTGTTCAGTAGAGATGGCATTCTAGTAGATTACTTAACGGGACGCTAAATCTGCAGCTTAAAATAATAAAATCTACTTTTATAAACTTGTTGGAGCTTCATTATAATGAAAGATAAGTCAATCGACCAAAGCAAGCGTGGTTTCATTAAATCTGCTGCTATTGGTGCCAGTGCTGTTGCAGCAGCAGGTGTTGCTGCACCTTCAATAGCACAGAAAAAATATAACTGGCGCATGGTAACTACCTGGCCTCGCAACTTCCCCGGTTTAGGTGTTGGCGCGCAGCGTTTAGCTGATCGCATTAATAGCATGTCGAATGGTCGTTTAAACATTCGTGTTTATTCTGCTAACGAGCTAGTACCTGCACTCCAGTCTTTTGATGCGGTTATCGAAGGCTCTGCTGAAATGTGCCACAGTGCTGCCTACTATTGGCAGAACAAAAGTGAAGCTAACTCTTTCTTCACAGGTGTCCCCTACGGTATGACCTCTCGCGAGTTAACGGCATGGATACGTTACATGGGCGGCCAAGAAATTTGGGATAAGGTTTATGACCAGTTTGGTGTGAAAGGTTTTATGTCGGGTGATACTGGTACCCAAGCGGGTGGCTGGTTCCGCAAAAAAATTAATAGCATTGAAGACGTGCAAGGCTTGAAGTTCCGCACCCCAGGTTTGTCGGGCAAAGTTTGGCAAGAAATAGGTGCAAGTGTTGTTAATTTACCAGCTGGTGAAATTTTCCAAGCACTGCAAACGGGTGCGCTTGATGCCGCCGAGTTTGTTGGCCCCTATAATGACTTAGCTTTAGGCTTCCATCAGGTATGTAAAGAATACTATATGCCTAGCTTTACTGAACCAGGCCTTGCTACTGAACTGGTAGTGAATAAGTCTGAGTTTGCCAAACTACCCAAAGACTTACAGCAAATTGTTGAAGTGGCTTGTCAGGCTGAGTACGACCAGGTTGCTTCTGACTTTTATGCTAATGACCCCATCGCGCTTAAGCAGCTAGTTGACAAGCATGGTGTTAATATCCGTGCTTTCCCTGACGATATTCTAGAAGCAGGGGCTAAGGCAGCCATGGGTATTATGACTTCGTTACGCGAGCACAAAGATGCATTAACTCGTGAAACAGCTGAAAGCTTTATTAAGAGCTTAACTATCTTACGCACACGTACTGAACAGGTCGACCAACGCTTTGGTATGGCACGTGAGAAACACTTTATTTACAAGTAATTTAGAGCCTTCTAGCCTCTAAACAAAAAAGCTCGCTTGAAACTAGCGAGCTTTTTTTATGCAGTTTTATTAAGTAACTAATTACCGTAAAGCTTATTCGGTAACCAGGTTACTATTTCTGGGAAGATAATTAGAGTCGCTAAAGCCACTAGCTGAATACCTACAAAAGGTAATACACCCTCATAAATCATTCGAGTTGAAACAGAAGAAGGTGCTACACCTCTAAGATAGAAAAGTGCAAAGCCAAAGGGCGGCGTTAGGAAGCTAGTTTGCAGGTTAATAGCCACCATAACCCCTAACCAAACAGGGTCAACATCCATCATCAACAGAATGGGTGCAGTAATAGGCAGCACTATAAAAATAATTTCGAAGGTGTCGAGTATAAAACCTAGCAGGAACATAAGCAGCATTACAAACAAGATTGCGCCAAGGGTACCACCGGGTAAATTACTAAGAAAGCTTGCTACTAGCTCATCGCCACCCAGCATACGAAAAACCAAAGAAAAAACGGAAGCACCTAAAAGAATCACAAACACCATGGTGGTAGTGTTTGCAGTCGCGGCCATGCAACCACGCAAATTAGTTAAAGTAAGCTTACGTTTTACTGCGGCTAGTACCATAGCACCGACAGCACCGACAGCAGCAGACTCTGTAGGGGTTGCAATACCACCTAAAATAGAACCTAAAACAGCCATAATTAGCACTAAAGGTGGCAAAAGGCTGGTCAACACATCCTTCCTTAGGCTTGCCCTTTCTTCTGGAGTTACCTCTAAGGCTGGACAGCTTTTTGGGTCTCTAATGGCTTTGTAAATCATCCATAACATATAAAAGCTAACTAGCATCAAGCCTGGCATAAAGGCACCGGCAAACAAGTCGCCCACTGAAACAGCTGAAGGCGCAAAATTACCTTTTTCCATTTGTACTTGAGCATTAATACCCGACAGCATATCGCCCATAAAAATAAGTACGGTAGAAGGCGGTATAATTTGCCCTAAGGTTCCTGAGGCACAGATAACACCCGTTGCTAAGCGCGGATCATAGCCTGCACGGAGCATGGCAGGCAGAGATAGTAGCCCCATAGTTACAACGGTTGCGCCAATAATACCAGTTGATGCAGCTAACAAGGCACCTACCAAAATAACCGATAAACCTAACCCACCGCGCAGGGTACCAAACATGCGCCCCATGGTAATAAGCAGTTTTTCTGCAATACCAGACCTTTCCAACATCATGCCCATAAAAATAAATAAGGGCACAGCTACCAGCACCTCATTAAGCATTACACCTATATAACGCGATGCAAGACTGCTGAAGTTTGAAGGATCAAAAGCACCTAATAGCCAACCTAAACCAGCAAAGAATAGCGATACCCCTGCTAGAGAAAAGGCGACTGGGTAACCCAGCATTAACACACAGATAATGCCAAAAAACATGACGACAGAAAGCACTTCACCAATCAATATCGGGTCCATAATTAGTGATTCTCCCGATAACGATACTCTTTGGGCAATAAGTCTTGTTTATTCACTAGCACCAAAACACCCCTTAAAAACATTGCCAAACCCTGTAGAGCTACCACAAAAGCAAAAACAAGAATAAAGCTTTTGATAATATAAAGCCCCGGCATACCCCCATAGTTAGACGAGCCTTCTAACCACTTCCAAGAGCGCATAACGTAAGGTGTGCTCCAATAAACAAGAATGCTGACAAAAGGAGTAATAAAAAATAGGCTGCCGAACATATCTACCCAAGCTTTATGACGCAAACTAGCTGGGCGGTAAAAAATATCGACCCTAACATGAGAGTTATTAAATAAAGCATAGCCTGCTAAACCCATAAACATCATGGCATTTAGCCAAACGTAAAGGTCTTGCATCCATACTTCACTTATGGAAAAGGCATAGCGCAGCACAACTACCGCAAAGCAGACTAACACTATGCCTAAAGAGAACCAGGAAAAAAGCTGCCCTAGAAGAATATTAAATCGACTGATTAATCGAATGATCAGTGCTATCGCCTGCACTTTGCAGTCCTCGTTTATAAAGTTAAATTAGATCAGCAAGAATACATGATATTCTAAGCCAAAACACAAAAACACCTTGTTCAACTTGTGTTCAATTTTCTGCTTTAATCGAATGAGTTACCTATGCTTAACCCTGCAAGCCTTAAAAAAACCGAGTGGTTAGCTTACCTTTTATTAGTTTTAACTACTTTATTTTGGGGCGGCAATTTTGTTGTTGCTCGTGCTGTTCATGCTGAAATTCCTCCTCTAGCTTTATCTTGGTGGCGCTGGCTGCTGGCCCTAGTCATTATTTTACCCTTTGCTTGGCAGCAGTTATGGCAAGCTAAGCAAGTCATAGCAAAAAACTGGTTTAAGTTAGCTCTTATGGCGCTGTTTGGAATAACAGGGTTCAACACCTTGGTTTATATGGGTTTACAAACCCTGCCTGCTAGTAACGGTATTTTACTCTTGTCTGCCTGCCCACTATTTATTTTAGCTCTTTCTTGGTGGTTTTTTGGTGATCCAATCAACTATAAACAAATTCTTGGGCTGCTGGTTTCCTTAGTAGGTATTAGTATTTTAGTTAGCAAAGGCGAGCTAACCCAAATTTTTAATCAGATTGCTGGTGGCAAGGGTAACCTATGGGTGCTTGCTGCAGTTGTTAGCTGGGCAATTTATTCCGTTATGCTGCGTACACGTCCTGCGGGCATAAGTGGCTTAGCCTTTTTTACTTTAACCGTTATTCTTGGCTGGCTACTGCTAACACCTTTTTACCTTTATGAGCTTTTTGTTCAAGAGCGTAGTTTTTCTATTAACCTAACCAGCTTGTTAAGTATTGGCTATGTTGGCGTTTTTGCTTCTATCGGTGCTTTTCTTTTCTGGAATCGGGGTGTAGAAATACTGACCGCTAGCCGTGCTGGGTATTTTATTCATTTAATTCCCGTTTGGGGTTTAATTTTAGCCAGTGTTTTTTTAGCAGAAAAGTTAGAAGGCTTTCACTGGGCTGGCATGTTGTTCATTTTTAGTGGCATTATTTTAGCAAGCTTCCTAAAAAACAATCAGCCAAGGGCAAGGTGAAGCTGCCTCACTTTGTTCACTAACAAGTTTCAACCATTCATCACTGTATTCATCTAAACTGGCACTAAGATGAAAAACATTAACATTATTGAGATCTTTTATGGCTTCTATACCCGTTAGCTTTGAATTTTTTCCACCTAAAACGCCTGCTGGTCAAGAAAAGCTCTTGCTAGCAAGAGACGAATTAGCGACAACTCAGCCTGAGTTTTTTTCCGTTACCTATGGTGCAGGGGGCTCTACTCAAGATGGCACCTTGCAAACCGTTTTGGCCTTGCGTGAAAACGGTGTAGATACTGCCCCCCACTTATCTTGCATAGGTGCGAGCAGAGAAGAGTTGTGTAACCAGTTACAAGGCTATAAAGAAAAGGGGATTAAACGCTTAGTTGCCCTAAGAGGTGACTTACCTTCAGGTATGGGTATGGGTGGTGAGCTGCGCTATGCCAATGAGTTAGTAGAGTTTATTCGTCAAGAGTTTGATCAAGACTTTATTATTGAAGTTGCTGCCTACCCAGAAGCTCACCCACAAGCGCCTAACCTAGATATAGATATTCAAAACTTTGTACGTAAGTGCCAAGCTGGTGCTGACAGCGCTATTACTCAGTACTTTTTTAATGCTGATGCCTATTTTTATTTTGTGGATAGAGTTAGGGCTGCTGGTATCGAAATACCAATTATCCCAGGCATCATGCCGATTACCAACTACACTAAGCTCGCACGCTTTTCTGATGCCTGTGGAGCAGAACTACCACGTTGGATTAGAAAACAGCTAGAGTCTTATGGTGATGACTCAGCCAGCATAATTCAGTTTGGTGAAGAAGTTATATCTAACTTATGCCAGCAGCTAATTGAGGGTGGCGCACCTAGCTTGCACTTCTATACGCTTAACCAAGCTAAAGCCTCTTTAGCGGTAATCAATAACTTAAAGTAACTACTTTAAAGCTAGTGCTTCTATTGCTTGCCTTGGCTTAAAACTAAGCAACATTAAGCCCTCACCAATTCTTGTTAAGGGGCGACAAGTCAGCTGATAGGCCTGGTAATAGCCTTTGGCTGACTTAAACATAACCTCTGCTTTAGCAGCTTGGCCTGTTTCTATTTGACTAAAAAAATCTTGGGTATTAGCTAAGGATGGGTTTCCCTGCATTAGCTCGAGCAAAGTGGTACCTGGCTGGAGTTTTTCTTTTGCAAAAATCCTCTCGGTTGCTTGGTTATGTTGGTTTAACTGGCCATTAGCAGTGAGCAATAATACTGGATAATCTAGCTCCTCTAGTAGCTGTGTACAGACTAAACTTTTTTGCTCTAAGCTCTGGTTTTTTTCTAATAACTCCTGCTGCTGCTTTTTAATTAATGTAAACCACTGACTGTAGTAAAGACTAACTAGGTCTTGCTGACTAATTAAACCCACGACCCGCTCATCTTCATTAACCACGACTAGCCGCTTGTAGCTTTTTTCACGCATAGCGTTCACTGCCTGCCTTACTGAAAAGTGTTCTGGCAGAGTATCCACTGGGCTAGACATGACTTGATCTACTCGACAAGACAACTCTTGGCCTTTGGCAAGCAAACGCATCACATCGGACAAGGTTAAAATCCCAAGGGGTTTGCGGTCTTCACTCACTAAGGCTGTGTTAACACCTTGTTGCTGCATTAAGCTAAGCACAAGGCTCACAGGCATTTCTTTATTAACTTGCAACAACAGCATGCCACGCAACAAATCACCTAAACGCTGGCTTTCAGCTAGGGTGTCTGGGTCTAGGTTTTGCACTAGGTCAGTGTAAGTTACTATGCCGCAAATTTGGTCGTTAGCATCGACTAAGCAAACCTGCTCTGCTTGATGCAAGCTAATAAGCTTAATGGCTTCTTGTAAGTCTGAATCAGGTGGTAGGCATAAAACTCTAGGCAGCATAACTTGAGTAAGAGGCACATTAAAGTTGATGCCCTGCAAATGAAAAGCCATTAAATCTTTAGACTGTAATAGTCGATAACTCTTGCCGCAACTCACTAATAAACTACGAATAGCATGGGTGTTCATTAGCTCTAAAGCTTCTGCCAAACTGGCCTGCTCATCAAGACTAATAACCTGACGTGTTGCAAGTGACTCCAAGGTTGGAAACTGCATGATTAAATCCTTAATTTAGTCTGACCAAGGAAGCTTTCGGTAACTTAGCGCCTCTAACAAATGCTTAGAGGTTATTCTTGGCTTGGCGTCCAAGTCTGCCAAGGTTAAGGCCACTTTGATTATACGGTGTGCAGCTCTGGCTGACAGGTGTATCTTATTCATTGCACGAGTTAATAACAGCTGTTGCTCTTTTCCTAAGGGTGCAAAGGCTTCTAATTCTGCTGGAGAAAGCTGTGAGTTGGGTTTGCCTACTCGCTGCATTTGGCGCTGCCTTGCTTCAACAACCCTAGCCCGTACAATTGCCGAGCTATCGCCTTCAGCTGGCTGCCATAAACAATCTGCTGGTAGCCTAGGCACTTCAAGGTGCAGGTCTATTCTATCTAATAAAGGTCCTGAAAGGCGGGATTGATAACGATTTATTAAACCTGGCGCACAAATACAGCTTTTTTGTGGGTCACCTAGATGACCACAGGGGCAGGGATTCATGGCGGCTATTAACAAAAACTCTGCAGGATAAGAAGTTTTTCGTTTCGATCTAGCAAGGTGAATCACCCCAGCTTCTAAGGGTTCTCTTAACACTTCTAAAACCTGACGCCCAAATTCAGGCAATTCATCTAAAAACAAAATACCTCGGTGAGCTAAAGAAATTTCGCCTGGTAAAGGATTGCTACCTCCTCCAACCAAAGCAACGGCAGAAGATGTATGGTGCGGTGAACGAAAGGGGCGCTGTCGCCAGCCACTTACATCAAAACCATTGACTATGGATTGAATAGCGGCAACCTCTAAGGCTTCTTCTTCAGTTGGCTCAGGTAACAAACCGGGTAAACAGCGAGCTAGTAAAGTTTTACCGCTGCCTGGTGGGCCACAAAAAAGCAGGTTGTGCTGTCCTGCTGCAGCTAGCATTAAGGCACGTTTGGCAGCAAGCTGCCCCTTTACTTCTAATAAGTCTGGGTACTTAAGTTCACCTACTTGGGGAGTAGTTATTTCTGGCTCAAAAAAAGGAGCTTGTCCACGCAAAGCTGCCGCTACTTCTAGCAGGTGGTTGGCAGCACCTAGCTTTAAACTGGAAACTAGACTGGCTTCAGCAAGGTTTTCTGCAGGAAGCACTAACCAATGGTTTGCTTTGCAAGCAGCTAAGGCCGTAGGTAGCACACCTTTTACTGGGCGTAGCTCTCCATTAAGGGCTAGCTCACCCATAAATTCTCGGCCCGTTAAGCTACTTTGAGGTAATTGCTTGGAAGCAACTAGAATACCTAGGGCGATAGGTAGATCATAACGCCCACCCTCTTTGGGTAGATCGGCGGGTGAAAGGTTAACGGTGATACGACGTGCAGGAAATTCAAAACCAGCCGTAAGTAAGGCACTACGAACTCGGTCACGACTCTCTCTGACGGCTGTTTCTGGCATACCTACAAGATTAAAAGCGGGCAAGCCATTAGCCAGATGAACCTCGACTCTAACTTCAGGCGCATCGAGTCCGACCAGTGCTCGGCTTGCAACCATAGCCAATGACATAGCTAACCTCCTTGTCGATCTTTTTGCTTCTTCTAGTTGTTAGTTTTTAAGCTTAGCCTCTAGGTCTGCAACACGCGAATTTAGCTCATCAACTCTTTGCCTAGTACGCTGATGAATTTGCAATAAACGCTCATAATCTTCTCGACTAACCAAGTCTAGTTTTGCTACGGCTTCTTTAACTAGGCTTTTCAAAGCTTGGCTAGACGCTAGGGGTTGTTTTATTCCACCTAGTTTTGCTGACACTTCATCTGATATTTTTTGTAAATATTCGGGGTTAAGCATTTTTATCTCCTGACTGAGCAGCTTAACATAGCAGTTTTTAATGCCTCTATGCATTAGGTCAAACCTTTACCAAGAAAATAATGCATCTCTTTTGGTTATTTTTCTCTAGAGGCTTTACCATTGACCTAGCTTGTTAAGCCACTTAGGAGACAACCATGAAACTGATTACTGCAATTATTAAACCTTTTAAACTCGATGACGTGCGCGAGGCTTTATCTGAAATAGGTGTTCAGGGTATTACTGTGACTGAAGTTAAAGGTTTTGGTCGCCAAAAAGGGCACACCGAGCTCTACCGTGGCGCTGAGTATGTAGTCGATTTTCTACCTAAAATTAAACTAGAAATTGCAGTTGATGATGGCATGGCAGAGCAGGTGATCGACTCAATTATCAACGTCGCTAACACTGGCAAGATAGGCGATGGAAAAATATTTGTTTCCCCTTTAGACCAGGTTATTCGTATTCGCACTGGTGAAAAGGGGAAAGACGCGGTTTAAGCTACTTGAGTTTTTACCTGTAGAAGGTTTGTTAGCTGCAGCTCTAAACGATCTCCTGCTGCTAACTTACCCACACCTGCGGGTGTGCCAGTAATAACGACATCACCAGGCATTAAGGTGAAGGTTTGGCTAATATGGCTTAACAACTCAGCAATAGGGGTTAGCATTTGTTTTGCCTTACCTCGTTGTTTTTCTGTGCCATTAATTGCCAAGCTTAACTCTAATTCTTGCCAATCCTTTACTTCTGTAGCGGGTACAAAACTCGACAAGGGGCAAGCACCATCCCAGGCTTTAGCTCTTTCCCAAGGGTGGCCTAGCTTTTTCAACTCGGTTTGCAAGTCTCTAAGGGTTAAGTCTAAGGCTAGACCCACACCCACTACTGCGTCTAAAGCTTCTGCAGGTTGGGCTTTGGTAAGAGGACTACCCATTAAAAGCGCTATTTCTGTTTCATAGTGCACATCACCCAAGCCTTCAGGCAGGTGTAGGGTTTCTTGTATAGCAACGGCACTAGTGGCGGGCTTAATGAATAGTAGAGGCTGCTCAGGAATTGGATTATTAAGCTCTGCTGCATGCTCTGCATAATTGCGCCCAACACAAACTATCTTACCTAGAGGTAGGGTTTTATTCGTTCCAAGCAGGTGCAAGTTGAAGCTATTGCTACTCATATCATTTTCCACTTATGAAAGTTGATTTTATTTTAAGTTAAAACGAATTTCGCCATCCACTAAACTAGTAACGACTCGCCCTTTAAGTGGCTGATTCCAAAAGGGTGTGTTTTGACCTGCTGAAAACCCTGTTTGTTCGTTGAGTAGCCAACTAGCTTCTGGGTCTATCAAGGTTATATCTGCACTATAGCCTGGCCAAAGCGCACCTGATTCGATACCTAAAAGCTTGGCAGGCGCTAAAGCTAAACGCTTAACTAAATCGCCTAGGTTTAACCAGCCACTTTCAACCAAAGCAAGCATTTGCGGTAGAACCACTTCCAAACAACTCATGCCCGGCTCTGAGGCAGCGAAGGGTGCTTTTTTGGCTGCTGCTTCATGAGGCAGGTGACCACTAGATACAGCAGAAATAGTGCCATCTTTTAAACCTTGTAAAAGTCCTAGGCGGTCTGCCTCACTTCTTAAAGGTGGTTCTAAATGAAAGTTGCTATCAAACGACTCTAAACTTGCTTCTGTAAATAGCAGATGGCTTAAAGCTACGTCTGCAGTTACAGGTAAGCCTTTGGCTTTAGCTTCAGCTATTTGTGTTACTGCTCTAGCCGTTGAAAGGTGAGCAAAGTGTGCCCTTATTCCTGTTTGTTCAACCAATAACAGTGTTTGAGCAACCGCCAGGGTTTCTGCTGTTTCTGGAATACCGTCTAAGCCTAACTGTGAAGACAAGGAGCCCTCGTGTGCAAACCCTGAACCTTTCAGCGCATTATCTTCTGGATAAAAGATAACCAACAAATCAAAGGTGGCAGCATATTCTAAACAGCGGCGTAAAATTAAATTATCTTGCACTGGGCGACGTAAATTAGTGAGTGCAACACAGCCAGCAGCTTGTAGCCCTGACATATTGCTTAGTAGCTGCCCTTCTAATCCTTGCGTTAGCGCACCTAGGGGCAAGACTTTGGCCTTGCCTGCTAGCTCGGCTCTTTCTCTAACAACTCTTACCACTGCAGGCGAATCAAGTGGGGGCTGAGTATCTGGGCGGGCACACACTTGGGTAAAGCCCCCCGCTAAAGCTGCTTGGGTTTCACTGGCAATATTACCTTTGTAGCTAGGGCCGGGTTCCCTTAGGTGGCTACCTAGGTCAATAAAGCCTGGGCAAACAATTAACCCTTCGGCATTAAGGGTTTGTTCCGCTTGAAAACCTGCAGGGCAATCACCTAAAGCTAGAATCTTTCCATCTTGAATATGCAGATCAATTATTTGGTCTAGCACTTGAGCAGGGTCGACAACTCGACCACCTAGAATAGATATGTTCATTGTATCTGCGCCTTTTCCTGCATCTGCCCACTCATTGCCATACTCATTACTGCCATGCGTGTAGCAATCCCATAACCTACCTGCTGTAAAATAACCGACTTAGGTCCATCTGCGACGGCAGACTCTATTTCTACACCGCGATTGATAGGCCCTGGGTGCATAACTATTGCCTCAGGGTGTGCATAATTAAGCTTTTCTGTCGTTAACCCATAGAGACGATAGAACTCCGCTTCTGAAGGCAATAAAGCGCCAGCCATTCGTTCTTTTTGTAAACGCAGCATTATTACCACATCCACATCTTTAATGCCTTCTTCCATACGCGTATAAATTTTTGCACCCATCTCTTCAATACCTATGGGTAGTAGTGTTTTTGGTGCAACTAGCCTTACTTCTGCAGCACCTAGCGTATTAAGTGCAATAATTTGTGAACGAGCGACGCGAGAATGCAAAATATCTCCCACTATGGCTACTTTTAGTCCCTCAAACTCACCCTTATGTTTTCTAATAGTGAACATATCTAACATGGCTTGAGTCGGGTGAGCATGACGACCATCACCTGCATTTATTATGGCTACTTTAGGAGTGATTTGACTGGCTATAAAGTGAGCAGCACCTGAATCTGCATGACGCACAACAAACATATCAGCATACATAGCTTCAATGTTTTGCAGGGTATCCATTAGGCTTTCACCCTTGGCTGTTGATGAGGTTTTTATATCTAGGTTTAACACATCAGCTGAAAGGCGTTTAGCTGCTAATTCAAAAGTAGCGCGGGTACGAGTTGAGTTTTCAAAAAACAAATTGACGATAGTTTTACCACGCAACAAAGGCACTTTTTTAACCGCCTGCTCACCCATATTGGCAAAGGATTCCGCAGTATCAAGAATTTCAGTTAACAAGGCTTTAGATAAACCATTAATGCTAAGAAAATGTTTTAAGCGCCCATCAGATGTTAGCTGCACATTGCGTGGATGAGCTGGATTATTTAAGGCGCTACTCATACAGGTTCCTCTAGGTCAGCAGGGCGAATAACTAGGTTAAACTCTAGTGGGTCTGGGCCTGATAGTTTAATTCGTTTGGTGGCGGGTAAATCTAACTGCAATCCATAACAATCAGCTTGAATAGGTAGCTCACGGCCAGATAAAGAAAGCAGAGTCACTAGGGTAATGGATGCTGGTCGCCCGTAATCAAATATTTCATTCATAGCTGCTCGAATGGTTCGACCCGACATAAGCACATCATCAATTAAAACCAGGTGTTGGTTTTCGGTAGTGAAAGGAAGGTTGGAAGGTTTAACGCTGGGGTTTAAACCAGTTTTAGAAAAATCATCTCGATAAAAAGCTATGTCTAGCGTACCCAGTGGCCAGCTTACTTGCATTTTCTGACGCAAGGCTTCTGCAACCCATACTCCGCCAGTATGTATGCCTATAAGAAGTGGCTGAGTAATGCCCTGCTCATTAAGGTAGTTAGTTAACTTAACTGCAAGGCTATCTAGCAGGGGTGCTACTTCTGGTAAAAATTCTGCTTTTTTCTGATAACCCATATTGCTCATCACCCTTATACAAAACTACGGTTTAATAAAGTCTGGTCCGGCTATTTGTTTTAGGTAGTCACTATTTCCTTGAGGGTCTAGCTCTAGCCATTCCTCTAAAATAACGGCTGCAGCTAAACGGTCAACAGGGTCTTCTCGAAAATTACCCTTATGCCCACCCTGACGCTTAACAATTTCTTTAGCTACACGGGTAGAGCCTCGCTCATTCATACCGTAACAAGCTTTTCCATACCGCCCAAACAAGCGCTTAGCAAATTTTCTTGCACGCTGACTTAAAGGGGTTTCTTGTAAAGCTTCGTCTAAAGGTAGCCCTACAACAAAGGCATCTGGTTGCCACTCTTTAATAAGTGCATCTAAAATTTGCCAAGCAGGAATACCTTCTTTGGCGGGTATTTCTGTTAACGGGTTAACAGTGCGGGTTAACTCATTGCCTAAGGCTGCACCGTGGCGCTTGCTTCCAAAGTCAAAGGCCATGATTAAACGTGGCTTAGCTATATTAGGCATGCCCTGCTTGCCCAGTCATTAAGTCTAAGTTAATACCTAAGCTGGTTGCAGCTGCTGTTAGGCGGTCTTCTGCTGGAGTTTCAAACAATAAATGCTCAGTGGCTGGACAGGTTAACCAAGCATTATCAAGTAATTCTTGCTCTAGTTGTCCTGCTTCCCAACCTGCACAGCCTAGTGCTATAAGAAAGTGCTCTGGCCCTTCGCCTTTAGCTAGGGCTTCGAGAATATCTAAGGAGGTTGTAAGGTTGAGTTGGTCGCTAATGGGTAAGCTTGCTTTCCAGTCTGATGAGCCAGTGTGTAACACAAAGCCTCGGTCAACATGAACGGGGCCACCTCGATACACCTGCTGCGTTAAATGGGTAGTTGAAGTGACTTCTATATCCATCTGCTCCATTAATTCTGCAAAGGTCAGTGGTAGTGGCTTGTTAATAATTAAACCTAAAGCACCCTGGTCATTTTGTTCACAGAGGTAGGTTAAGCTTCCACCAAAGTGTGGGTCTTTAAGTTGCGGCATAGCTAAAAGGAAATGATCCCTAAGTGTATTCACAATTTTCTCTTTGTTGAGCATCGACTCGTTGATTCTGTCTAAATTATACGGAGATTGAAAGGTTTTAGCTCAACACTTAATTAATTGGCATACCAACCATCTCCAAACTGCCAGGTACGAATAATTTCTAGCACATCAGCATCAGCTTTGATTGATTCTGGAAGTGGTGCAAAAGGTGCGGCTAAGTTCAAGATACGCACAGCCGCATCATCTAATAAGCTATGCCCTGAGCTGGTCAATAATTGAGCCTCTAGAATACGGCCATCTGCAGCGATAACAACCATTAATCGTAACCTGCCACCCAGATTTTGTTTCCTTGCTTCTTCTGGGTAGTTTAAGTTGCCAATTCTTTCTACTTTTTGTTCCCACTGCTTTAAATACAAGGCCTCTTCACTGCTCATTTTAGCGCCTGAACTGATACGCCTAACCCTTGTTTGTTGAGCATAGCTAGTTTGCATGGCTGCCAGCTCGGCTTCAAGGCGTGCAATTTCTAAGCTGCGTGAAATTAAGCTTTTTGATACTTGTGGGCGGATGGCTTCTTGTTCAGGGGGCGGTGCCTCATCTGCTAGCTCGGCTTCTTCTGTACTAGTTGGTTGCTCTTCTTCCTTGGGTGGCGTGGCTGCTTCAATGAGGGGTTGTACTTGCTGAGTGGGCTCTACTTCTTCAAGGGGTTCTTCTGGCTCAGCAGCAGGCTGCTTAACATCATAAAGGGTTACTTCTGTTGCTTCTGAGAAGCGTTGTTCAATACTGACTTCTTTAGGTGGATCAAGGCTATAAAGTATCAACAGATGAAAAATCACAGCAATTAGCAGTGCCCAAAACAGAGGGCGCTGCCATTTAGCTGGTGAATTTAATTCAGCAGACAATCAGTCTCGACCTAGGCGTTCAGCTATATAAGCCATTAACTGACCACCAATATCTAGGCCACACTGATCATCTAGTTCACGAATACAGGTGGGGCTAGTCACATTTATTTCGGTGAGGTAATCGCCGATAACGTCTAAACCAACAAACATCAGGTCTTTTTCTTTAAGCGCAGGTGCTACTTGCTTTACTATCCAGTAATCTCGCTCGGTTAGTTTACGAGCAATACCACTACCCCCAGCAGCTAGGTTGCCACGGGTTTCTCCGGCCATAGGTACTCTTGCTAAGCCGTAGGGTACAGCTTCACCATTAATCACTAAAATACGGGTATCACCGTCTTTTATTTCGGGCACAAACCTTTGCACCATAATTTGACGCTGATTGTTATTGGTTAGCTCTTCAATAATGGCGCCTAGGTTTAGGCCTTCTTCTTTAACACGGAAGATACCCATACCACCCATACCATCGAGGGGTTTTAAAATAATGTCTTGATGCTCTTTGTGGAAAGCTCGAATCAGCTCGCTACTACTGCTAACCAAGGTGGGCGGGCAACACTCAGGAAACTCTTGAGCAAACAGCTTTTCGTTACAATCTCTTAAGCTTTGTGGCTTGTTAACCACTAGCACACCTTCACGCTCGGCAGCTTCTAATAACCAAGTAGACGTTAAAAAGTCATTGTCAAAGGGAGGGTCTTTACGCATAAGCAAAACGTCTAAGTCAGCCATGCTAGCAGGCTTAGCTTCGCCCAAGGTGTACCAGTTATTGGGGTCGGCAAACACATCTAAATCTGCCATACGCGCCCAAGCCTTGCCTTGCTGCAAATAAAGATCACCCATTTCCATGTATTTAAGTTTCCAACCACGCTTTTTAGCTGCTAATAAGAGCGCCAGAGTGGTGTCTTTTTTGTAGGTAATATCTGCTATTGGGTCCATTACCACACCCACTACAACCTGCTTTGTCATTTTGCCTCCCACTCTGGCATTTTGATTAAATTAATTAAAATCACCCCACCAGTGCTGTACCAAGCTAAGTGCAGCTAAGGGTGCTGTTTCTGTTCTTAAAATTCTGGGGCCTAAGCGCAAGCCTGTAAAACCTTGCTGCCTAGCTAAGTCTGCCTCTGCATCTGTTAAGCCACCTTCTGGGCCAATCAATAAGGCAACGCTGGTAACTTCATTAACAGCTAGCTCACCTGTTTGACCGTAGGGATGCAGCAGAAGCTTCATAGCTTCTTGACGCTCTGCTAGCCAGTTAGTTAATAGTTGGGGCGAATGGATAATAGGCAAGTCATTGCGACCACTTTGTTCGCAAGCACTTATCGCTATTTGCTGCCATTGCTGTAATTTCTTTTGCTCTCTTTCTCCTTTCAACCTTACATCGCCTAACTGGGTGTAGAGAGGAGTAATTTCAGTAACACCTAGCTCAGTTGCTTTTTGAACGATCCATTCCATTTTGTCGCCTTTAGAAATGGCTTGACCAAGGTGGGTGTTTAAAGGTGAAGGGGCAACGGATTCAACGGGGGCTAACAAGGCTAATAAAGCTCGGTTTTTATTGCCTTCAAGCAGCTCTGCTAAATAACAATGCAGCCCATCAAACAGATGCAACTGTTCGCCTGGCTGCATTCTTAGCACTTGTATCATGTGACGCACCACCTGGCCTTCTAGCTCTATTTGAGCTTGTCCAGCCAAGGGTTGGGGTGAGTAAAAGCGCCGCACGCTTAAGTTACTGGGTTGTTTGCGCTTCACGCTGTTTGCGTTCAGCAAAAATGGCTTCAAAGTTAACCGGCGCAATCATTAATGGAGGGAAACCACCTTTAACGACTAGGTTATCAATGGCTTCACGCGCATAGGGGAATAAAATATTAGGGCTGAAAGCACCTAGTGCGTGCTCTAAGTTGTCACCTTCTATACCTGCAATTTGAAAAGCACCGCTCTGTTCAATTTCTGCTAGGAAGGCTGTTTTTTCACCAAAGGTTACCTGAGCAGTAATTTTAACCGTCACTTCGTAAAGTTCTTCGTTAATTTGACGGTTGCTGGTGTCTAGCTTTACATCAACATTGGGTTGATCTTTAACCATAAAAACTTCTGGGCTATTAGGTGCTTCAAAAGACACATCGCTTAGGTAAAGACGCTGAAGGGCAAATTGGGTTTGGGGTGCTTCACTCATTATTTTAGTTCCTTACGTTTTTTTAATTAGCTTACTTTTTCACTACAGGCATGGAGTCACTCTGCCACTGCATAATGCCACCTTTTAAGCGTAAGGCTTGTTCAAAGCCTGCTTTTTGCAACTTGGCAATTGCTATACCTGTAGATGACCCTGTGTTACAAACCACAAGGATTTTCTTTTCTTTATGCTTATCTAACTCTTGAATACGGCTATCCAAGTTAGCTGTAGGGATATTAATAGAACCAGCAATATGCCCTTGAGCAAAGTTTTTGCGATCACGAATATCTAGCGTAATGGCTTCTTCACGGTTCATTAAGCGCACTGCCTCTGCAACACCTACACTACCACCTGCTGTACGACTCTCATTAAAAGCAATTAAAGCTAAGAGAAGAACAAAGGCACTTACTAGCATGGGGTTGTTAATACTAAATTCAATAATTTGCTCTAACATCGTTTATCTCTTTTATTAGGCCGTGGCTTAAGGTTAAGTGGAACTTAATCCAGAAAAAAATTTGTGGTTTAGGATACACCAGAGTAACAATCAAGGCATCCGTAAGATGGAGATTTAAGCCTAGTAACGCTATTATACCTTCAATCATTTCTCTATTCAGATTCAGACCTAAAGAGTAATCCAAAAATCTTATGAGCTCTCAACGCCTAACTACCGCCCTAATTATTCTTGATGGTTATGGTGATAATCCAGCCAGCGATAATAATGCAATTTTTCACGCCAAAACACCGGTTATGGACCGCCTTAGAGCAGAGTTACCTAGCAGCCAAATTCATACCGATGGTATGCATGTTGGTTTGCCTGAAGGACAAATGGGTAACTCTGAGGTAGGGCATATGAACCTAGGTGCTGGGCGCATTGTTTACCAAGACTTTACTCGCGTTACTCAAGCGATAAAAGATGGCAGCTTCTTTTCTAACCCCACCTTAATAAAGGCGATTGACGCTGCTATTGCTAAAAATGGAGCAGTGCATTTAATGGGGCTTCTATCACCGGGTGGCGTACACAGCCATGAAGAGCACTTATTTGCTATGGCGGAAATGGCTGTTAAGCGTGGTGCTCAACAGGTTTTTCTACACGCATTTTTAGATGGTCGTGACACCCCACCACGCAGTGCTAAAGCATCAATTGAAGCTGCAGATCGTAAATTTAAAGAATTAGGTGTCGGTAGAGTTGCAAGCTTAATTGGCCGCTACTATGCAATGGACAGAGATAACCGCTGGGATAGGGTAGAAGAAGCTTACAACCTGCTTACCTTAGGTCAGGCAGACTTTAATGCTGAGTCTGCCCTAGCTGGCTTAGAAGCAGCCTATAGTCGTGATGAAAACGATGAGTTCGTTAAAGCTACCTCAGTAGGCCTGCCTTGCCAGATAGAAGATGGTGATGCCGTTATTTTTATGAATTTCCGTGCTGACCGTGCTAGAGAAATTACTCGTGCCTTTATAGAGCCTAACTTTAAGGGTTTTGCTCGCCGAGCTTGGCCTCGTTTAAGCAGCTTTACTATGCTGACCCAGTACGCAGAAGACCTAGACGCACCTGCTGCTTTTCCACCTGCAAACCTAACCAACACCCTGGGTGAATACTTAGCTAGCTTAGGTAAAACCCAGTTGCGTATTGCTGAAACTGAAAAATATGCGCATGTAACTTTCTTCTTTTCTGGCGGTAGAGAAGAACCTTTTGCTGGAGAAACGCGTGTATTGGTTCCTTCTCCTCAGGTTGCTACCTACGATTTACAGCCCGAAATGAGTGCCCTAGAAGTAACCGATAAACTGGTAACAGCCATTCATTCAGGAGAGTACGACGCCATTATTTGTAACTATGCTAATGGTGACATGGTTGGCCATACGGGTGACTTTAATGCCACGGTTAAAGCCATAGAAACCCTAGATGCTTGTATTGGTCGGGTGGTTGAGGCACTTGAGACAGTTAATGGTCAAGCCTTTATAACTGCAGACCATGGTAACGCTGAGCAAATGCTTGATGAAACCACTGGACAAGCACAAACATCGCATACCACCTTTCCTGTACCACTTATTTATGTGCCACCTAAAAACCGTAAAGCTCACCTTTTAGAAGGTGGTTCTTTATCTGATTTAGCTCCAAGTCTACTTAAAGTCATGGGATTAGAGCAGCCAGAAGAAATGACTGGTCGTGCGCTAGTTGAATTTGATAATTCGGAAGGTTAATTGATGCAACCAGCAGAGAACAAGGATTAGTTATGCGTTGTCTTGTTTTGGTCTTTACCTTATTAGTAAGCCTGCTGGTTGGTAGTACACCCTTGCTTGCTAACGCCTCATCCCAAGATGAGGTAAGCGAAAAACAACTGAAAGCCCTACGCCAAGACATTAGCAAGCTGCAAGGCTGGTTAAAAGAAGCGCGTGGGGAGCATTCTCAGTTAGAAAACCGCTTACGTGAAACTGAAGTGCAAATTGGGCAGCTAGTAACTCGTATTGCTGACAATAGTCGTGAGGCATCTGAGCTAGAGCAAAGGTTGACTCGCTTACGCAGTGAACAACGTGGACTGCAATCACAGTTAGACCAACAAGCTGGTTATTTACGCGAACAAATACGCTCTGCCTACGCTATGGGCAGACAAGAGTATTTAAAAGTTTTGCTTAATCAGCAAGAGCCAGACAGAGTGGCAAGGCTGCTAAGGTATTACGACTATATTAATAAAAAAAGAACCGAACAAATTGAAGAATATTTAGGTACTGCTCGCCAGCTCAACGTTGTTCAGTCTGAGATAATTACACGCGGCAAAACGCTTGAAGAGGTTAGGCGCAGCCTACAGTCTAGGCGTAATGAACTCTTAGCTGAGCAAAAGAAACGTCAAATAGTTGTTAAACAACTGAGCCAAGAAATTGCTGGCAAAGGTAATGAGTTAAAAACGCTTTTAGCTGACCAAAAACGCTTAGAGCAGTTACTAGAGGCTGTTACTGAAGCCATAGTTCGCTTACCTCCACCTAGAGATGCAAGTCCTTTCCCACAAATGCGAGGCAAATTGCCTTGGCCCATTAAAGGGCGGGTACTGAGTGCCTATGGTAGTAAGCAATACAATAACCGTTTAACCAGTCATGGATTATTAATTCAAGCACGCGAAGGGGATGCAGTACGTTCTATTCATGGTGGTAGGGTTGTATTTGCTGACTGGTTAAGAGGTTTTGGTTTTATGTTAATCATCGACCATGGTGATGGCTATATGAGCCTTTATGGCTATAACCAAACCTTAACTAAGCAGCCTGGTGATTGGGTACATGGTGGCGAAGTTATTGCTACCGCTGGCTCTACAGGTGGCCAACAGAATAATGGCCTTTACTTTGAGATAAGAAGTGGTGGGCAGCCTCTTGATCCCATTAGCTGGATAGCTAGACGTTAATTTTAACTTTTCTACAGCAGGTATTTTTATGTATTGCTTTGCACTTAACCACAAAACACCCACACCTGCTTTATTAAAGCTTGGCATAACTTTGCTTTTTAGCTTGTCACTCATAGCGCCAGCCGCTCTTGCTGATACCCATTCAAATTTAGACTACCCTCTTGATCCAGAGTATGACCTACCTCTAGATGAGCTACGTAGTTTTGCAGAGGTTTATGAACGAATTAAACAAGCCTATGTTCACGATGTAGAAGACAGAGAACTACTAGAGAATGCAATTAAAGGCATGCTGTCAGGCTTAGACCCCCACTCTGCTTACCTAGAGCCTGAAGCTTTCCGTGACCTGCGTGAATCTACTCAAGGTGAATTTGGCGGTTTAGGCATAGAAATAGGCATAGAAGAAGGCTACATAAAAGTTATTAGTCCGATTGATGACACGCCTGCTTCACGTGCTGGTTTACTACCCCACGATCTTATTATTCGTATTAACGATACACCTACACGCGATATGTCAGTCGACAAAGCTATGGAGCTAATGCGTGGTGAGCCTGGTAGTAGCATAAAACTAACCATTCAACGTGAAACGCTTAATCAACCCCTTAAGGTTGAGTTGGAGCGTGGGTTAATTCGTATTACAAGTGTAAAAGAAAAAATGTTAGAGCCTGGCTTTGGCTACTTAAGAATTAGTCAGTTTCAAAACCGTAGTGGTGAAGAAGTACAAAAAGGATTAGAGCGGCTTGCTAAAGAAAATGAAGGGCCCTTAGAAGGTTTGATTTTAGATTTACGCAATAACCCGGGCGGTGTGCTGCAAGCTGCCGCTGATGTAGTTGATGTGTTTTTAGACAGTGGCTTAATTGTTTATACCCATGGACGTTTACCCGACACGCAAATGCGTTTTGAAGCCAACCCTGGAGACAGCTTAGATGGAGTGCCGCTAGTTGTTCTAATTAACGGTGGTTCGGCATCTGCTTCAGAAATAGTAGCTGGGGCACTGCAAGATCATCAACGTGCTTTAATCATGGGTACTGCTAGCTTTGGTAAAGGATCAGTACAAACAGTGCTGCCACTCAATAATGATAGAGCACTAAAAATGACCACTGCGCTTTACTACACACCTAGTGGCCGCTCTATACAGGCAGAGGGTATCCAGCCAGATATAGAAGTTGTTAATGCTCGTATAACACCTTTAGAAACACAGCGAACCACCAAAGAAGCTGACTTAGATGGCCATATCAACAATGACTCTAAACCATCTAATAACAAGAAAATTACAGCTCGCTTAGATACAGCGGAAGACTACCCGCTAAACGAAGCTTTGAATCTTTTAAGAGGCTTAGTAATTTTTAAAAGCCGACACTAGCTTTTGTTTTAGTTTATTTATTTAACCAAGGGCCGCAAGCCTAGAGCCTGAGCAATTAACTGACGCTTTACCCAAGGGTTAGAGTTCACTAGCTTCATACCTAGGTTACGTAGTAAAAGCACTGGTAGTTTTTGCGTTGCAAACAGTCGTTTAAAGCTTTCCATTAGCGCCATCATGGCTAGGTTATCTGGCTTGCGTAGCCGCTGGTAATTATTAAGAACCACTAGGCTACCTAAGGGCTTAGCATCTAAGGCGGCCTGTTTTATTACCTGCGTTAAGGTGGCTACATCTGCAAAACCTAAGTTAATACCCTGCCCAGCTAGGGGGTGAATGGTGTGTGCAGCATCTGCAACTAATGCTAAACCCGGTTTTACATAGTCAGTTGCATGACGCTGGTGCAAGGGTACAGCCTGACGCCCCTGACTAAGCTCAACCCTACCTAAACGCCCCTCAAAAGCCTGGGTTAACTGCTGGTTAAATGCCTTTTCATCTAAACTCAATAACTCAGCAGCTTCTTCTGGGTGAGTAGACCAAACAATTGAGCACCAGTGGTTATCACCCTCTAAATTCAAAGGTAAAAAAGCTAAAATGCCTTTATCACTAAAGTTTTGCCAAGCTGTGTTTTGGTGGGACTTTTCCATGCGCACACTGGTAACTAGTGCATGCTGACCATAGTTCCACTCACGGGTTTTAAATTCACCTAGTTGGCGTACTTTTGAATTAGCACCATCTGCACCCACAATTAATGCTGCCTCTAAGCAGGTACCATCACTTAAAACTAAACTTCGCCTACCTTGAGAGTTCAATGGCTCACTTAAACTGCTTGCCTCGCTTCCCTTATACCAGTCTAAGCTAGGCTGATCAGCGACCGCTTCTAATAGCCCTAGCTGAGTAACCGCATTCTCAACTAAATATCCTAGGTGGGTAACGCCTGCTTCTGCTGCATCAAATGCAACTTCTGCTGTTCCTTCAGCATCCCAAACATGCATACCCTGATAAGGATTCACCCTTAGCTTTTGCATAGCTTGCCAAGCGCCTAGCTCATCTAAAAGCTGGTGACTGGTTTCAGATAGGGCACTTACCCGAGTGTTAAAGCTTGTTGCTTGCCAGCTTGGGGGCTCTTCTGCAAGTTCAACAATCGCAAGCTTCAAACCTGTGTTTGCTAGGCCTGCAGCTAAGGCTAGGCCTGCCATACCGCCACCAACAATAACCACATCATAGTTTTTAGTTACTTTAGGTTGCTGCATTTTAAACTCCCATGGCTTTAGCGGTTATCCAGCGCCTAAGCGGTGCAGTTAAGTTAAGCCCTATTAATCCAGCTGCACGCGCATGGCCGAGTAAAGGCGTATCATTGGCAAAGAGTCCTATTAAGCCATGGCTAAAACCTATAACTCCCGCCTGATCCCCTAACCTTTCTGCTTGCCACTTTTCTAGCAAGGCTAATTCTCCTGGATGAAAGTCTTGGCCTTTATCTGCAGCTGTTTGTGCACCCTTAGCTAAAGCATCTGCAAGGGTTATAACGCCTCTTATAGCTAGGTTATAACCCTGACCTGCTACGGGGTGAAGGTAATGTGCTGTGTTACCCAGCAAAACTAAGTTTTGTCTTACTTGTTCTTTAGAGCGTACTTTTTTTAATGGGTAAGCAAAACGCTCACCTACTTTCTGAAAGCGGCCTGCTCTATTTCCAAAGCTCGTTTGGATGGCTTGTAAAAATTCCGCATCATCTAAAGCCCCATCTGTCACTGCTTGCTCATGGGTGCGCGTCCAAATAAGTGCCATATCTCTACCCGCTAGGGGTAGCAGCGCCATAGGACCATCAACTGCAAAGCGCTCGTAAGCCCAGCCTTGATGTGGTTTTGACATGCGCACATTGGCAATTAAGGCCGTTTGTTCATAGTCGTAAACATCATCAGCAATTCCTAGCTGTTGTTTAATACCTGAGCGCCCACCATCAGCTAGTATGACCAAACGAGCTTTTAAACTTAATGGTTGATTATTTAGTTCGCCCTCTAAAAGCGCTTCTTCTGGGCCAGGAAACTTTAAGCTATTAATGGTTGCAGGTGCTAACACCTGAGTATGCTTTGCTTGGCTTAAACCCTTCCATAAAACCTTACCTAACCAAACATTGGGTACTACATAACCTAGCGCATCAACCTGCTGTTCTGTGTTATGTAACTGGCTTGAGCCTAAAAAGCCTCGGTCAGTAATTTGAATATGCTCTATAGGGTTGGCTTGTTCTTTTAAATCATCCCATAGCCCTAGGCGTTGATAGATTAAGCGTGTTCCCCATGAAAGAGCTGTAGAGCGTGCATCAAAGCTAGGCTGCCAATTACTGCTAGCTGGCTCATCGGTTGGTGGCTGATTTTCAATCAGGCAAATTTTCCAGTTTAACTTTTCTGCTAAAGGTTCTAATGCTACCGCTAAACTGGCACCTACTAACCCACCACCTATAATTGCTAGATCATACTCTTGTGGCTGCATAAGACTCACCTTTCATTAGGCCTTCTATGCCTTCTATAGTTTTTGGAACAGCAGCTGTTAACACCTCACAAGCTGTTTCGGTGACTAAAACATCATCTTCTATACGAATGCCTATACCTTGCCAAAGTGGATCTATACCTTGTTGATCAGGTGATATATACAAACCTGGTTCTATAGTAAACACCATACCAGGCTCTAAAAGCCTAGGTTTACCCTCTTGCCAGTACAAACCCACATCATGCACATCTAAACCTAACCAGTGGCTCGTACCATGCATATAAAAATCTTTATAGGCTTCTGTTTTTATTAGCTGCTCAACATCACCTTTAAGCAGTTCTAATTCGACTAAACCGGTAACCAAACAATGAACCGTTGCCTGATGTAATTCATCTAGGCTAACACCTGGTCGTGTTAAGCTAATAGCCAATTGGTTTGCTTTTAATACTAGGTTGTAGAGTTGCTTTTGCTGTAAAGAAAACACGCCACTCACAGGGAAGGTTCGAGTTATATCACCAGCATAACCTTGGTATTCTGCACCAGCATCTATCAATACTAGGTCACCTGCCTGCATAACATCTTTGTTTTCTACATAGTGAAGGACACAGGCATTTTCTCCTGAACCAACAATACTGCCATAAGCAGGACCACTAGCAGCCTGCATTTTAAACTCATGCTCTAACTCTGCTTCTAGTTGGTATTCGTACATGCCAGGACGACAAACTTGCATAGCTCGACAATGTGCTTCGGCTGAAATACGCGCTGCTTCCTTCATTAACTCTATTTCTTCTGGTGCTTTAATGAGGCGCATTTCACTTAGCTGCTGGCTTAAATCAACAACTCGACTTGGTAAGTTAGCCTGCTTTTTAAACATAGCTCTTGCCCGCTGGCGCCAAACCAAATAGCGTGAATAGAGGGCTTCATCTTCTATTGGCATCCAGACTTCACTGGCTTGATTTAACAACTTAGGTAGTTGGTCATCAATCTCTGCAAACGTAAAAGCTTGATCAAAACCTAGCTGGATAACTGCAGCATCTTGGCCGAGGCGTACACCTGTCCAAGTTTCCATTAACTTGTCTTTGGGCTGACTAAATAGCAGTTGTTCACCCTGTGGATTACCTTTCATTAGCACTAAAAAAGCATCAGGTTCATTAAAACCTGTTAAGTACCAGAAATCGCTATCTTGGCGAAATGGGTGTTCAGTATCTCGACTTCTAGTAACCAGAGTTGCTGAGGGCACTAGCAGCAAAGCCTGGTTAGGCAAGCTATCCATTAGTTTCTGACGACGATTAATAAAGGTTTCTACAGCAAGGTGTTTCATTTTGGCTCCAGCTATAACTCTAGTGCAGATTTTTGGGATTTTTAGCTTTTTCTACTTGAGGCTGACCCGGATGTAATTCTGTATAGAGCAACATAATGACCATACGCACAAATTCAGCAATGGCAGTTAAGTCTTTTTCATTATCTTCATTAGGTGGTAAATTTTCTTTATCGAGGGCAACGAGTCTTTCTAAGTCCTCTAAGCCTTCTTGTGCTTCTTTTGAAAGCTTGCTTTCTTCTAGCTTGGCAGACTTGAGCGACTTTAAAAAACCTTGCGTCCATTTAATTAAACCTTCAAAACGCTCTTCTATTTCATACAATTCATCTGGAAGCAAAGGTTCAAAGCTCAACCCACTAGCACTGAGTTCTTCTAATGTTTGGTCTAATAATTGCAATGCCAACTGTTTATCTTTGCCTTCTAGCTCGGTTGTTTCATTGCCTAATAGCTGTGCAAAAAGCACTAGCCAATGCTCGCGAGGAAAACGCTCCTGCCCACAAAGTTGCCCTGCTAAAACACCATGAAAAAGTGATGGCGATTGAAAACAACGATGACGTAGGCATAAATCTGCTAGCTCATCAAAATCAACTCTGCCGACTTGAGCTTTTTCGGTTGACATAAAAATCATCACCTTTTCAAATAGTTAAAAGAATTTACAAAAATAGCGTATAGTTACTTTTACTAGGACAATTGACCCGGTACAAAGGTCACATTATAGTATTTTATTGCTTAAATAAGGGCGCTGGAGCCAGATGTATGAGCAGTGACAAGAATACCACTGAAATCACCCTGCTGGATCGTAAATACCTGATTGCTTGTGCAAAAGACGAGCAAGACAGTTTATTGCGTGCTGCCCATTACTTAAACAATAAAATGGCTGATATACGCCATGCTGGCAAGGTACTTAGTTTAGAGCGCTTAGCCATTATTGCCGCTCTCAATATTACCCATGAATTTTTGAATTTAGATGATAACAACCTTAACAAGGATGCCAAGATTGTTCAGCTAAACCACAAGATGGATTCTGCGCTAGCAGAACTAGATACCCTTGTTGAGTCACGAAAACTCCCCTAAAGCTTTTGTTATTTGTTAGACTGAGGGCAACCCTGGGGTGTTGGCCAGTTGTCCAAGTCCTCGAGCCTATGTTGTACCAACTGGGAGTTTTCCTGACTTTACTCGTGCGCAGGTCCGCCTTGCAGCGGAAAGCCTTAGGTAAATCGGTTACTTCCACCTTGAACTTTAGGGTTCAAGGAATACGACAGCAGCGGCACCTTGGGGCCTATTACTAGGGACCCATTTAAAGACCCTAATATGCACACTACCTCTTCCTCCCATAATAACCGATCTTCTTTACGTCGCCTTTTAAGACAAAAACGCCGCCAACTTTCTAGTTATGAACAAAAGGTAGCTAGCTATAAGGCCTGTCAAAGAGTTAGCCAACAAGCCTGGTTTCTTAATGCATCCAACTTAGCTGTTTATATGGCTAGTGATGGTGAGTTGGATCCTCTTCCGCTTGCTCTTAAAGCACAAAAAATGGGTAAAAGAGTGTATTTGCCAGTACTCCACCCATTAAATAGCAATCACCTGTTATTTATTCGTTTTACCTCCAAAACCCCTTTGCATAAAAATCGTTTTGGTATTTTAGAACCCTGTTTGAAAGGTTATGGGTTAGAACGAATTAATAGCTGCAAGATACAAGCATTAGATTTGCTGCTGATGCCTTTGGTTGGCTTTGATCCACACGGCGGCAGGTTAGGAATGGGGGGTGGGTTTTACGACCGAACTTTAGCGGTGAAACCCAACCAGTTTAAACGACCTAAACTGATTGGCTTAGCACATGAGTGTCAGAAAGTTGATCAGCTTTCTCTTGAAGCTTGGGATGTACCTTTAACAGGTATAGTTACCCCTGAAGAGTTTTATCTACCTCAGTAGATTTTTAACGCTCTGCTTGATTGGGAAATAAGTAACTTAGCGCTTAATTAGCTCAAAAAAAAGCTTTGCGCATAACCGGTTACTAACAAGCCCAGAAGAAAAACTACGGCTAGCACTAGCATTAAATCAGGTTTCTTTTTCATAATAAAACTATCCAACAGGTATTTCTCGTCTTAACTTAAACAGGTTCTTATTTAAGTGTTAATTTTTTATAGTAACTCTAGGCTAAAAGCTGTTGATTACTCGCTAATAGCCCTCAAATTTGCAAGGTTAATCTAATTTATTACTTTTTCATCTATAGAACAAGTGTACTAATGTATTTTTTACAGGTTCTTAAGTTAACTGATGAGCTAAATTTAATTAGCGTAGAAAAAGTTGATAAGCAGGATTATCGCTTTCACGCCAGTAACGGTAACTAATTTTGTCGAGATAGGCTTCAACATTAGGCCTATCACCATTAGGTACTTGTAAGCCAACTAGAACCCGACCATAAGCAGCACCATGGTTACGGTAATGAAAGAGGGATATGTTCCAGTCTTGCCCTAGGTTATTTAAAAAGTTTAGTAGCGCCCCTGGTCGCTCAGGAAATTCAAAGCGGTAAATTTCTTCATTACAGTCTGATGGAGTACGCCCACCACCTAAATGGCGAATATGCAGTTTGGCTAGCTCATTGTCAGTTAAATCAACAACAGGGTAGCCTGCTTCTTTAAGCTGCTGAATAAGCTCTGATCTATCTTCACTGCTTGGCTTAACTTGAACACCCACATAAATCTGTGCGTTTTTTGGGTCGGCATAACGGTAATTAAACTCTGTAACCATTCTTCGCCTACCAATAATTTTACAGAAGTTTTTAAAGCTACCTGGGTGTTCTGGAATACCTACAGCTAAAATGGCTTCACGCTTTTCACCTAATTCAGTACGCTCTGCTATGTGTTGTAGGCGTTCAAAATTTGTATTAGCACCTGAGTTAATACAAATTAAATTAGTATCTTTAGTGCCTGTTTGTTCAACGTACTTTTTCAAACCGGCTAAGGACAAAGCTCCTGAAGGCTCTGCTACACCGCGAGTATCTTCAAATATATCCTTAACTGCTGCACACATTTCGTCTGAAGTAACAGTAATCACTTGGTCAACGTAATTTTTACAAATTTTGAAAGGCTCTTTACCAATTTGAGCAACAGCCACCCCTTCTGCAAAAATACCAACCTGATCTAAAGTCACTCGTTTATTTTTTTCTAAGGCTACTTTTAAGCAGGCTGCATCCTCTGCTTCTACACCAATAATTTTTATTTCTGGGCGCAAATACTTCACATAGGCAGCAATACCAGCAATTAACCCGCCACCACCTACTGGTACAAAAATAGCGTGAATGGGGTCAGGATGCTGACGCAACATTTCTATAGCTACCGTACCCTGACCTGCAATAACGTCTGGATCATCATAAGGGGGCACATAGGTATAGCCATGTTCTTTAATCAGTTCTAGGGCGTGCTCTAAAGCTTCGTCAAAAGCGTCACCCTTTAAAATAACCCTTGCACCTCTAGCCCTTACTGCCTGAACTTTAATGTCAGGCGTAATGCGTGGCATTACAATAACGGCTTTAACACCCATCACCTTGGCAGCCATGGCTAAACCTTGCGCATGATTACCAGCCGAAGCAGCAATAACACCCTTGGCTTTTTCAGCTTCTGTTAGCTGAGCCATTTTGTTGTAAGCACCACGTATTTTAAAAGAATAGACCGGCTGCAAGTCTTCACGCTTAATCCATACTTGGTTATTCAGGCGTTTAGACATAAAACGTGCTTCAGAAAGCGGGGTTTCTAGGGCGACATCGTAAACACGCGCCTGGAGAATTTTCTTTACGTAATGCTCAAGCATGATGGGGTTTCTTCCACTCACTTCATTAAAATTAAATAACGCACCATTGTGTCGTTTTGCTGCGCTTGCGTCTAGTAAAGCTGACCAGAGGTTTTTGTTATTTCGCTTCTTGCTATACTGCTAACTAATCAATACTTTGCTCAATAGGTAGTTATTTTATGAACCAGAATGAAATGAAGCAGGCTGTCGCCAAGGCTGCACTCGACGAAATTCGTCATAAACTAGAAAAAGACATGATTATTGGTATAGGCACTGGTTCTACTGCTAATTTTTTTATTGATGAATTAGCTAAATTAAAACAAGATTTTGATGGTGCAGTGGCTAGCTCAGAAGCCAGTGCTGAACGTTTGAAAGCGCATGGCATTCGATTGGTTGATTTAAATTCAGCAGGCCAACTCCCTTTTTATATTGACGGTGCCGATGAAATTAATGGTCGCCTACAAATGATTAAAGGCGGTGGTGCTGCTTTAACCCGAGAAAAAATTGTAGCCGCTTGCAGTGATACCTTTATTTGTATTGCGGACCAAAGTAAACAGGTCGATATTTTAGGCGAGTTTCCTTTACCTGTTGAAGTTTTACCTATGGCACGTAGCCATGTTGGCCGTGAACTAGTCAAGATTGGCGCTGATCCCCAGTGGCGACAGGGTGTAACCACAGACAATGGCAACTGGATTATCGACTGCTATAACTTTAAGTTAGATGACCCAATTAAGTTGGAAAGCATGATTAACAATATTACTGGCGTGGTTTGTAATGGTATTTTTGCCCATCGCCAAGCCGATATTTTACTCTTAGGTAGTTCTGAGGGTGTGGAGCGTTTGGTTTATCCAAGCAATTAAGGTAGCAGGCTTTCTACAAGGGTTAGCTGTTTTTGCATAGCGCCCTTGTTAGCTTCAACCACTTGAAGCGCTGCAGTTTGCATGGTTTGGCAAGTATTTTTATCTTGCCAAAGGTTTAGCACTAGCTCGGGTAGTTCTTCTGCCTGCTCTACTTCTGCCAGGGCTCCAGCATCGCGAAGCAAGTTGGCTACTTCACTAAAGTTTTGTAAATGTGGCCCAGTAATCACAGGCACACCTACTGCCGCTGGCTCTAATAAGTTATGCCCGCCGATTGGCTCTAAACTACCTGCTACAAAAGCTATATCTGCTAAAGCATATAACAACAGCATTTCGCCTAGCGTATCGCCTAAATAAACTTGGGTTGTTGCTTGGATTGGTTCTTCTAAACTACGCCTTGCTAGGTTTAAGTTTTTATCCTGTATCAGCTTGGCAGCCTCATCAAACCTTTGTGGGTGGCGCGGCACTAAAATTAATAATGCATTGGGCTGTTTAGCTAAGATTTTTTGGTGCGCTGCTAACAAAGGCGCATCTTCACCCTCATGGGTACTGGCTGCTATCCAAACAGGCCTAGCATCTAAGTTTAAGTTTTCTTTTAAATGGGTTAATTGTTGCTCAAAATCAGCCGCTAGCTGTAGGTCATACTTAATTGTGCCAGTTACTTCTACTCTGGTTTCTGGAAAACCCAAAGCTACAAACCGCTGTGCATCTTCATCTGCTTTAGCTGCTAGGTAGGTTACTTTTTTTAAAGCATCAGCCATTAACGGACGTATTTTTTTATACGCATTAAATGCTTTAGGCGATAAGCGCCCATTAGCAATAATGAGTGGTATGCCAGCTTGATAACAGGAGTGAATTAGATTGGGCCAAATTTCTGTTTCAAAAATAATGCCCACTAAAGGTTTTAAGGTTTTAACAAATCGCTGGGTATTCCAAGGCAAATCTAGGGGTACTAGGTAATGCCTTGCTTCAGGTAAACGCTGCCTAACTTGTGCGGCACCAGTTGCAGTCATGGTTGTTACTACCAGCTGCTTGTTTGGGTGACGCTCTTGCAAGGCTTTGAGCAAGGGTTCTGCTGCTAACACTTCACCCATCGAAGCACAATGTGCCCAGATAACAGGCTTTTCAAAAGGTGAAATATGCCCTGCACGCTGGCGCTCTGAAAACTCATTCACCCTCTCACGCGCCATACGCTTTTTGGCCCAAGGTGAAAGCAAGGTTAATAAACTTGTATAGGCTAAACGTGAAAAAGAGAGCATTAACTTTTATCCAGTATAGAACGCACCATGGCTGTGGTAGAAACCCCATCCACAAAACTGAGTACCTTTACTTCACCACCTGCTGCTAACACTGTAGCTGCGCCAGCAATTGCTTCTACTTGGTAATCTCCACCTTTAACTAAGACATTAGGTACTAGCTGGGCAATAATTTCAGCGGGCGTATCTCCCGTAAAAGGAACCACCCAATCAACTGACTGCAAGCCAGCTAAAACACGCATACGTCTTTCTAATGTGTTGATAGGACGTGAAGGACCTTTTAAGCGACTCACTGATTCATCGGAATTAACTGCTACAACCAGCCTGTTGCCTAGTTTGCGAGCTTCTTCTAGGTAGGCCACATGGCCTGCATGCAGTAGGTCGAAACAGCCATTGGTGAAAACAATTTTTTCACCTTTATTTTTGGCTAGGCGAATTAATTTTGCTAGACGATCAGCTTCTGTCACGCCATATTCTTGCAGCGTATCGCTATGCAGTGCTGTATAAATCTCACCTAAGCTAACCGTTGCAGTACCCGGCTTGGCAACCACTACACCTGCAGCTAAATTGGCTAACATCATGGCTTCAGGAAAGTCATGACCAGAAGCTAAGGCTAAACCTAAAACTGCGATTACCGTGTCACCTGCACCTGTTACATCATAGATTTCTTGTGCTCGAGTGGGTAGATGCAAGGGTGCTAAACCTTCTCTTATCAGCGTCATGCCTTTTTCACTGCGAGTTATTAGTAAGGCTTCTAGCTCTAACTCACTACGCAGTTGTTCACCTTTTTGCTCTAGTTCTGTTTCGTCTTTACATTCACCTACTATGGCTTCAAATTCACTTAGGTTAGGCGTTAGAACACTGGCTTGGCGGTAAATAGAAAAGTCTTGTCCCTTAGGGTCTATTAAAACTCTTTTACCTGCTTTACGTGCCATTTGAATCATTTTTTGTACTTGGTTTAGCGTTCCTTTGGCATAGTCTGAAAGAATAACCAGATCAGTTTCTTTTAAACCTGCACTAAAGGCATCTAGGAAGCTTTGCCCTGCTTGTAATTGCTCTTCAAAATCTAAGCGTATTAGCTGTTGATTACGGCTCATTACTCTAACCTTGGTTACCGTTGGTTGAGTGTCTGAACGATCAAAAAATGTTTTTACACCCAGTTGTTCTAAACGACCATCTAATAAACGGGCATTATCGTCCCGCCCAACAATGCCCGCCAAACCTGCATTAGCACCAAGGCTTACTAGGTTTAATGCTACGTTAGCCGCACCACCCGGGCGATCATCCTGAGCTTGAACTTTTACTACAGGTACCGGTGCTTCAGGTGAAATGCGTGAGGTAGCACCCTGCCAATAACGGTCTAACATCACATCGCCAGCAACTAAAATATTAGCCTGCTCAAAAGCTGCAAAGTTAACTTTCATTCAATTAAATCCTTGTTGGAATCTTAGGGCTAAGTTTTTTTAGTTTAAGGTCGGCAGCAATTAAATCTAGTTTTTCTATAACGTCTTGTGAGGTAATTAAACCCATAGCATTGGGGCTTCTAACCCTTTGACCCCAAGCAACAGTTTCTAAGGGCTGTTTTAAGTATTTAGCCACAGCTTCTGGGTAACGGTTTACTACATAATCATCGAGCCAAGGGCCTGTACGTGCAGGGTTACTAGTAGCATACAAACCCAACGCAGGTTTGCCTCTAGCCGCTGCCATATGGATAGGGCCTGAATCGGGCGCTATTACCAGCTCAGCACCATCAATCACGGCTAACAAGGCTTTTAAGTTGGTTTTACCCATTAGGTCTAAAATTTTAGATTGCGAATGCTTAATAATTTGTGCTGTAGCATTTTTTTCTAACTCTGTTTGCCCACCCACTAGCACCGTGGTTAAACCATAGGCTTGCTGGGCATAATCTATAACCTCTGCCCAGCCTACAAAATCTTCCCAGTTACGCCAGTTACGTTTTCTAAAACTGCTGCAAGGGCTAATCACTAGGTATCTTTCTAAACCTGCAACCAGTTGTTTAGCTACGGCTTGATCTGCTTCTGGTACAGGAATGCTCCATTCAGGTTCAGTTTTAGCAACACCCAAATAATGAACAAAGTCCATAAAACCTTGACCAACTCGTACATTAGGATTGGCGTTAATTTGTTCGTTAACAAACCAGTTTTGATTATCTTTAGCCCTTGCTGCATCAAAGCCTATACGCCGTTTAGCAGGAATAAAGCGTGATAATACACTGGCTCTAAGGGCTGCTTGCATGTGTAGTAATACATCGAAGGGCTTGCCAGCGCGTTTATCCATAATTTCTTTACGTAGTGCACGCATACCAGCCAAACCACTTTTCTTATCGTAGATAAAGAAGTCGACTCCTTCCAAGCCAGCTAGTAAGTTATACTCAGCACGGCCTATAACCCAGGTTATTTTTATTCCCGGCTGTTGCTTTTGTAAAGCCCTAACCGCGGGTACTAGGTTACAAACATCGCCAAGCGCAGATAGGCGTAAAATACATAGATCACCAAGATTAAGACTGGACGATAAAGACGGCATGAGTAATTTCCAACTGCTAGAGGATCAAGGATTGATCATTCTATATGACCAAGTACAAATCCCACAAATAAGTGCTGACTGGTTTAGTTTAAATTATTGGGAAGCCAATCAAGCCGTTCTTGGTGGTGCGCCTGGTCGGGGTACTAGTTTGTTTATTGAAACCCCCGCTGGTGAAGCAGTTTGGCGGCATTACCACCGTGGTGGCATTCCAGGGCGCTTCATTAAAGATAGCTATTTTTGGCAAGGCCTAGAAAAAACCCGCGCTTGGCAAGAGTTTAAATTAACAGCCAGGTTGCTCACAAAAGGCTTACCTGTACCTCTACCTTTAGCAGCTAGCATTAAACGCCAAGGGCTATTTTATTCAGCCGATTTAATTACCCTGCGTATTCCTAATGCGCTACCTCTAATGGATTTTCTAACCACTAATAATCAACCAGAGTTAAACCTACTTCTTGAAAAAGTAGGGCAAACAATGGCTGAGTTTCATGCCGCAGGTTTAAACCATGTTGACCTTAACCCACGCAATATTTTAGTTGATTCTAAGCTAAGCAAGGTTTGGTTAATTGATTTTGACCGGTGCCAATTAACAAAACCTAACACTAAGTTAGCAGCTAGTAACATAAAGCGCTTAACCAGGGCATTTAATAAAATAAATCCAAGCCAAGTCAATGTTTGGCTGAAGAGTTTTATGGCAGGTTACGCTAGCTAGCTATCAGCAACACCTACTTGCAAAATAGCCTGCTAAGTTCACCTAAAAATATATAGAAAACTGCAACACTAGGAATAATTTTTCAATTTAAAAACAGGGTTGTTTACTTATGCGACTAATCCAGGTTTGCCTTAACAAAGATTATGATGATCAGTCTCAGCAAGCTGAAATGTTAATCCGAAGCCTAGCCGAACAAAAAATAAAGCAATTATTAGTTTGCCGTAAAAACTCAGCTTTACATAATCGTTTAAGTCATTTGCGTAACCTCCCTTTGGTTACTGTTAGCAACACCTGGTCTGGTCACTTCAAAGTGCCTAGAAAAGGCTTAGTTCATGCGCATGATTTAACAGCAGCCAAATGGGCAAGCTTACAAAACCGTTTACGTGGTACACCTTGGCTAATGAGCTGGTATTTTCCAGATGAAGCATCAATTGCCCCACTCAAAAAAAGTTTGTTAAAAAAGGCACAAGCCCTCTTAGTCAACTCTATCCCTGTCGAACAAGCTATGCGTGAAAAAGCTTACTGTGCTGTTAAACGTCTACCTAGTTCTGTACTACCTTTAGATACCAACCCCATGGCTATGACTCAATTACGCAGCCATTACCAAGGGCGTTTTGTTATTGGTCACAGTGGTTATATTTCTGCAGATGGTAATCAACAGCTGTTACTCGAATGTGCTGAAGCACTTCAAAAAGATTTGCCTAATATTATTTTTGTTGTTTTAGGCGATGGACCACAAAAAAATAAATTAAAAAAGGCCAGTGATGGTTTGCAAAACATTGACTTTGTGGGTGAGCCTAAACACCTAGGTGATTACTTTTCTATTATGAATATCTATATTGATCCTGCTAACCAAGCCACATCGCTTACTGGCCTATTACAAGCAATGAACTTTCATATTCCTGTTATTGCCAGCCGAGTGTCAGGCTTTGCTGAGTTTATTAGACACCGCAGTAATGGCCTACTTTTTAAAAAAAATGACGTTGATTCTTTAATAGAAATGATTAAGGTGCTTTATAACAGTGTACCGCTACGTACTCGAATGACACGCGATGCACATAGCCAACTAAAAGATGCTACCCCAGAAAAAGTAAGCCATAAGAACCTAGCTGTTTACTCTGCTTTAATTCAGAACCTGAAAGCAAAAAAAGGATAAGGTATAATCTTGCCCAATCATCTCCATTCACCGATGCAAGGGCAGTTTTGACCATGAACTCGTCAACGCCAGATGTTTCCACCTTTCAGGGCTTAATTCTTGCCCTACAGCAATACTGGGCCAATCAAGGCTGTGTTATTTTACAGCCACTTGATATGGAAGTAGGTGCAGGCACCTTTCACCCAGCTACTTTTCTTAAAGCCTTAGGTCCAGAAACCTGGAACTCAGCTTATGTACAACCCTCGCGTCGCCCTACTGATGGCCGCTATGGTGAAAACCCTAACCGTTTACAACATTACTATCAGTTTCAGGTAGTGATGAAGCCTTCACCCTCTAATTTCCAAGAACTTTACTTAAACTCTTTACGCATGATGGGTATTGATCCTTTAGTTCATGATGTACGTTTTGTTGAAGATAACTGGGAATCTCCAACCTTAGGTGCCTGGGGTTTAGGCTGGGAAGTTTGGTTAAATGGTATGGAGGTGACTCAGTTTACCTACTTCCAGCAGGCTGGTGGCCTAGAGTGCTACCCAGTAACCGGCGAAATCACTTATGGCCTAGAGCGCATTGCCATGTATTTACAAGGCGTAGACAGTGTCTATGACCTGGTTTGGACACTTGACCCTAGCGGCAAGCCAGTAACCTACGGCGATATTTGGTTACAGAACGAGCAGGAACAAAGTACTTACAACTTTGAGCAGGCTGATGTTGATGCTCTCTTTGCTTGGTTTGATCAATGTGAAAAAGAGTGCAATAAGCTGCTAGTGGCACAACTGCCACTTCCTGCTTATGAGCAAGTTTTGAAAGCCTCACATACCTTTAATTTATTAGATGCACGCCATGCTATTTCCGTTACTGAGCGCCAGCGTTTTATTTTGCGTGTGCGCACTTTGGCTAGAGAAGTAGCCGTGCTTTATTTTAATACACGTAAAGCCGCAGGTTTCCCTTTAGCACCCAAACAGCTAGCGGAAGAAGTGTTTGCGCAACTGGCTTCTGATGAGGAGAAAGCATAATGGCAGCTGCCGATCTATTACTTGAGTTAGGCTGTGAAGAACTGCCACCTGCTTTATTAAAATCGCTTACTAAAGCCTTAAAGACCAGTATTGAAGGTGGTTTAAAAGAGGCTGGCATTCCTTTTTCAGCAAGTGAAACTTATGCCACCCCACGTCGCTTAGCCATTATTATTAAAGACTTGGCTAGCAACCAACCCGATCAAGCCATTGAGCGTCGAGGTCCTGCTTTAGCTGCTGCCTATAAAGATGGTGAGCCTAGTAAAGCTGCTTTAGGATTTGCCGCCTCTTGTGGTGTAGAGCTAGACCAACTAGAAACCTTAGAAACTAACAAAGGCAGCTGGCTAGTTTTTCGCGCTACACAAGCAGGACAAGCGACCGCCAGCCTACTACCTGCAATTATTAACAAAGCGTTTGCTAGCTTACCCGTACCTAAACGCATGCGCTGGGGCGCTAGTCGTATAGAGTTTTCGCGCCCAGTACACTGGTTAGTACTTTTGCATGGCAACCACCTTATACCTGCAGAAGTCATGGGTTTAACCTCTAACCGTATTACTTATGGGCACCGTTTTCATGCACCCGAAGCTATTCAGCTAGTTGATCCTGCTGCTTACCTACCTAGTTTACAAGCTGCAAAAGTGATGGCCTCATTTACAGAAAGACGTGAAACTATACGCCAGCAGGTTTTAGCTGAAGCAAAACAACATCAAGCCACTGCAGTTATTGATGAAGACTTACTAGACGAAGTCACTGGCTTAGTAGAATGGCCAGTAGCCTTAACAGGTAGTTTTGAGGAACGGTTTTTAGAAGTCCCTGATGCTTGTTTAATCTCTTCAATGAAAGCCAATCAAAAATACTTCCATATGGTTGATGATAAAGGTGCTTTATTACCCTTGTTTACCACCATAAGTAACATAGAAAGCCATGACCCTTCCGTAGTGATTGCGGGTAACGAAAAAGTTATTCGTCCGCGTTTAGCTGATGCTGCATTCTTTTTTGAATCTGATAAAAAAACTCCTTTAGCAAACCGCTACGCAGGATTAGAAACAGTAGTTTTTCAAAAACAACTGGGCACTCTAGCCAACAAAAGTCAGCGAGTCGGTGTAATAGCTCAAGCTATTGCAGAAAAAATTCAGGCTAATCCTAAGTTAGTAGAACGAGCTGCCTATCTAAGCAAGTGTGATCTAAACACTGAGATGGTTTTAGAGTTTCCTGAGCTACAAGGTATTATGGGTGAAGCCTATGCTGCACAAGATGGTGAGGCTGCAGAAGTTAGCCTAGCACTACGCGAGCAATACTTACCCCGTAACCCTAGTGATAACTTACCAACATCTGGTGTAGGTATTTGTTTAGCCTTAGCAGATAGGTTAGACACCCTGACGGGGATTTTTGGTATAGGTCAAAAACCTAGTGGTGCTAAAGATCCTTTTGCTCTACGACGTGCTGCTTTAGCAGTTTTAAATATTTTAGTTAACCTCCAGTTAGATTTAGACCTAAAAGAACTCATTCATCTTGCATTAGAGCAGCATAAAAACTTACCTAAAGCAGATAAAGTCGAAACTGAGTTATTAGACTATATGCTTGATCGCTTCCGTGCTTGGTACCAAGCTCAAGGCATAGCCACAGGCGTTTTCTTAGCAGTACGTGGTCGTGGTGTAACTCATCCTTATGATTTCGACCGCCGTGTGCAAGCTGTTGCAAGCTTCGACAAGTTAGACGAAGCTGCTGCCTTAGCCGCTGCTAATAAGCGTGTTAACAACCTTCTTAGTAAGCAAGGTTACTCGGCTAGTGTTGATGTTAACTCAAGCCTTTTAACTGAAGCTGCAGAAATAGAATTGGCCAAACAAGTAGCGGCTAAACGTTCTGAAGTTGCCCCTCATTACGCTAAAGGTGACTATCAAGCTGCTCTGCACTCTCTAGCTGATTTGCGTGAAGCTGTTGATAACTTCTTTAATGATGTAATGGTCATGACAGAAGATGATGCTTTGCGTAACAACCGTTTAGCTTTATTAGCTTCTTTGCAGGCTTTATTTATGCATACTGCTGACATAGCTCAACTGCAACACTAGTTAATTTAAGGGGCCTTAAACGGCCCCTTTTTTTAGTTTAAATTTTAGGTTGAATTTGGCTAATAGTATGAAAAAAATATTAATACTCGACCGTGATGGTGTCATCAACCAAGACTCTGATGCCTTCGTTAAAAGTGCCGCAGAGTGGCTTCCTCTACCTGGTTCAATAGAAGCCATAGCCAAGCTTTATAAAGCAGGTTGGATACTGGCTGTTGCCACTAATCAATCAGGGTTAGCGCGTGGAAAATTCACCCAACAAGATTTAGACGAACAACATGCAAAAATGCTAACTCTTATAAGAGCAGCAGGTGGTGATCTTCACCATATTGCTTGGTGCCCGCATGGGCCTGATGATGCTTGTGCTTGCCGTAAACCTAAAGCTGGTTTATTAGATCAAATATCTCTAGCACTAAACCTAGACCTAACAGGTGCAACAATGGTTGGCGATGCACTGCGTGACCTTCAAGCAGGTCAAGCTAGAGGTTGCCAAGCTGTATTAGTACGCACGGGTAAGGGAATGCAAACCCTAGCCACTAATGAGGGTTTAGAAGAAGTTAGGGTGGTTGATGATTTAGCAGAACTGGCTGAGCAACTGTTAGCTTAAACTATAAAAAAAGCCCCGTATCTTTGGTTCACTCAAAAATACGGGGCTTTTTATTTCTAACTATTTTTACTAACTAGACATCTAAATTAGCTACTGACAGCGCATTGGTTTCAATAAACTGACGGCGTGGTTCTACTTCATCACCCATGAGTGTTGTAAACATCATATCTGAAGCAACTGCGTCATCGATGGTTACTTGAAGCATGCGGCGTGTTTCCGGGTTCATGGTAGTATCCCATAACTGCTCGGGGTTCATCTCACCCAAGCCTTTATAACGCTGAATATTCACTCCCCGCCTTGCCTCTACCATCATCCAATCCAGCACATCTTCAAAGCGCTTAACTGGCTTTTTCTTTTCGCCTCTGGCTATGTAGGCACCTTCTTCAAGCAGACCATCCATTTCTTCGCCATAAGTTCTTAAAGCTGCATAATCTGCTGATTTAAAGAAATCTATATTAAAGATATAGTCTGTTGGTACACCGTGTGCAATGACTTCTGCAGCAGGTAAATAAAGACCTCGCTCTGCATCTTCAACCAGGTGCATGTGTACTTGGGTTGTTTCACTAGCGGCTAAAACTACCCACTCCTCCAACTGCTCTACCCAGCTAGCAACTTTTTCTTTATCTTTTAGATCTTCAACATTTAACGTCGATGCATCAATCATTTGCGTTAGTACAAACTCAGGATACACCCTAGATAAGCGCTCAATACGTGCTCTAGTATTACGGTAGTTGATAACCAAAGTTTCTAAGCTTGCACCTGAAATAGCCGGTGCTTCTGGGTTAGCATAAAGGGAAGTGCCCTCTAAAGCAGTTTGTGTAAGGTAGTCTTCTAAGGCTGCCTCATCTTTTAAATATTGCTCGTGCTTACCACGCTTAATTTTATAAAGAGGTGGTTGAGCAATAAAGATATGCCCCCGCTCAATTAACTCAAGTGTTTGGCGGAAAAAGAAGGTTAGTAACAGGGTACGTATATGCGACCCGTCCACATCAGCATCCGTCATAATTATAATGGAGTGATAACGTAACTTATCTGGGTTAAATTCCTCGCGGCCTATTCCACAACCTAAGGCTGTAATAAGCGTACCAACCTCAGCAGAAGACAGCATTTTATCAAAGCGTGCTTTTTCTACGTTAAGAATTTTACCCTTAAGAGGTAAGATAGCTTGAGTTCTACGGTCACGGCCCTGTTTTGCTGAGCCACCCGCAGAGTCACCTTCCACTAAGTAAATTTCAGAAAGTGCTGGATCTTTTTCTTGGCAATCAGCGAGTTTACCTGGCAAACCTGCTATATCTAAAGCTCCCTTACGGCGTGTCATTTCTCTGGCTTTACGGGCTGCTTCACGTGCTCTTGCAGCATCTAGCATTTTACTCACTATAGCTTTAGCTTCTTGTGGGTATTCAAGCAAGAAATCAGAAAAGGTTTTACCCATTTCTTGCTCAACTGCTGTTCTTACTTCTGAAGATACTAGCTTGTCTTTGGTTTGTGAGGAGAATTTAGGGTCTGGTACTTTAACTGAAACTATAGCTGTTAGCCCTTCACGAGCATCGTCACCCGTCGTGCTTACTTTCGCTTTTTTAGCTAAACCTTCTTGTTCTATGTATTGGTTAAGAACACGCGTTAACGCACCTCTAAAGCCTGCTAGGTGTGCACCACCATCACGCTGAGGAATATTATTGGTGTAGCAGTAAATGTTTTCAGAGTAACCATCATTCCACTGCATGGCTACTTCTACGTTTACACCATCTTCTTCTCGTTGATTACTAAAATAAAAAACACTACCTAAGGTAGTTTTATTAGTATTTAAGTGGTCTACAAAAGCTCTTAAGCCACCTTCATAGTGAAAAATTTCTTCCCGATTATTGCGCTCATCAACTAAAGAAATTTTTACACCTGAGTTCAAGAAAGACAGTTCTCTTAAACGCTTAGCTAGTGTATCAAAGCTAAACTCTATATTAGTAAAGGTTTCATTAGAGGGACGAAAGCGTACTAATGTACCGCTTTTTTCTGTCTCGCCAATCACAGTTAAAGGTGTTTGTGGCACACCATGGGAGTAAACCTGTTCATGAACTTGTTTATCTCGCCATATAGTTAGAGTTAATTCCTCAGACAGAGCATTTACAACAGATACGCCTACACCGTGCAAACCACCTGAAACCTTATAGGAGTTGTCATCAAACTTACCACCCGCATGCAGCACTGTCATAATAACTTCAGCAGCGGAGATACCTTCTTCTTCATGGATATCTGCCGGCATACCTCGACCATCATCAGAAACACTAACTGACTCATCTTGGTGAATCACTACCTTAACTTCATTACAGTGACCAGCTAAGGCTTCATCGATGGAGTTATCGACTAACTCAAACACCATATGGTGCAGGCCTGTACCATCGTCAGTATCACCAATATACATACCCGGTCGTTTACGTACTGCATCCAACCCTTTCAGCACCTTTATGCTGCTAGAGTCATAGGAATTATTTTCGCTCATTATCCACTCCTATAAAATCCTAGTTGCAAGTATCAATAAGACTACTCACTTCCTAGGTGTGGCTTAGGGCTTACTTGCCCTTGTTCCACGTGAAACCATGAAATACTATCTGGATTTAACCATCCTTCTGCAAGTGCTTCTGCATCTACGCCAGTAATAAATACTTGGCCTGATTGCTTTTCAAGCACCTCACAAAAAACTTTTCTATGCTGCTTATCTAGTTCAGCAGGCAAGTCATCAATAAGGTAAACACACTGTTTTCCTCTTGCCTGAGAAAGGAGAGCACCTTGTGCTAGCTTTAAAGCTGAGACAACCAACTTTTGTTGTCCGCGTGACAAAATATCCATGGCTGTATAACCATTAACAGCCACTCGTACATCTGCACGCTGTGGTCCAGCCTGGGTAAAGCCTTGTTCACGATCTTTGGTTCTTGATAAAAATAGAGACTCAACTAAATCTACATTTTTATCCCAACCTCGCTGAAAGCTAAGTGTTAAGTTATCTAAGCCTAAAAACTTATCTAATAATTCAGCAAACAGTGGCTTTAAACTTGTTAAATACTCCTCCCTTAAAGCTGTAATTTTCTCTCCATTCTCTGAAAGCTCTTTTTCCCATAAACTCATTTCTAACTGATCTATTCTACCATGCCTAAGCAAGCTATTGCGTTGTTTTAAAGCTCGCTGAAAGCGCTTCCAACAGTCAATAAAGGAGTGTTCCACGTGAAACACTCCCCAATCTAAAAACTGTCTACGATCCTTAGGACTTCCTTCAAGAAGACGAAAAGCATCAGGGTTAATTAGCTGCACAGGTAAAGCTGCAGTTACCTCCGCTACCCCGGCGGGTTTTTGTCCACGAAATAAAATTTCTGTATCTGCACTCTGTTGATGGCGCTGAACACCAAGAGAATAAGAATTACCTGACTCAGCAGCTATACTGCCAAAAACAGTAAACTGCTCAGTAGCATGCTGAATTAAACTTTTAATTTTTTTACTACGAAAAGACCGAACCATACTCAACAGGTAAATAGCTTCTAATATGGAAGTTTTACCGCTCGCATTTTCACCAACCAATAAGTTAACTCCTGCCGTAGGATAGATATCGGCAGAAGCAATATTGCGAAAGTTGGTAATTTTTAGCTGCTGAATTGTCATCAGAAAGGCTAGCCAGCTGACATAAGAAAGCTGGCTATAAATAGACTAAAGACGCATGGGCATAACAACATAGAATGCATCGCCACCACCTGCGGCTTGAATTAATGCACTAGAGGTAGGTGAAGAAAGAGCTATTTGAACTTCCTCTACCTGATCACCTATATTGTCCATCACATCCACTAGGTAACCTACGTTAAAACCTATATCTAACGGCTCACCTTGATAGTTAATATTTATACTTTCCTCTGCTTCTTCTTGATCAGGATTTTTAGCAATCAGTGTTAAGGTGTTTTCTGTTAGCTGTAGATGAATGCCTAACAACTTTTCGTTTGCCAAAATACTGATTCTAGATAACATTTGGCGTAACTCTAAACGATCACACACAACTAACTTATCGCTTTGACGAGGAATAACCTGTTCGTAATCTGGGTAGCGCCCTTCAATATGTTTAGAAACAAAAGTGGCATTTGGCATATTCACCTGAAAGTGCTGCTCTCCAAAAATAAGAGTAACTGGCTCTTCAATTTCATCTAACAACTTAGCCAAATCATTAACAGCTTTAGCAGGCACTATCATGCTAGATTTTTCAACTTCACCAATTTGAACAGCTGCATCTGCCATAGCTAGTCGATGCCCGTCAGTAGCTACAGCTCTTAAACGATTTGTTGCTAATTCAAAATACATACCATTAAGATAAAAACGTACATCTTGGCGAGCCATAGCAAAATCATTACGACGTATCAAATTAAGCAGTTGGCTTTGAGGTAAAGCAACTTGGTGCCTGATAGGGCTAAGTTGAATTGAAGGAAACTCTGATGATGGCAAAGTGGCTAGTACAAACCGGCTACGACCCGACTTAACGACAACACGTTGATCATCTAGGCTAAACTCAAGCAACGAACCTTCACTTAGAGAGCGGCAAATATCAGATAGTTTTTTTGCTGGTACAGTAATACTTCCACCAACATCTAGCTTATGCAAGTTTAACTGCCAAGTTAGCTCTACTTCTAAATCTAAACCTGTAAGCTTAACCCCTTCTTCATTAGCTTCAATGCGTAAATGCGCAAGTATAGGAAGCGTTGGACGACGAGCAACCACACCAACCATTATAGAGAGTGGGCGTAAAAGTGTTTCGCGAGATACAGAAAATTTCATTTTAATAACCTTAAAAATTAGCTGGTCAATAAACGGAGAAGGTTTTTCCAGTCTTCACGGATATCTGGGCTTTCATCCTGTAAAGACTTAATTTTTCGACAAGCATGTAAAACGGTAGTGTGATCACGCCCACCAAAAGCATCACCTATTTCGGGTAATGAATGATTCGTTAATTCTTTTGCTAGAGCCATAGCTAATTGCCTTGGCCTAGCTATAGAACGATTACGACGTTTAGAATGTAGGTCAGCAATTTTTATTTTATAATAGTCAGCAACAGTACGTTGGATATTTTCAACACCCACTTGCTTGTCTTGCACTGCAAATAAATCTTTAAGTGACTCTCTCACTAGCTCAACGCTAATTGCTTGCCCTTTAAATCTTGAGTCAGCTATCACCCTGTTTAAGGCACCTTCAAGATCTCTAACATGCGAGCGTATTTTTTGCGCAATAAAAAAAGCGACTTCTTGCGGCAAGTCAACTTTAGCTATCTCAGCTTTTTTCATAAGAATAGCAACACGCAACTCCAGCTCTGGGGGTTCAATAGCCACAGTAAGCCCCCAGCCGAAACGGCTTTTTAACCTTTCCTCAACACCAATTTCTTTTGGATAGCGATCAGAAGTTAGTATAATTTGCTGCCCACCTTCTAATAAGGCGTTGAAAGTATGAAAGAACTCTTCTTGCGACCTATCTTTACCAACAAAAAATTGAATATCATCTATCAGTAAAGCATCTAGATTACGGTAATAACGCTTAAAATCATTAATAGCATTTAGCTGCAAGGCTTTAACCATGTCTTGAACAAAGCGTTCAGAATTAAGGTAAACAACCTTAGCATTAGGATTTTGCTTAAGTATTTGGTTACCTACCGCATGCATTAAGTGAGTTTTACCTAAACCAACACCACCATAAATAAATAAAGGATTGTATGCACTGCCCGGGTTTTCTGCCACCTGAAAAGAAGCTGCACGGGCCAACTGGTTAGACTTACCTTCTACTAAGCTATCAAAGGTGTGTGAAAGGTTAAGCATAGAGTTATGCTTAATTCCACCTTCTACCTGAATACCTTCTCGCTTACGTGGTTTTGTTGAGTTAGTAGGCTCAGCAATTTTAGCTTGATATTCAGTAAAAGCAGAAGGCTGATGCTCGCTTGTTCTAGGTTGATTTAAGTTTGGAGTTACTACTGGTGGGGTAGGTGCTACGCCTACAGCTGGTTGTTGTTTGCTACCAACAGCAAAACGTACATCAGCAACCTGCCCTGAGGATAGCTCTTGCAACAACTGCTCAAGTCTGTCTGAGTACTTGTCTGTTACCCACTGTAAAACAAATCGATTAGGTGCTAAGAGATGCAAACTACGACCATGCATTTCTGCTTGCAATGGACGTATCCAAGTCGATATAAGCTGGGCAGACATTTCTTTTTCTAAAATCGCTAAGCACTGCGACCACAAGTCATCAACAGACACGTTTCCACTCCTCTTAATAATTCATCTATTCTAACTGCTAAGCCTTAAGTTATCCACAAGCCTCACATAAAATCCGCTTTACAAAAAAAACTATTATGTGGATAACTAGAGCTAAAAGATTGGCACAAACTAAGCATAACCTTGAGGATAAAAAAGCATGTGGATAAGTTGCTAGCTTATCAACAAGGAGCCTACAACTTACTCTAAGATTGCAAACAGGCTAAACAACCCAGCTGCTAACAAGCTAAGCACTTGTTTTTATTGTAGAAAATATACTTATGAACAGTTTTGTGGATAGCTAATAATAGTAATAGTAGTTAAAGATCTTTTAAATACTTATATATAGTTATTTTTTGTGGGACAAAATCATAATACTTCAAGGAACAATTGCGCTTTGGTGAAGAAGGCTTTAAAATCGCCAGTCTTGTAACAAAAAAGTTTCTCTAGGGTCTCCAACCCATGGAGATTCCTTAAAACCTGCAACACCATGTGGAAGTAAATAAAATGAAACGTACTTTTCAGCCCAGCGTTATTAAACGCAAGCGTAATCACGGTTTTCGTGCTCGTATGGCCACTAAAGCTGGTCGTCAAGTTCTGGCTCGTCGTCGTGCCAAAGGTCGTCAGCGTCTGTCTGCTTAAGCACCAGTCGAACGATGAAGAACTTCGGTTATCCCCGGCAGCTTAGACTTCTAAAACCTGGGGATTTCCGTAATGTTTTTGAAAACACTCGTTACAAAGTCTATTGTCCGGGCTTTTTACTGCTTGCGACACCGAGCAAACAAGCCGCAACACGACTAGGTTTTGTAATTGGCAAGAAAAATATCAAACTTGCAGTTAATCGAAATAAAATTAAACGGATATTTCGAGAATCTTTTCGATTAAATCAACACCAACTGCCTAATATCGATATTATTGTTCTTGCTATCAAAGGTGCCAGCCAAGTCACTACTGAAGAGCTCAGTAAAAGTTTGACAGAAGCTTGGCCACAACTCGGTAGGCGCGTTAACAAAGCGACTGCAAAATTATCCTCCTCGATTAAGCGACAATGATCCCATGGACGTAAAACGCATAGTGCTCTTTTCATCCCTGGCGGTAGTCGCCTATCTGCTGATGCTTCAGTGGAATAAAGACTACCAGCAGCAAGATGTACAAGTTCAGGCACCTCAAGTACAACAAACACTATCCAACAATGATTCAGTGACTGAAGAAAACGAAGTCCTGAAGCTAGGTGCACCCGAAAAAACAATTCAAACCGATCCTAGCAGTGCACCGAAGATACAAAACTTAATTAGTGTTAAAACAGATACTTTTGATATCCGAATTAACCCTAAGGGTGGCGATATTGTTTATGCTGCTTTGCTAAACCATAAAACTAAGGTTGATTCAGACCAGCCTTTTGTACTACTACAGGATGACAATTTACGTCATTACGTGGTGCAAAGTGATCTCAGTGGTTTAGGCAACAAGCAGCGTTTAATGCTGTCTAGTCCTAAAAACGCTTATGTGTTATCTAAAGGTCAAGATGAACTAGAGGTTCATTTAACAGCTGAGGTTGAAGGGGTTGAATTAACCAAAACCTTTACCTTCGAACGTTCTAGCCATTTAATCAAGGTTGACTACCAGCTTAACAACCAATCAGATCGCACTCTAGCTACCAGCTTTATAGGTTTGATTAAGCGAGATTCCAGCGCAGACCCTAGTAAAAGTGAGTCTATGGGTATGCAAGCCTACCTAGGTGGTGCCTTTTCAACAGATGAAAAACGCTATCAAAAAATAGATTTTGATGACATTAAAAGCAAAGGTTTCCAAGCAGACTCTGTAGGTGGTTGGGCAGCCATGCTGCAGCACTACTTTATTACTTCGTGGATACCTCCACAAAATGAAAGCAATTTCTTTAGTACTCGTACAGATAGATCTGGTAACCATATCGTTGGCTTTACTGGGTCTGAATACCTAGTTGAACCAGGTAGTAGCACTAACTATTCTGCAGGTCTTTATATTGGCCCAAAAATTCAGAAAGATATGGAAGCTATAGCACCTAACCTAGATTTAACCGTAGATTATGGTTGGCTTTGGTTTATTGCACAGCCTCTATTTTGGTTACTGAATTGGTTCCACAGCTTTATTGGTAATTGGGGTTTTTCGATTATCCTAGTCACTGTGGTTATTAAGATTGCCTTTTATAAGCTCTCAGCTACTGCCTACCGTTCTATGGCTAACATGCGTCGTGTAGCACCTAAGCTAGCGCGTATTAAAGAAGAAGCTGGTGATGACCGTCAAAAACTTTCACAGTCAATGATGGAGCTATATAAGAAAGAAAAAATCAACCCTATGGGGGGTTGCTTACCAATTCTAGTGCAGATGCCTGTATTTATTGCGCTCTACTGGATGCTAATGGAGTCAGTTGAACTGCGTCATGCTCCCTTTGTTTTGTGGATAGCTGACTTATCAATGAAAGACCCCTACTTTGTACTTCCAATCATAATGGGTGCGAGTATGTTTGTTCAGCAGCTACTTAACCCTACGCCTCCAGATCCAATGCAGGCAAAAATTATGAAGATGCTACCTATCATTTTCACCTTCTTCTTCCTCTTCTTCCCAGCAGGACTCGTGCTTTACTGGGTAGTTAACAATATCTTGTCAATTTTACAGCAGTGGTATATTACTCAAAAAATTGAAAAAGAAGATAAAGAAAGAGATAAATTAGCAAAAACTTGATTTAAACAGACCCCCTCCTAGTGAGGGGGTTTTGCTATCTAAGAGTAAAAGCCATGAGCCAGCAAGACACCATAGCCGCAGTTGCCACACCACCTGGTAGAGGAGGTGTAGGAATAGTAAGAGTATCAGGTAGCTTATGCCTAGCTATTGCGAAACAACTATTGGGTAGATCACTCAGTCCTCGACATGCTCACTATTTACCCTTCTATGATGCTCAAGGTGAAGTTATAGATGAGGGGTTAGCTATATATTTTCCAGGACCTAACTCTTTTACAGGTGAAGATGTTTTAGAGTTTCAGGGTCATGGCGGCCCAGTTTTATTAGATAGATTATTAGAAAACCTGTTACAGCTTGGCGTAAGACTTGCTCAGCCTGGTGAGTTTTCACAAAGAGCTTTTTTAAACGACAAGTTAGATTTAGCTCAGGCTGAAGCTATCGCCGATATGATTGATGCTAGTTCACGCCAAGCAGCCGAAAATGCACTGAAATCATTACAGGGTGTTTTTTCGCAAAAAGTACATGGCCTTGTAGATAAGTTAATTCATCTGCGTATGTATGTTGAAGCAGCCATAGACTTTCCTGAAGAAGAAATCGATTTTATAAGTGATGGTAAGGTTAAAGAAGATTTATATTCGATTATTGAGCAGCTAGAGGCTGTGAAAAATGAGGCGCAACAAGGCTTTTTAATGCGCGAAGGCATGAATGTTGTGTTAGCAGGCAAACCTAATGCTGGTAAATCGAGTTTAATGAATGCTCTAGCAGGTTACGATAAAGCTTTAGTGACCGAAATTGCAGGTACCACACGAGACGTTTTGAAAGAACAAATTCATATTGATGGAATGCCCCTGCATTTAATTGATACAGCAGGTTTAAGAGAAACCGATGATCTAGTAGAGCAGCTTGGTGTAGAACGAGCTTGGAAAGAAATAGAGCAAGCAGACCGTATTTTATTAATGGTAGATGCACAAGAGACTAAAAGCCTGAACCCACTAGATATTTGGCCTGAGTTTGTTAAACGCCTACCTCATCCTGAACGCTTAACCTTGGTTAGAAATAAAATAGACTTAACTTCTGAAGTAGCAACGGCTGATTTATCCACAAGCCCTCCGGTTATTCGTATTGCTGCTAAGCAACTAGTTGGTGTGGATAACTTAAGAAAGCACTTAAAAGAAATAATGGGATTTCAAAATACTACGGAAGGTGGGTTTTCTGCTCGACGAAGGCACCTAGATGCCTTACAAAGAGCGAGTCACGTCATTCATAAGGGTAAGTTAGAATTAGAAATAAACGGTGCTGGTGAGCTCTTAGCAGAAGACTTACGCAGCGCACAGGAAAGCTTATCAGAAATCACTGGTCAGTTTTCAGCCGATGATTTACTAGGTAAAATTTTTGGTGAGTTTTGTATCGGAAAATAAGTCGAACTTACCAGTCATTAAATTCGTGCATATAACAAGGTGATGAACTAGGTTCATTACCTTCACTTAACCAATCCTCTCTTTTTAAGCATTGCAACAGCTTGTTTTTTAAAACAGGAAGGTGGGATACTTCAATATCTTTTACACTTGTTAACAAGGTTAATCTACCTTTGCGGGCAGCAATCATTAGCGGCAACAAGTCATCTTCTAGTTGATCCAATTCTTGAGTATAGGCTTGCTCAAACTCCGCAAATTTAAGCTCTCCTGAATGCCAGCTTTTCCTAAGTTGGTTGCTTGGGCATATTTTTGGCAGCCATAAATCTAAATGCAATGCATCCCGCTTAAAACCTCTTGGCCATAACCTATCTGCTAGTAAGCGAAAGCCATCATCTGGATCTATTTCTTGATAAATACGTTTCATGATTAGGTCATAAACCATTATATTTCTCCAAAAAATCAGTTTTGGCTGTGGTTAACTAAAGAGTTTAGCAGTCTATAACTTGGGTTTAACTTAGTGGATAATCTATGCTTGTGGATAAACCTTGCAGTTATCAACAGGCTGTTTATAGCTTTAGTACATCTTCTCCCAAGCATTAACACCAAGTTATCCAGTTCTATAATGCCGATACTAGCTGGCTTTAAGTGAGTTATCCACAGAAACTGTCCACACTAATAATAACAGTAGTAATAGAACTACTTTAATAATATTTATAGTTATTGTCTAAAGTGGATAAAACAGATTTGTGCTGTAGTCCGCTTGTATTCAGGCTATAATCGCCTGCTTAGTTAAAAGAAAATTTTGAGGTGACTTGTGGATTATCCAACCCGCTTTGATGTGCTTGTTATTGGCGGTGGCCACGCAGGAACGGAAGCTGCACTAGCTGCTGCACGTATGGGCTGTAAAACCTTACTGTTAACCCATAACGTGGAAACCCTAGGGCAAATGTCCTGTAATCCTGCGATTGGTGGTATTGGAAAAAGTCATCTCGTTCGTGAAATTGATGCGCTGGGTGGCGCTATGGCTAAAGCAATTGATTTAGCCGGTATTCAGTTTCGTGTATTAAATTCACGCAAAGGACCAGCGGTTAGAGCAACTAGAGCGCAAGCAGACCGTGTACTTTACAAAGCAGCGATTCGTGAAATTTTAGAAAACCAGCCTAATTTACAAATTTTTCAACAGGCTGCAGACGATTTAATTGTTGAGGGAGACAAGGTTTGTGGTGCGGTTACTCAAACTGGCATTAAAATTTATGCAACCAGTGTCGTATTAACCACTGGTACATTTTTAGGTGGTGTAATTCATCTAGGCTTAGAAAATTATTCAGGTGGTCGTGCGGGTGATCCACCTTCAACATCTCTAGCTAAGCGTATGCGCGAATTACCTTTACGTGTTGGTCGCCTAAAAACAGGAACGCCACCTAGAATTGACGCACGTAGTGTTGATTTTTCAGTTATGGAAGCCCAGCCAAGCGATGAAAGACTACCAGTTATGTCATTTATAGGTAAGCCAGAAGATCATCCACAACAAATTAGTTGTTACATTACCCACACCAATGAACGTACTCATGAAATTATTCGTAATAACCTAGATAGGTCACCCATGTATGCGGGTGTGATCGAGGGAGTAGGCCCACGCTACTGCCCTTCTATTGAAGACAAAATACATCGCTTTACGGATAAATCTAGCCATCAAATATTTATGGAGCCAGAAGGGCTAACAACGCCTGAGCTATATCCGAATGGAATATCCACCTCGCTACCTTTTGATGTGCAAATAGAATTAGTGCGCACCATTCGTGGGCTAGAAAGTGCACATATAACGCGCCCTGGCTATGCCATTGAATATGACTTTTTTAACCCACAAGATTTGCAGCCCAGTTTGGAAACTAAAGTTATCCACAACCTGTTTTTTGCTGGACAAATTAATGGAACTACAGGTTATGAAGAAGCTGCAGCTCAAGGTTTATTGGCAGGCATGAACGCTGCACGTCGAGTTCAAGAAAAGGAAAGTTGGAGTCCAAGGCGAGATGAAGCCTACCTTGGGGTGTTGGTAGACGATTTAATTACACTAGGTACCTCTGAACCTTATCGAATGTTTACTTCTCGAGCAGAATATCGCTTATTGCTGCGTGAAGATAATGCAGATTTGCGTTTAACTGAAAAGGGTCGAGAGCTAGGTTTAGTTGATGATTTACGTTGGGCAGCCTTCCAAACTAAGCGGGATGCGATAGAACTTGAAAAGGCACGCCTCAAGGGAACTTATATTCATCCAAACACGCCAGCTTCTACTAGCTTAGCTAGCAAGCTAAGCCAGCCTTTAAATAAAGAGTATCCTTTATTAGATTTACTAAAAAGACCTGAGCTAGACTACTGGGACCTTGCTCATCTAGCACCTGGAGATTTACCGCAAGACCCACAGGTTCAAGAACAGGTACAAATACAGGTTAAGTATGCAGGCTATATTGATAGGCAGGCAGAAGACATACTTAGAGTAAGGCGACAAGAAGATACTAAGCTACCACTAGATTTGGATTACACTCAAGTCAGCGGTTTATCCAATGAAATTAAAAATAAGCTAGCCAATGTAAAACCAGCAACCTTGGCTCAAGCGGGTCGTATTCCAGGTGTAACTCCTGCAGCAGTATCTATGCTTTTGGTGCATTTGAAAAAACGTTCTTTGTTGGTTAACTAGTATGAATACTGATGCAAAACTTGAGCAGTTATTGCGGTCTGGCCTTAAAGAAATGCAAATTGATGCCAGTGAATTGCAGCTAAGCCAGCTGCTAAGTTATTTACAACTGCTGATTAAATGGAATAAAGCTTATAACTTAACTGCAGTTCGTGATCCTATAGAAATGATTTATAGGCACCTGCTAGATAGCCTTTCAATTTTACCCTATGTGCAAGCTGGTGAATTAACCGATGTTGGTTCAGGTGCCGGCTTGCCAGGTATTCCTTTGGCTATAATGAAACCAGATTTACAGGTATTATCTTTAGATTCAAATGGCAAAAAAACACGCTTTCAATTTCAAGTTAAAGCAACATTGAACCTAACAAACTTTGATGTGCAGCAGGTTCGTGCAGAAGCTTTGCAACTTAGTACAAGAAGTAAACAGTTGGTTAGTCGAGCGTTTGCTAGTCTTAAAGACTTTGTAAATTTAACTAAACCTTTAGCAGCTAAAGATGCGCGTTGGTTGGCAATGAAAGGCTTATACCCAGAAGATGAGCTAGCCGAACTACCAGAAGGATATATTTGTGAGCAAGAACATCTGCTCCAAGTACCTAGGGAAGAAGGACAGCGACATTTGCTGGTTTTAGTTAAGCAGATGAAAGGATAAAGCTGTGACAAAAATATTTGCAGTAACTAACCAAAAAGGCGGTGTAGGAAAAACTACTACCTGCGTAAACCTTGCCGCATCCTTGGTGGCGACTAAACGCAGGGTGCTTTTAGTTGATATGGATCCACAGGGGCATGCAACCTTAGGTAGTGGTATAAACAAAAAAGACTTAACGCTCTCGGTTTATGATTTATTAATGGGTGAGGCTTCGGCTGAAGATGTACGGTTAAAAACTGATCCTGCTGGGTATGATCTGTTACCAGCAAATGTTGATTTAGCCGGAGCAGAGGTTAATTTAATTAATGAACCGCATAGAGAAAGACGCCTAGCAGATGCTTTATCTACAATAAAAAAAGACTATGATTTTATTTTAATTGACTGCCCACCTTCCCTAAACCTACTAACCATTAATGCCTTAACTGCAGCACGCGGTGTTTTAGTGCCCGTACAATGTGAATATTATGCCTTGGAAGGTTTAGCCTCTTTGCTAGACACTCTAAAGCGAGTAGCTAGTACTGTTAATCCTGGTCTTGAGGTTATGGGAATACTGCGTACTATGTACGATCCGCGTAATAGCTTAACGCAAGATGTTTCAAACCAATTAACAGAATATTTTAAAGACCAAGTCTTAGGTACCGTTATCCCGCGTAATGTGCGCTTAGCAGAGGCACCCAGTTATGGTATGCCAGTGTTAAGCTACGATGCTAAATCTAAGGGAAGCTTAGCTTACTTAGCCTTAGCGGGTGAAATACTTAGACGTAACTCCCTATAATTTTAATTGTTAGCAAGAGCTTATGATACCTGCGAAAAAAAGAGGTCTTGGTCGAGGGTTAGATGCCCTGCTCAGTGATGCCACCCAAGAGCCTACCCAAGTAAGTGCTAGCCCTTCAACAGAGCAAGGCTTAAAAGAAGGCGAGCTTAAGAAGTTAGCTGTAGAAAGGCTTAGGCCAGGAAAGTATCAGCCACGTCGTGATATGCACCCTGAAGCTTTGGAAGAATTAGCAGCGTCTATACGACAGCAAGGGGTGATGCAGCCGGTTGTTGTACGTCCTATAGCGGGTGGTCAGTATGAAATTATTGCAGGTGAACGTCGCTGGCGAGCTGCTCAGTTAGCTGAGTTAGAGTTTATTCCAGCTTTAGTAAGAGATGCAGAAGATAGAGATGTTATTGCACTAGCATTAATAGAGAATCTTCAGCGTGAAGACTTGAATCCGCTAGAAGAAGCCCTTGCATTGCAACGTTTACAAAAAGAATTTGAGCTAACCCAACAGCAGGTAGCAGAAGCGGTAGGTAAATCACGTAGCTCTGTCACTAACCTATTACGCCTACTGCAATTGCATAAAGATGTACAACGTATGCTTGAGCATGGTGATTTAGAAATGGGTCACGCACGCGCATTACTGGGATTACCAGAAGCTAAACAATTAATTGTAGCTAGACAGTTAGTTGCGAAAGGAATGTCGGTTAGGCAGGCAGAGGCCTTGGTTAGAAAAGAGCAAGAAAACCCAACTGAACAAAAAGCTAAACCAGAGAAAGACCCAGATATAGCAAGGTTGGAAGCACAGCTAGAGGCTAGTCTAGGTGCTAGCGTGAAAATTCAGCACACTAATAAGGGTAAGGGAAAATTAGAAATTGGCTATTCAAGTTTAGCTGAGTTAGATGGGATACTGCGACATCTACGTTAGTGATAAACCTAGACATTGGTCGCATCTATTTAACAAAGCGACCGAGTCTTCTTGAAGCTAAGCAGCTAAGTCTCTATAATCCCGTGGCTTTTAGATAATTTGTAGCAGATTAAAGATGGAAAGCGGTTAACAGGCTTATACAAAATTATGGCAAAACTTCCGCGGCCCCCCTTGTTTAAATTATTTTTTAAACAATTTGTGATTGCCAGTTTAGTCTGTCTACTAGCTGCAGTAATTTGGCCAGGAAGCTTGTTAGATGCATTGCTCGGAGGTTTTATAGGTTTTTTTCCGCAGCTAGTGTTTGGTTATATGGTTTTTATTTATCAGGGTGCTCGGCAGCAACACAATCTGATAAAAATGATGTTTGCAGCCGAAGCTGTTAAGTTTGGTTTGACGGTGGTACTTTTTGTAGCAGTGTTTTTGTTAGTGCAACCCTCAAACCCAATTTCACTTTTAAGCACTTATGCAGCAGTTGTATTACTTCATTGGCTGAACTTCTGGCTAATAAAGTAAAATCAATTGTAAATTACAGTTTGAGGTAGATCATGGCTGGTACACCTGTAGAGTATATTAAGCACCACCTGCAAAACATGACTTATGGGCAACACCCAGAGTTAGGTTGGAAAATGGCAGAAACAGCACAAGAAGCCGCAGAAATGGGCTTTATGGCTATCCATCTAGATACTATGGCTTGGTCCATAGGTATGGGGCTAGTGTTCTTATTCCTTTTCCGCATGGCAGCTAAAAGAGCTACATCAGGTGTGCCAGGTGGCTTACAGAACTTTGTTGAAGTCTGTGTTGAGTTTATTGACGGACTCGTTAAAGAAACCTTTCATGGTAAGAATGCTTTAATTGCTCCTTTAGCTTTAACAATTTTTGTGTGGATTTTCTTAATGAACAGTCTTAAATGGCTGCCAGTAGACTGGATTCCAAGTTTGGCTCAAGCTATGGGCGCAGAATATTTCAAAATAGTACCCACCACCGACCCTAATGCTACCTTTGGCATGTCAATCGGCGTGTTTATCTTAATTGTTCTTTACAGTATTAAGGTGAAAGGTCTAAGCGGCTTTGCAAAAGAACTATCTTTTACCCCTTTCAACCACTGGTTATTGATTCCCGTAAACTTAATTTTAGAGCTAATTGGTCTATTCACTAAACCAGTCAGCTTAGCCTTGCGTCTATTTGGTAATATGTACGCAGGTGAAGTTGTTTTCATTTTGATTGCTCTGATGTACGGTGCAGGCCTATTCTTAGGCGCGCTTGGTATTAGTTTGCAATGGTTGTGGGCAGTTTTCCACGTGCTTGTAATACCTCTGCAGGCCTTTATATTTATGGTGTTGACTGTAGTTTACCTCAGCGCAGCACACGAAGAGCATTAACCAGTAACCAGCCAACTTGCCCTAGGGCAGGTTGGTGAGTTTTAGCAGTAAAACCTTAACCGACCTTTAATCAACCTTTAGTAACCTTAGGAGTAACTCATGGAACTCGTATACATTGCAGCCGCTATTATGATTGGTATGGGTGCACTGGGCACTGGCATTGGCTTCGCACTTTTAGGTGGCAAGCTGCTAGAGTCTACAGCACGTCAGCCTGAGCTTGGCGGTCAGCTACAAGTAAAAACCTTCCTGATGGCTGGTCTACTTGATGCTATTCCAATGATCGGTGTTGGTATGGCGATGTACCTGATTTTTGTTGTTGCTGGTTAAGACAGAGTGCTAGGGCGTTAGTTTACTAACACCCTAAAACACTTTTCGAAACCTTAAAAAATGACAAAAGGTGTATCGCAATGAATATGAATATGACTCTTTTGGGTCAATCTATATCCTTCGCGCTCTTTGTTTGGTTTTGCATGAAGTTCATATGGCCGTTTATTACAACAGCCATGCGCGAACGCCAGAAAAAGATTGCTGAAGGCTTAGACTCAGCAAGTCGTGCACAGCGTGATTTAGAGCTAGCACAAGAAAAGGCGACTCAGCTTTTGCGTGAAGCAAAAGATCAGTCAGCCCAGATTCTGGAACAGACGAACAAGCGTGCCAGTCTGTTAATTGAAGAAGCCAAAGAACAAGCTCGTGCTGAAGGTGTAAGACTAGTTGAAGCAGCTAAGGCTGAAGTTAGTCAAGAAATTAACCGTGCTAAGGATGATTTACGCGCTCAAATGTCTGATTTAATTATTCAAGGCACAGAGCAAATCCTAGAAAGTTCGGTTGATCCTAAAGCACACAGCAAGTTGGTCGGCAAGCTTGCCGAGCAGCTCTAAGCGAGGTGTCTATGGCAGATTACAACACGCTCGCTAGGCCCTATGCGAAGGCCGCTTTTGAGTATGCGTTGAGTGAAGGTAAGCTGGCAGAGTGGTCCACTATGTTGGGTCTAGTTGCTGAAGCGGCTTCTAATAAAGAAGTAACCGCATTTTTACTCAACCCCTCGCTAAACAGTGATGCAAAAGCAGAACTCCTGCTCGAAATTTGCCAAGCAAAAATCGATGATCAGAGTCGTAACTTTATCAAGCTGTTAAGTGAAAAAAGCCGTTTACCATTAATTCCAGTCATAGCTGGAATGTATGAGGCCTTTAAGGCCGAGCAGGAAAAGTCTGTTGAAGCTTTAGTCACTTCAGCTTTTGAGCTAGAAACTGAGCAACAGCAACTGCTAGTAGATGCATTACGCAAGCGTTTAAACCGTGAGGTAACACTCAAGGTAGAAATAGATAAGCGACTCATTGGCGGTGTAGTTATTCGCACCGGTGACCTGGTGATAGATGGCTCGATTCGCGGAAAAATCGCGAAACTAGCCGAGTCATTGAAATCCTGATTTTGAGGGACAAGGCATGCAGCAACTGAATCCATCCGAGATCAGTGACATTATCAAGAAGCGCATCGGTAACTTGGATGTCACTTCGAAAGCCCAAAACGAGGGCACCATAGTAAGCGTTGCTGATGGTATCGTGAAAATTCACGGTCTTGGCGATGTTATGTATGGCGAGATGATCGAATTTGAACAGGGCGCCTTTGGTATGGCCCTGAACTTGGAGCGCGACTCCGTAGGTGTGGTAGTACTAGGTGATTACCTCGGCTTAGCTGAAGGTCAAACCGCTCGTTGTACTGGACGCATTTTAGAAGTACCTGTGGGTGATGAACTCTTAGGTCGTGTAGTCGATGCTCTAGGTAATCCTATCGATGGTAAAGGCCCCATCGAAGCTAAAGAAACAGACGCAGTTGAAAAAGTTGCACCAGGTGTTATTTGGCGTAAAAGTGTAGATGAGCCTCTACAAACTGGTTACAAGGCTATTGATGCCATGGTTCCAGTCGGTCGTGGTCAGCGTGAGTTGATTATCGGTGACCGCCAAATTGGTAAAACGGCAATTGCAGTTGATGCCATCATCAACCAAAAAAACACTGGCGTTAAATGTGTTTACGTTGCGGTAGGTCAGAAACAATCGACCATAGCAAACGTAGTACGCAAACTAGAAGAACACGGTGCATTAGCGCATACAATAGTAGTTGTTGCCTCAGCTTCTGAAGCAGCAGCACTACAGTTTATTGCGCCTTATTCTGGTTGCACCATGGGTGAATACTTCCGCGACCGCGGCCAAGATTCACTCATTGTTTATGATGATTTAACCAAGCAAGCTTGGGCTTATCGTCAAATTTCACTCCTGCTTAAGCGCCCACCTGGCCGTGAAGCTTATCCTGGTGACGTTTTCTACTTACACTCCCGCTTACTTGAGCGTGCATCACGCGTAAGTGAAGAATACGTAGAGAAGTTCACTAACGGTGAAGTAAAAGGTAAAACGGGTTCTTTAACCGCTCTACCTATTATCGAAACCCAAGGTGGTGACGTATCTGCTTTCGTACCAACTAACGTTATCTCCATTACCGATGGTCAGATCTTCGTAGAAACCAACCTGTTTAACTCTGGTATTCGTCCTGCGATGAATGCGGGTGTTTCGGTTTCTCGTGTTGGTGGTGCAGCTCAAACTAAAATCATTAAGAAACTGGGCGGTGGTATTCGTCTAGCTCTTGCTCAGTTCCGTGAGCTAGAAGCTTTCTCACAGTTTGCATCTGATTTAGACGAAGCGACTCGTAAGCAGTTAGAACATGGTCAGCGTGTTACTGAGCTAATGAAGCAAGATCAGTACTCACCTATGACTATTGCACAAATGGGTATTTCTCTATTTGCTGCAGAAAATAATTTCTTAGATGACATCGAAGTTCGTAAGATTCTGCCTTTTGAAAAAGCTTTACACGCCTACATGGCGAGTGAATATGCAGATTTGATCGATCAGATCAACGAAAGCGGTGATTACTCTAAAGATATTGAAGCGGCCCTCAAATCTGCTGTAGAGCAGTTTAAGGCAACCCAGTCCTGGTAAGTTGCTTAGAGTTGGTTGATTTAATTCATCCAACTCAAGCACTTGTTGGCTAAGAAGGCGAAAGCGTATGGCAGTCGGTAAAGAGATCCGCTCCCAAATAGGGAGCATAAAGAATACGCAGAAAATCACCAGCGCTATGCAAATGGTAGCTGCGTCGAAGATGCGTAAAGCTCAGGATCGCATGGCAGCCAGCCACCCTTATGCCACGCAGATCAGAAACGTGGTCAGTCATCTTGCTGAGGCTACCCCTGAGTATCGTCATGTATATATGCAAGAACGTGATGTTAAAAGGGTAGGCTTTATTGTTGTTTCATCCGACCGAGGTCTTTGTGGTGGTTTGAACATTAACTTGTTTAAAGCTGCTGTTAAAGAAATAGTTGAGTGGAAAGACAAGGGCGCAGAAGTAGATATTTGTGCTATCGGCAGTAAGGCTGGCAGTTTTTTCCGCCGTTATGGTGGAAGTCTGGTGGCTGCCAAGAGCGGGCTGGGCGACACTCCTAGTGCTAGTGAGCTAGTGGGTAGTGTTAAAGTCATGCTGGATGCCTATGAAGAAGGCAGAATTGATAGGCTTTTCGTGGTTTATAATGAATTTATTAACACCATGTCACAAAAGCCATTGGTCCAGCAGCTGTTACCCCTGGAAGCTGAAGCAAAACAGGAAAGTGACAAGAGTAAGGTAGCCGGTTGGGATTACCTTTATGAGCCCGACCCAAGAATCCTATTGGATACCTTGTTGGTTAGGTATATAGAGTCCCAGGTTTACCAAGCTGTAGTCGAAAACATTGCTTGTGAGCAGTCTGCGCGTATGGTTGCAATGAAAAGTGCAACAGATAATGCAGGTGACTTTATTGATGAGTTACAGCTTATCTATAACAAAGCGCGTCAGGCAGCAATCACACAAGAAATCGCCGAAATTGTTGGCGGAGCTGCAGCGATCTGATGAGTGCTTCTATATTTAAAATAGAAGTTAAAAGGGTAGCAGATTTTATTTGCAGGTTTGAGAGGAACCAAGATGAGTAGCGGACATATCGTACAGATCATCGGTGCCGTTATCGACGTAGAATTTGATCGGGCAGACGTACCCAAAGTGTACGACGCCCTGACAGTCGACGGCAGCGAAATGATACTCGAAGTTCAGCAACAGCTCGGTGACGGTACCGTGCGTTGTATTGCAATGGGTTCCACCGAAGGTCTTAAGCGTGGCCTGGTGGCGAATAACACTAATGAACCAATTCAAGTGCCAGTGGGCGTTAAAACCCTAGGTCGAATCATGGATGTTCTAGGTCGTCCAATCGATGAAGCAGGTCCAATTGGTGAAGAAGAGCGTTGGGGTATCCACCGTAAAGCACCTTCTTATGATGAACAGTCTAGCTCTGTTGAACTGCTAGAAACTGGTATCAAAGTAATCGATCTAGTTTGCCCCTTTGCTAAGGGTGGTAAAGTAGGTCTGTTTGGTGGTGCGGGTGTTGGTAAAACAGTAAACATGATGGAGCTGATTCGTAATATCGCGATTGAGCACTCAGGTTTCTCTGTATTTGCGGGCGTTGGTGAGCGTACTCGTGAAGGTAACGACTTCTATCACGAAATGAAAGACTCTAACGTACTCGACAAAGTATCCCTAGTTTATGGTCAGATGAACGAACCACCAGGCAACCGTTTACGCGTAGCCTTAACTGGTTTGACCATGGCTGAGAAATTCCGTGATGAAGGCCGTGATGTTCTCTTCTTTGTTGATAACATCTACCGTTATACTCTAGCGGGTACCGAAGTATCTGCACTGCTAGGTCGTATGCCTTCTGCAGTTGGTTATCAGCCTACACTAGCTGAAGAAATGGGTGTTTTACAGGAGCGTATTACCTCCACTAAAACAGGTTCTATCACATCGGTACAAGCCGTTTACGTACCTGCTGATGACTTAACTGACCCTTCTCCAGCAACCACCTTCTCTCACTTGGATGCTACGGTTGTATTATCACGTGATATCGCTTCGCTAGGTATTTACCCAGCAGTTGATCCACTGGATTCTACTTCACGTCAGCTAGACCCTTTAGTGGTTGGTGTAGAACACTACACAGCTGCTCGTGGTGTACAAACAGTTCTTCAGCGTTATAAAGAACTAAAAGACATCATCGCCATTCTGGGTATGGATGAGCTTTCAGAAGAAGATAAATTGTCAGTATCACGCGCTCGTAAAATCCAGCGTTTTCTGTCACAACCTTTCTTCGTAGCAGAAGTATTTACTGGTTCACCTGGTAAATATGTTTCTCTGAAAGATACTATCCGTGGCTTCCAGGGTATTTTGGACGGTGATTACGATCATCTGCCCGAACAAGCTTTCTATATGGTTGGCTCTATCGAAGAAGCAGTCGAAAAAGCTAAGGATATGAAATAAGTTTGTCGGGATAACCCAAGGGGGATAACCCATGGCGATGACAATGCATTGCAATGTTGTCAGTGCTGAGAAAAAACTGTTTGATGGCCGTATAGAGTTTCTTGTGGCCTCAGGTGTAATGGGTGAGCTAGGTATATTGCCTGGCCACGCCCCTTTACTATCTGAGTTAAAACCAGGAACAATAAAGCTGACCAAACAGGGTGGTGCTGAAGAGCTAATTTATGTTTCTAGTGGTTTTTTAGAAGTGCAGTCTTCTACGGTAACCGTTTTAGCAGATACTGCTGAGCGTGCTGGTGACCTAGATGAAGCTGCAGCTAAAGAAGCCTTAGAAGCGGCTAAACGCGCTGTCGATGATGAAAGTGTTGACCTGAGCTATGAACAAGCTGTTGCTCAACTCCGCACTATTCAGCTACTGAAAGGTATACGTAATAAGTAAGTAATTTACTTCTTGTTAGCGTAAGGTGCAGTTTACTGCATATTCAGAAAAGGCGGCTTAGGTCGCCTTTTCTGCTTTTGACTGTTAACTATTATAGGCAGGAGAAGGCAGCTAATGACTGAACAAAATGAATCAAAGCCTCTAGAGCTTAATCTTGTCAATGAATTGCCTTTGCCAAGTGATGTTAGTTGGCGATTTGCACAAGCTAACTTTCAGCCTGTTGATGTAGCGGATCAACTGACTGCCCTTTTAACAGTAGAGGAAATTGCTGCTTGCTTAGAATTACTTCCATTAATTCGCCGCACCGAAATATTTGATTACCTACCCGATGGTATACAAGAAGCAGTGGCTGGAGTCGTTAGTTTAGACTCATTAATGGAGTTGCTAGAAGAGCTACCCTCAGACAGTGCTGCAGATTTATTTAATTACCTTAGTCCAGATCAACAAGCAGATTTATTAAAAGACCTACCCGCTCGTAATCGAGCCACTATTCAACACTTGTCTAGTTACCCCTCAGGAACTGCAGGCGCATTAATGACCTCAGAAATTTCATTGCTGCCAACGGGCATTAATGTTCAGCGTGCTTTAGAAATTTTACGTCGAACCGCGACTGGTTCAGAAACTATTTACCATACTTATATAGTTGACCCTCGTCATAGGCTAGTCGGGGTTGTTTCTCTGCGTGAGCTTATTCTTGCTCCACCTAAAGCCAGTTTAGACAAACTAATGACTGAAGAACTAGTCACTATTTTGCCAGATGAACACCAGCAAGAAGCAGCAAGGTTAGTTAGCCGCTATGACTTACTTGCCCTACCAGTGGTAGATGAAAGCCAACGGTTACTTGGCATTATCACCTATGATGATGCAATGGATGTGGTTGAAGAAGAAGATACTGAAGACATTCATTTAAGTGCCAGTGTTGCCCCTTTAGAAACAGGTTTATTACGTACTAGCTTAGTTAACCTTTATCGTAGTCGGGTTATGTGGCTGATATTACTTATTTTTGCCAACTTGGTTTCTGGTGTAGGCATTGCATTTTTTGAAGACACTATCTCAGCGAAAGTGGCTTTGGTATTTTTCCTTCCTTTGCTGATAGGTAGTGGTGGTAATGCAGGTGCTCAAGCCTCTACTTTAATGGTACGTGGTTTAGCTGTTGGTGATGTAGGCTTGGGTGACTGGACTAGGTTGTTAGGGCGTGAGCTATTAGTAGCAGGTGCTTTAGGTTTAACTATGGCTATCGCAGTATCGCCCATAGGTATGTTTCGAGGTGGAACAGATATAGCCTTGGTTGTGGGTTTAAGTATGGTTGTCATAGTGTTGTTTGGTAGTTTGCTAGGAATGAGCCTGCCTTTTCTGCTACATAGGCTTAAATGGGATCCTGCCACTGCGTCTACACCCTTAGTAACCACCCTGGCTGATGCTGGAGGTGTGGTAACTTATTTTGCTTTGGCAACCTGGTTGCTAGGATTACATTAAGTGATAGTTATTTTAGTAAAGTAAAAGAGAAAAAAATGTTTAAAAAACTCAATCTAATGATGAAACTAGGCTTGCTACTCCTTCTATTCACCCTGACTGCCTGTACAGAGCAGTCAACACAGCAACCGGTACGCCTTCAGGGACAGATCTTTGGTGGCTTTTGGTTAGCAACCCTGCCAGATGAATGGACAGGTGAGCAAGTAAAGGCAATACAGGCAGGAATTCAAGGCGAGTTAGATAAAGTTGATTTAGCTATGTCTACTTATAAGCCTGACTCTGAGCTTAACCGTTTTAATCGTGAACCCTTAAATGAATGGGTGCAAATTTCGCAGCCTTTATTTGAAGTGTTAAACATCAGTCAATCAGTTGCAGTAGCTAGTCAGGGAGCCTTCGATATAACCTTGGGTGGGTTAGTAAACTTATGGAGTTTTGGACCAGAAGCAAGACCAGAAACCATTCCATCCACTCGCTTACTAGAAGAGCGTTTAGCTGAGGTAGGCTATAAAAACTTAGAGCTAGACTCAGCCAACCTAGCAGCACGTCGTTTAACTAATAGCTATGTAGACTTGTCGGGTGTTGCTAAGGGTTATGCTGTAGATAAAGTAGCTAGGTGGTTAGAGCAGCAGGGAGTTAAAAATTTTTTGGTTAACGTAGGTGGTGAAATTATCGTTGCTGGTTACAGAGCAGAGGAACAACCTTGGCGAGTCGGTGTAGAAGTGCCCGATGGTAGCCAGCAAACAGCGCACCATATTCTCCCTTTAATCAATAATTCAATTGCTACCTCAGGTGACTACCGTAATTTTTATGAAGTTGATGGTCAGCGCATGTCGCATACCCTCAGCCCTAAAACTGGTTGGCCTATTAAGCATAACTTAACGTCAGTAACTGTTATTCATCCTAGTAATGCAGTAGCTGATGCTTGGGCAACTGCATTTATGGTGCTAGGAGCAGAGGCTAGTTTAAGCTTGGCTAATCAAGAAAATATCAAAGTTTTATTGATTAGCAAAAAAGCAGAGGGTTGGTCTACGCAAATATCTAACAGTTTAAAACAGACATTAGGTGAAGAGCTAACCAATAAAATACTTCATTAAGCTTTAATGATTGAGTTTAGGAAAAAAGCATGATTAGTGTCGAGCAAGTCGCTAGTTTACATAAAGCCATGGCAGAAGATGACACGCTGGTACTTGAACAGCTGGTCATAGATATTCAGCCAGCAGATTTAGCAGAGTTTGTTCGCAACCAACTACCTGAGCTGGGTCTTAAAATTTTAACCTATCTACCCCTAGAGGCACGAGCTGATGTTTTTGGGTATTTAGGTGTGGCAAGCCAGTGTGCGCTAGCTGAAGAAATGACAGAAAAAGGTCTGTCTCAGCTTTTTGTTCATATGAACTCAGATGAACGAGCAGACTTGTTTAATGGCTTATCAGAAATTAAACGCCAGAGTATTCTTAGGCGACTAGCAAAAGAAGAGCGTGAAGATATACGCCGTTTGGCTAGTTATGAAGAAGGTACAACGGGTTCAGTGATGTCGAGTGACTATGTCACTTTAATGGCAGGTACAGATGTTGCTCAAGCTCTAGAAGTAGTGAGGCATACCGCTCCTAATGCTGAAACTATCTATCAAATATTTATCTTAAATGAAAAAAAACAACTGGTAGGAGTGCTTTCTTTACGCCAGTTAATACTCGCCAAGCCAGAAGCTCTGATAGACAAAGAAATGACTAAAGAGCTGGTTAGTATTCACGCAAATGAAACTCGAGAAGAAGCAGCAAGGCTGATTAGTCGTTATGATTTATTAGCTCTACCAGTGGTTGATGATAACCAATGTTTGGTAGGTATAGTAACCTACGATGATGCTATGGATGTTGCAGAAGCTGAAGCCACTGAAGATATGCACAGGGGTGCATCTATAGGCCCTTCAAATGAAGGTTTCGGACAGGCAAGTATACGTAGCCTTTACACGCGTCGAGTGAATTGGTTAGTACTATTAGTTTTTGCCAATATTTTGTCTGGTGCTGGTATAGCTTTTTATGAAGAAATGATCGAAGCCTATGTAGTACTGGTTTTCTTTTTACCGCTACTGGTTGCTAGTGGCGGCAACGCAGGTTCGCAAGCATCCACTTTAATGATTCGAGGTTTAGCCACCGGTGATATAGCTATAAAAAACTGGGGGCGACTTTTTATCCGCGAGCTAATAGTCGCCTCATTTTTAGGCTTAACTATGGCAGTTGCTATTATTGGAATAGGTTTTTGGCGAGGTGGTATAGAAATAGCTCAAGTAGTGGCTTATAGCATGTTAGCTATAGTTTTGGTGGGCAGTTTAATTGGCTTAACTCTACCCTTTTTATTACTTAAAGTAGGTTGGGATCCAGCCACAGCGAGTGGACCTTTAGTTACCTCTATTGCAGATATTATTGGGGTGCTTATTTATTTTGCTATAGCCACCTCTATATTGGCATTTTAATGATAATCAAATTTGTGGAGTTGTTATGTCGCTTGAAGTCGTAATTCTAGCTGCAGGGCAAGGAACAAGAATGCGCTCTTCCTTGCCTAAAGTGTTACATCCTATTGCTGGCAAACCTATGGTTAGCCATGTAGTTACTAGTGTTCGTAGTTTAAAGGCCAGCAGTATTTACCTAGTGGTAGGGCATGGTGCCGATAAAGTCCGTGATGCATTGGCAGCAGATGACGTAGCTTTTGTTGAGCAACTAGAACAGTTAGGAACAGGCCATGCCGTTACACAGGCTCTGCCTAAATTAAGCGAAAATAGCCAAGTGCTGATTCTTTATGGTGATGTACCGTTAATTAAAGCCGCTACCCTAGAAAAACTACTTACTCATGCCACAGAAACCAGCCTAGGCTTGTTAACGGTTAAGCTAGATAACCCCAGTGGTTATGGACGCATTATTCGTGATGAGCAACAAAAAGTAGCGGCAATTGTTGAGCAAAAAGATGCGAATGAACAAGAGTTAGCTGTACAAGAAATAAACACGGGTATTTTAGCTGTCACCAGTCAACAGCTTAACCGTTGGCTGCCTAAGCTTTCTAATGCTAATGCACAGGGTGAGTACTATTTAACCGATATTATTGCTATGGCTTACCAAGAAGGTACTTTAATAGAAACGGTGCAACCAAGTTCAATAGCAGAGGTTGAAGGCGTTAATAATCGCTTGCAGTTGGCAGAGTTAGAAAGGGTGTATCAGTTAGAGCAAGCCGATAATTTAATGACTGCCGGGGTAAGCCTAGCCGACCCGGCACGCATAGATGTGCGTGGTGAATTAAGTACTGCCCGAGATGTTTTTATCGATGTGGGTTGCGTTTTTGAAGGTCAAGTTGAGCTAGCTGAAGGGGTGGAAATAGGCCCTTATTGTGTCTTAAAAAATGCCCGTTTAGGGCCAGGGGTTAAGTTAGCAGCCTTTACCCACTTAGAAGATGTAACCCTAGATGGTGATAACCAAGTAGGGCCTTTTGCACGCTTACGTCCAGGAACGCACTTAGAAGCCGGTGCCAAAATTGGTAATTTTGTTGAAACCAAAAAAACTTATGTAGCTAACGGCGCTAAAATTAACCACCTAAGTTATATAGGTGACGCAGAAGTTGGAGCCAATGCCAATATAGGAGCAGGTACGATTACTTGTAACTATGATGGTGTGAATAAGCATTCTACCAAAATAGGTTCAGGTGCATTTATTGGCTCTAATAGCAGCCTAGTTGCTCCAGTAGAAGTGGGTGCAGGTGCTACCGTAGGTGCTGGCTCAACCATTACTCGTAATGTTGATGATCATGCACTAGCAGTTACTCGTGCCAAGCAGTTACAAAAAGCTAACTGGCCAAAGCCGGTAAAAAAATAGGAAAACAAATATGTGCGGTATTGTTGGTGCAGTGGCTGAGCGTAACGTTAGTGCTATTTTATTAGAAGGTTTAAAGCGGCTAGAGTATCGGGGCTATGATTCGGCTGGGCTAGCCATTATCAACACCGGTCAACAACTAGAACGCTGCCGTGCCCAAGGTAAGGTCGCTGAAGTTGAAAGAAAACTATTAGAAAAACCCTTGTTAGGTCATTTAGGTGTAGCTCATACTCGTTGGGCTACCCATGGGAAACCTAGTGAAAGCAATGCTCACCCCCACCTTTCTAGTGATGAAATTGCTTTAGTTCATAATGGTATTATCGAAAATCATGAAGCCCTAAAAAACCAGTTACAAGCCGCTGGTTATCTATTTACTTCAGAAACAGATACAGAAGTTATTGCGCACCTAGTCCACCAAACTTATCAGCAAACCCAAGACTTGACCGAAGCGGTTAAGAAAACACTAGCACAGCTCGAAGGCGCTTATGCTCTGGCAGTTATTCATCAACAACACCCTAATGAACTGGTTTGCGCACGTAAGGGCAGCCCTTTAGTTATAGGCGTTGGCCTAGGTGAAACTTTTTGTGCTTCAGATCCGCTGGCTTTGCTGCAAGTCACCGATCGCTTTATTTACCTAGAAGAAGGTGATTTAGCAACCCTGACGTTGAATGAACAACGCATTGTTAACCAGCAAGGTGAACAGATCAAGCGCCCTATTTTACAGTGGGAGCATGGTAATCAGGCAGCAGAAAAGGGTGAATACCGCCACTTTATGCTGAAAGAAACTTATGAACAGCCATCCGTTATAGCGGCTACCCTAGAAGGACGGTTAGCAGATAACCGAGTGTTGCCTCATGCTTTAGGTGCAGCAGCAATGGAGCTATTACCTAAGGTTAAGCAAATACAAATTATTGCCTGCGGAACTAGTTATCATGCTGGCATGGTGGCACGTTACTGGATAGAGCGTTTAGCAGGTTTACCCTGCCAAGTAGAAGTAGCCAGTGAATACCGTTACCGAAAGGTGGTGGTTGCCGAAAACTGTTTGTTTGTAACCCTTTCCCAGTCGGGCGAAACGGCTGACACCCTTGCTGCATTACGCTTTGCTAAAAATGCTGGTTATTTAGGCTCTTTGGCTATTTGCAATGCACCTGGCTCCTCTTTAGTTCGAGAGTCTGATTTAAGCCTAATAACTCAAGCTGGGCCTGAAATAGGTGTCGCTTCAACCAAAGCTTTTACTACCCAGCTAACCGCTCTGTTGTTACTAACTTTGTCTTTACGCCGTGCTCACTTGCCAGATCCTCAAGCTAAAGATGTAGTAGAAGCCGAGCTAGTTGAAGCGCTAAGGTCTTTGCCACGTATTGCTGAGGCAACACTAAAACTAGATACCCAAATAGAAGTGATGGCACAAGACTTTGCCGAGAAAAACCATGCTTTATTTCTAGGTCGTGGCAGCCACTACCCTATAGCAATGGAAGGTGCTTTAAAGCTTAAAGAAATTTCTTATATTCATGCTGAGGCTTATCCAGCGGGTGAGTTAAAGCATGGTCCTCTAGCTCTAGTCGATGACACTATGCCAGTTATTGCTGTAGCACCTAAAGACGACCTAGTGGATAAATTAAAATCAAATTTACAAGAAGTGCGAGCACGTGGTGGCGAGCTGTTTGTTTTTGCAGATCCAGACAGCTTTTTAGAGCCAGAAGATGGCATGAAAGTTATCCACTTACCAGCCATACATGATGTATTAGCACCCATTATTTATACCCTGCCACTACAGCTGCTGGCTTACCATGTAGCTGTATTAAAAGGCACCGATGTTGATCAACCGCGTAATCTAGCTAAATCAGTTACAGTTGAATAAACACTAATAATTACCTAGTTTAAATTTGGAGTTACTGTGTCTCAGTTAAAAATTGCCACGCGTCGTAGTCCACTAGCCCTTTGGCAGGCAGAACACGTTAAAGCTCGTTTAGAAGCTTTACACCCTAACTTAGAGGTGGTGTTAGTTCCCATTAAAACGCAAGGCGATATTATTTTGAACACGCCCTTGTCAAAAATTGGTGGCAAAGGTTTGTTTGTTAAAGAGTTAGAAGCCTGCATGTTAAATGGTGAAGCAGATATAGCCGTTCACTCCATGAAAGATGTACCTATGGAATTTCCAGAAGGTTTAATGCTAGGACCCATTCTTGAGCGACATGCGCCAACTGATGCTTTTGTATCGAATAACTATAACTCTTTTGATGACATGCCAGCAGGCAGTATTGTGGGCACTTCAAGTCTACGCCGTAGTTGTCAAATCTTGGCTAATCGTCCCGATTTAAAAGTGGAGTGGCTACGTGGCAATATTCAAACCCGTATGAGCAAGCTAGATGCGGGTGATTACGATGCGATTTTATTAGCCACTTCTGGTTTGCAGCGCATGGGTTTAGGTGAGCGAGTGCGCTTAGATATTCCAGCAGAAATTTCTTTACCCGCCTGTGGGCAAGGTGCTTTAGGTATTGAGCTGCGAGAAGATGATGAGCGCTGTGCTGCTTTGGTTGCACCCTTAAATGATGAGCTTTCAGCGAGCTGCGTATTAGCAGAACGAGCCATGAATACTCGTTTGCAGGGCGGTTGTCAGGTACCGATTGGTGGCTATGCTATTTTGGAAGGTGATCAGTTGTGGCTACGCGCGCTAGTGGGTGAGCCAGAAGGCACGCTAATTTTACGTGCTGAAGCTAGAGGCCCAGCCAGCGATCCTGTTGCTTTGGGAGTGAAAGTTGCTGAAGACCTTTTAGCTCAAGGTGCAGGTGAAATTTTATCTAAAGTTTATGGTTTTAAGGTAGATTAAACTTTGCCCATTAAAATATTAACTACCCGCCCTGAGGCTATGGCAGAGCGGGTAGTTTTGCCCTTGCAGGCGGCGGGTTATCAAGTCAGTAATGTGCCTCTACTAGCAATAAAGCCACTGACATTACAGCCAGCACAAAAACAATGGTTATTAGATTTAGACCAATTCCACCGTGTCGTGGTTATTAGCCCTAGTGCTGCTGATGTTTTGTTAGAAACACTTGAAGACTATTGGCCACAATGGCCCATAGGTGTGAACTGGTACACTGTGGGTCAAGGTACTAAGCTGAGATTGCATAAAGCCGGTATTGAAGCTGAGTGTCCAGCTAAAGGCGATAAAAGTGAAGACCTTTTGCTCCACCCAGAGTTACAAGCGTTAGCAGGAGAGAAAGTTCTGCTAGTGAAAGGTTTGGGCGGTCGAGACTTGCTAGCTGAAACTTTAACCGCCAGGGATGCTCAAGTTAGTGTTTTATACCTTTATGAAAGGGTTAAGCCAAAACTCAACCCACAGCAAATAGAGCAGTTGCTAACTGGAAACCACCAAGCTCTAGTAGTAACCAGTGGTGATGCTTTAATGCAATATTTAGCTTTTTTAAAAGCTGAGTTTTTAGAGCCTGATAAACTAAATCTACAGCAAAATCGTTGTTGGGTATTAGTACCGAGTTACCGAGTAGAGCAACAGGCCAGAGCCTTAGGCTTTAACAGGGTTACTAATACAGACGGTGCAGGATCAGAAGCTATTTTAGCCGCAATAAAAGCGTTAGCTTTATAAACCAGAGTGCTAGGCATTTAAGGGGATAGGTTATGTCAGCGAAGCAAACAGAAGATGAAAATAAAAAGCAGCCAATAGAAAAAGCTGCCAGTGAAGCTGAGAAAACAAAACAAAAACCCGCTAGTAACTCAACAGCTACTAACCAAAAAAAATCTAATTCAGCACCTAGTTCACCTGCTAGCTCAAATACAAAAAAGACCAGAAACACCAAGCTTTGGTTAGTTTTATTTGTATTGTTTTTATTGGTATTGGTCGCTTTTGCAGCAACGGCAGCATTGGGCTGGTTTGGTTACCAGCAACTCATTCAATTAGAGCAGCAGCTAGCCGATCGCCCCACCAAACAAGCTTTGCAAAAACCCTTACAAGGTTTGGCATCCATTAACGATCTACAAGAACGCCAAGTTTACTTACAAAGAAGTTTTGAAAACCAAGAAGGTCACTTGGCTGATATACAACAGTCTTTGGCTAAATCAAGTGAGCCTAAGCCCCGAGATTGGTTGTTAGCAGAAGTAGAGTACCTACTGCGTTTAGCTAACCAGCGCCTAAAGCTAGAAGAAGACGTTGAGGGTGCTTTAACGCTAATGACAACCGCTGAGCAACGCCTAAAGCAAGCCGAAGTACCAGGTACCTTAGGTGTACGTAGTGATCTGCTAGAAGACATAGAAGAACTTCAAGGCATACCTAAGCTCGATAAAGTGTCTATGGCACTAAGCCTGCAAAAACTTGCGGACCATGCTCTAAGTCTAGAAGTTCAGCCTCTTGCAGAGGCCCCTTCACTTAGTTTAGCTAAAGCCAAACAAGTTGCAGATGAAGCTCGTTGGTATCAACATTTATGGCAAGAAATTAAAAACTTAGTGGTAGTGCGTAAACGTGAACTACCACTAGAAGCTTTGCCCTTTACAGCCGATGAGTTAGAGCTACGTCATCAGTTAAGTGCGCTTTTGCTGCAAGCGTCTTGGGCAGCTTTAAGAGGAGAGCAACAACTCTATGACGCTAGTATTTCGGCGGCGGTTAAGCGTTTTAAAGGGTTTGATGCTAGCCAGCCAGCAGCAAAGGCTTTTAACACTCAGCTTCAAGCCTTAGTCGCGCAAAAAGTAACCCAAAAACTACCCGAAACAGAAACCAGTCTAGATAGCTTGCAAGCATTTATTGCACAACGCTATAGCTTAAAACTACCTCTGCTACCCGAAGAATCCTCTAGTGAAGAAACTGAGAAAGAGGTGCAGCCATGATAAAGCGCGTATTTATATGGCTGTTTTTTCTTGCAGCTGCGGTGTTAGTTGGACAGCAGCTACTCAAAGGTACAGGTTATCTTTTACTGGTATTACCAGATGGACAAACCAGTATAGAAATGTCTTTTTGGACAGCCCTAGTTCTATTGGTTAGTAGTTGGTGGGTTGCTGCTTGGTTATTACATTTTTTAGGTTGGTTGGCTCATCCTTTGCGTGGCCTAAAAAACCATCACCTACGTTTTAAAAATCAGCGAGCGCTTAAACTAACAGTTAAGGGTTTAGTGGAGTTGGCTCAAGGGCGCTGGCGCCGAGCAAGAAAACTCTTATCTAAGTCTGCTAAAGATAGTGGTGCTCCTTTAATTAACTACCTAGCAGCTGCTCAGGCTGCGCACTATGAAGGTAGAAATGCTGATGTTGAAGCCTTTTTAAAACAAGCTGAAAGCTCAACACCTTCAGCGGGTATAGCGGTGGATTTTTTACAAGCACGAATCCAGTTAGACCAAGGGCATTATGAGCAAGCCCTAGCCACCCTAGTACGCTTACATGAGAAAGTACCTTGTCACCCAGTGGTATTACGTCAACTGCGAGATGTACACCTTGCCTTGGCTGATTGGAAGCCATTAATTCAACTTTTACCCGACCTACGCCGCCACCAAATAGGCTCACAAGAAGAAATAAATCAGCTAGAAAGGCAAATTTATTTGCGTAGGCTAGATGAGCTACTAAAAGATGTACGCCTTTCAGACAACTTTATAGCTGTTAAGAACTTATGGGATGGCCTACCTGCAAAAATGAAGTTAGAAGATGACTTGGTGCTTGCTTGGCTAAAAGTGCTGGTTAAACAAAAGGAATTTGGTTTAGCTGAACAATTATTAAACCAAAGTTTAAAAGGTGCTTGGTCGGCTAAGCTAGTTGAGCAGTATGGCCTGCTACCCAAAGAGGCAGAGCCTAAGCGACGCTTATTAGAGGCTGAGCAGTGGCTAAAAGAGCGACCAAATGACTCTGTGCTTTTGCATGCCTTGGCTAGAATAAGTCAACAGCAAGCCTTGTGGGGAAAGGCGCTAGAGTATTATCAAGCCAGTTATCAGCTAGAAGTTAAGGATCAGCTTTGTGCAGAAATGTCACAGCTTTACTTTTCTTTGGGTGAAGAAGTGCAAGGACAATTCTACCAAAAGCTTGCTTTACAAGGCTTACAGAGACAGTTGCCAGCCTTACCACTACCCCTAAAGAAATAAATACGAATTATTCTCAAAAAAGACTTGCCAATAGTAATGAGACTGATTATCATTGTTTAACAGGTCGCGAGATCTCTTTGCCTGAATAGAATTTAAGCTTATAGCTGTGCGGTAGGTTCCCGCTCTTTTCAGGTTCTCCTCATCATCAAGCGAGTCTTTGCCACCCCTCCCCCGGGGTGGCTTTTTTTTGCCTAGTTAATCATCTTGCAAAGTAAATTTACTGGCGGCTTGCTCAAAAACATTGGTTCCAGAAGAATCACCCGCACTGTCACTACCTAGTTTAATCATAAGGCGTAAGTCATTAGGCGAATCAGCATGTAGTAAGGCTTCCTGCTCACTAACTAAACCTTCATTAAAAAGATCAAATAAAGCTTGATCAAAGGTTTGCATACCTAGGTCACGAGACTTTTTCATTAAGCTTTTAAGCTGATGAACCTCACCTTTACGAATAATGTCAGAAACTAAGGGGGTGTTAAGCAATATCTCTATAGCTGCTCGTCGCCCCTTGCCATCAGGCGTAGGTACTAGCTGTTGAGCAATAATGCCCCTTAGGTTAAGTGATAAATCCATAAAAATTTGCGGGTGGCGCTCGGTAGGAAAAAAGTGAATGACCCTTTCTAGTGCTTGGTCGGCATTATTAGCATGAAGTGTAGCTAAACAAAGGTGACCAGTTTCAGCAAAAGCTAGTGCATATTCCATCGTTTCACGATTACGCACTTCACCAATCATAATAACGTCAGGTGCTTGGCGTAGCGTATTTTTAAGGGCTACTTCAAAGCTTTCGGTGTCTATGCCAACTTCCCGTTGAGTAACAATGCTTTGTTTGTGTTGGTGAATAAACTCAATGGGGTCTTCAATACTAATAATATGCCCACGTGAGTTTTCATTACGGTATTGAATCATTGAAGCTAAAGAAGTGGATTTACCAGTACCCGTTGCACCAACAAAAAGAATAAGCCCACGCTTGGTCATGGCGAGGTCTTTAACTTTCTCAGGTAGATTTAATGTATCTAACTGAGGAATATTAAACTCAATACGACGTAAAACCATGCCTACTTGGTTACGCTGATAAAAAGCACTTACTCTAAAACGGCCTATGCCAGCAGCACTAATGGCAAAGTTACACTCTTTATTGGCACGAAAGTCATCACGCTGTTCCTGATTCATTATTCCAAGAACTAGCTCGCGCGCTTGGTCTGGTGAAAGCTTCTGATCTGTCAAAGCTTCTAGCTGCCCATCAACTTTCATTGAAGGTGCCATGCCGGTGGTAATAAATAAGTCAGAGCCTTTACGCTCTGCCATGGTTTTTAAAAAGTCAGTAAATTTCATAAATTAAAAGCTTTCTGGTTGTTTGGCTTTTTCACGCGCAGCTTCTTTTGTTATTAGCCCTTTAGCTACTAGCTGCTTAAGTGACTGATCCATGGTTTGCATGCCGTGTACCGAGCCCGTTTGAATGGCTGAATACATTTGAGCAATTTTATCTTCTCTAATTAAGTTACGAATAGCAGGTGTGCCAATCATTATTTCGTGAGCGGCAATACGGCCACCGCCTTCTTTTTTTAGCAGCATTTGTGAAACAACACCCTGCAAAGATTCAGACAGCATAGAGCGCACCATAGACTTTTCTTCAGCAGGAAAAACATCCACTATACGGTCGATGGTTTTAGCGGCACCCGTGGTATGCAGTGTGCCAAAGACGGTGTGGCCGGTTTCTGCAGCTGTTAAGGCAAGGCGAATGGTTTCTAGGTCGCGCAGCTCGCCCACAAGAATAACATCTGGGTCTTCACGCAAGGCAGAACGCAAAGCTTCTGAAAAACCTAAGGTGTCACGGTGTACTTCTCGCTGGTTGACTAGGCACTTTTTAGACTCATGCACAAACTCTATAGGATCTTCTATAGTGAGGATGTGGGCATTTTTTCGTTCATTCACGTAATCTATCATAGCGGCAAGGGTGGTTGACTTACCCGAACCTGTTGGGCCAGTCACCAGCACTAAGCCACGCTGTAACATAGCTAGGTTACGAAAAACATCACCCATACCTAGCTCATCGAGCGTCAGTACTTGTGATGGAATTAACCGGAAAACAGCGCCAGCCCCTCGGTTATGATTAAAAGCATTAACCCTAAAGCGTGCTAAGCCGGGTAATTCAAAAGAAAAGTCAACTTCTAAAAACTCTTCATAGTCACGCCGCTGCTTGTCATTCATTATGTCGTAAACTAGCGCATGAACTTCCTTATGGCTCATGGCTGGAACATTAACCCGACGTATATCGCCATCAACCCGAATCATGGGTGGTAGATCTGCAGAAAGGTGCAAATCGGAAGCCTTCTGTTTTGCGCAAAAGGCAAGTAGTTCTGTAATATCCATGCATAACCTCTGATGCGTGCACTTGTCAGAGCCCAAATTGAACCCAACAAAGAATAACCTAATGTTGCAATCTGTAATTACTGAGCATATCGCAAAGGTTCGCCAACAGGTAGAGCAAGCCTGTTATAAGTTTGGCCGTAACCCCTCACAAGTCAAAATTTTAGCAGTGAGCAAAACCCAACCAGTAGAAGCAATTAGGAGTGCTGCTTCAACCGGTCAGCTAGCTTTTGGAGAAAACTACTTGCAAGAAGCTTTGCAAAAACAACAGGCTTTGGCTGATTTACCAGAACTAGAGTGGCACTTTATTGGTGCGGTTCAGTCCAATAAAACTCGAGAAATAGCAGAGAATTTTGCTTGGCTACATACTTTGGATAGGCAAAAAATTGCTCAACGCCTTAATAATCAGCGGCCAGAAAGCTTGCCAAAACTGAAGGTGCTTATTCAAGTGAATGTAAGTAATGAAGCAAGTAAGGCTGGGGTATTAGCTACTGAAGTTATAGCTTTTGCTAAGCAACTAGTTAAGCTTCCCCGTTTAGAGCTATGCGGTTTAATGTGCATACCTAAAGCAACAGAAGATATGACTGAGCAACGCCAAGCTTTTGCTCAACTAGCAAGTTTGCAGACAGAACTTAATCAAGCTTTACCAGGCTTGAATTTATCCACCTTATCTATGGGCATGAGTAGTGATTTAGATGCAGCCATTGCAGAAGGTAGTACGCTGGTAAGGATAGGAACTGCAATTTTTGGTGCGCGTAAAACTTAAGTGTGAAGCCTGACTAGAGCTAAACAGGTAAAGTAAGTAAAAGGAACGAAGATGACAGAACCAACGACTAAAACCCAGCCTAACATCGCTTTTATAGGCGCTGGCAATATGGGTGGCGCTATTTTACGCGGCCTAGTAAAACAAGGTTATCCCGCTAGCTCCTTAATGGCTACGGGTCGAGATTTAGCTGGCTTAGAGTTGCTAGCTAAAGAAACAGGTGTAGGCACTACTACTGATAACCAACAAGCAACAGCCTGGGCAGATCTGGTTGTTTTAGGTGTTAAGCCCCAAGTCATGCAGGCTGTTTGTCTAGATTTAACTCAAACAGTGCAAACTACAAAACCTTTGCTACTGAGTATTGCGGCAGGTATAACAAGTGACACCTTGTTGAGCTGGTTAGGCGGCAAGCTGCCTTTGGTACGCTCTATGCCAAATACGCCTTCGCTTTTAGGTGCAGGTGTTGCAGGGCTTTATGCTACACCAGAGGTGAGTCAGCAGCAGCGAGCTTGGGTAGAACAAATTACACAAGCCGTTGGTCAGGCTTACTGGGTAGAAAAAGAACAGCAGTTAGATGCAGTCACAGCGGTATCAGGCTCTGGACCAGCCTATTATTTTTTATTCACCGAAGCCTTAGCTGCTGCGGGTGAAAAGTTAGGCTTAAGCCCAGAGTTAGCCTTAAATTTAGCTAAAGCAACAGCCGCAGGTGCAGGTAAAATGCTGCTAGAGTCACAAGATGAGCCAGCAGAGCTAAGACGTAAAGTGACTTCACCTGGTGGAACAACAGAGCAGGCTATACATACCTTGATAGAAAAGGGTTTGCCTGAACTAGTTGAACTAGCTGCACAGGCTGCAGCGAGCCGAGCCGTAGAGCTAGCAGAAGAACTAAAAGACTGCTAGTTACTAGGTGCTTAAAGTAGAATGATATAAAACTTTGTAATTAAGCTAAGTTAGCGGAGTATTAATATGGGAATGGGTGCAGGTTTGGCTTCTTTTATTCAGCTGTTATTCAGCATGGCAACCTTTGTTGTGGTACTAAGGTTTTTACTGCATCTGAGTAAAGCTGATTACTTTAACCCGATTACTCAGGGGGTAGTAAAGGCAACCAACCCTATTGTATTGCCCTTACAAGCAATTATTAAGCCTCAAGGCCGTTTAGATTTCTCTAGTTTGTTAATTGCTATCGCACTTAAAACTCTGGGTATCTTCATTGCCTTGTATTTGGTTGGTGCTAGTGCAGGTATAACGAATCTTCTAATTGGTGGTTTTGCTGGCGTTGTAAAAACAATTTTAGATCTCTATTTCTTTATGTTGATCATTTCTATTGTACTTAGCTGGGTTGCTCCTCAAGCCAGTCACCCTGGTGCAGTTTTGGTCTATCAGTTAACAGAACCTGTTATGGCTCCGGTTAGAAGAATTATTCCTAGTTTAGGTGGCTTAGATCTATCGCCTATTTTTGTGTTTTTAGGTATTAACCTACTTTCTAGCCTACTAGTAGGCACCCTGGCACAGTTAGCTGGTTTACCTGTTGCAAGGTTTATTGGTTTTTAGCTATGACAACGAGCCATTTTCAATCCGCTCAACAAAGTTTGCAGGCAAGCTTAACTGTTAGCCAACTAAACAGGCGTGCAAAGCAGCTGTTAGAAAAAGGTTTGGCGCAGGTATGGGTTGAAGGCGAGGTGTCTAACTTTACTGCTTCTAGCGCAGGGCATTGGTATTTTATTTTAAAAGACCAGCAAGCACAGTTGCCTTGTGTGATGTTTGCAGGACGAAATGGTTTAGCTGCACGTCGTCCTGTGAATGGTGACCGCCTTCTATTAAAGGGTAACCTTAGTCTTTATGAAGGACGTGGCCAGTATCAGTTGCTTGCTGATGCCTTACGCTTTAGTGGTGAAGGTGATTTGCTGGCGCGTTTAGAGGCTTTAAAACAAAAGTTAGCAGCTGAAGGTTTGTTTGCAGTAGAGCGTAAACGCGCCCTACCAAAAATGCCTTTAACGCTGGGAGTTATTTCTTCTTTACAAGGGGCAGCTTTACAGGATGTTTTGCAAGTATTAAAGCGTCGTTGGCCTTTAGCAAAAGTTTTAGTCTATCCCGCTCAAGTACAGGGTGCAGAAGCACCCGCTAGCTTAAGAAGAGCTCTAGCTTTAGCGCAATACCACGGGCAGCCAGAGGTATTACTCTTAACCAGGGGTGGTGGTAGCCTAGAAGACTTACAAGCCTTTAACGATGAAACCCTGGCACGCATGGTGGCAGCGTCTGCTATGCCAATTATTACTGGTGTAGGCCATGAAACTGATTTTACACTGGTAGATTTTGTTGCCGACCAGCGTGCTGCTACGCCCTCTGTTGCTGCAGAAGCAGCTAGCCCAGATGTCGTAAGCCTTTTAGAGCAATTGGCAGGATTAAAACAGCGCTTAAACTTGGCTGTTAATAGTTGTTTGCCTAGGCATCAACAACGTTTAGATCATTTATCTTTGCGTGCAGAAGCACCCTTGCGCTCTTGGCAGCAAAAAAAACAAGAGCTGCAATATTTAGCTGGGCGCTTAGCTGCACAGCACCCTCAGCAGCGTCTGCAGCGCACCCAAAAGCAGTTGCAACAGCTGACAAACCGCTTAACTGCAGCAAGACCAACCCAGCGTATTAAAAAAACACAGCAGCAGTTACAGCAGCTAAGTTCAAGTTTGCATAACAGCCTAGCTAATCAACAAGAAGTTAGGTATTTAAAACTAAAGCAAATGGTTGCTCGCCTGCACAGTTTAAGCCCGCTTAATACCTTGGCTCGTGGCTATGCTCTGGCTGAAACACAAAAAGGCCAGCTAATCAGTTCGGCTAATCAAGTAGGTAGAGGTGAGCAAATTACCGTCTGGGTGGCTGAAGGTGCTTTAGAGTGCAGGATAGAAAAAACAGACCCTGCTGCCATTAAAAACTAAGGAGTTGGTATGCGTTTAGTTAGGTTGATCATTGTTTTTGGGTGGTTGTTAGCTAGCTCAGTAGTTCAAGCTCAAACCTGGCCAAGAGAAGAGCGGGTGCCTGGCGGCATAGCAATAATTAAAATACCCCAGCAAAGCGAAGCACCACCGCAAGTCGTGTTTAATAAAAAACGAGTTTATACCGCCAAAAAAGACGGGCAATGGTTTGCCTGGGTAGGCATACCTTTAAATCAAAAACTGGGTAAAACTCAAGCTTACTGGCGTACGCGAGACGGCGATTTACCCTTGCCTTTTACAGTAAAAAATAAAGACTATGCTATACAAGAACTTAAAGTTGCACCTAAACACGTTAACTTATCGGCAGAAGACCTTGCCAGAGTAAGGCGAGAAACACCCGAACTCCGTGGTGCAATGAATAATTTTCGTCCTGTTGTTTTACCCTTGCCCAGTATCGTTCTGCCTACAGAAGGTAGGCAATCTGGCTCTTTTGGTTTACGTCGAGTGTTTAATGGTGAGTCAAGAAACCCTCACACGGGTTTAGATATAGCTGCACCACAGGGAACCCCCATCAAGGCAGCTTTACCAGGCCGTGTTGTTGCTCAAAACCATTACTTTTTTAATGGTAAAACCTTAGTGCTAGATCATGGGCAAGGCCTAACCAGCTTATATTGCCATATGAGTCGTTTTGCTGATTTAAAAGTGGGTGATGAAGTTAAAGCGGGACAGTTAATAGGTGAGGTGGGTACAACGGGTCGCTCTACTGGCCCTCACTTGCACTGGACGATGAGCTTAAACACTGCACGAGTTAACCCCTCTTTATTCTTACAAAAAGCAGCAAACTAATCTTCCACTAATAAGAGGTGGATAGCATGTTGAGAAGGTTTACTCTGCCATTAGTCATGCTGTTGCTTGCCTATGTGCTTTGGGTGGGTTCAGAGTTTATGGAACTGGCACTAGGCGTAGCTTTCTTTATTTTTGGAATGATTTGTCTAGAAGATGGCTTTAAAACCTTTGCAGGGGGTGCTTTAGAAGCCTTGTTGCAGCGCTCAACAGACCGTCTATGGAAAAGCCTTACACTAGGCATCACCAGTACCACCTTAATGCAATCTAGTACGCTGGTTTCATTAATTACCATTTCTTTTGTTAGTTCTGAAATGATTAGTCTGGCCGCAGGAATAGGCATTATTTTAGGAGCCAATATAGGTACTAGCACGGGTGCCTGGTTGATAGCAGGCTTAGGTTTAAAAGTAGATATTGCCAGTTATGCTATGCCTATTTTGGTATTTGGTGTGCTGCTCTTAATGCAAAAAAGCAAGCGAGTTAAAGGTCTGGGAAACCTAATACTAGGTGTAGGCTTTTTGTTTTTTGGCATTCATTTTATGAAGGAAGGCTTTACGGTTTTTCAGCTAGGTTTTGATCTTTCTGCTTATAGCATGACAGGTATCTATGGTGTTTTAGTTTTCACCTTAATAGGTACGCTAATCACTTTTATTATGCAGTCGAGTCATGCCACGTTACTTATTGTTATAGCAGCCTTGGCGGCTGGGCAGGTGAGTTATGAGAATGCTTTAGCACTGTCTATTGGTGCTAGTTTAGGCAGTGCCATTAGTGCAGTTATAGCTGGTTTTGCAGCTAACCTAGGTGGTAAAAGGTTGGCTGCTGCTCAGGTAGTGTTTAGCTTAGTGACCAGCCTGTTAGCGATACTGCTAATTAACCCGCTAATTCAGCTAGTTGATTGGATGTCTGGTTATCTAAGCATAGGTTCAGAAGACTATTTATTGAAATTAGCACTCTTCCAAACTTTGTTTAGAGTGTTAGGTGCGCTGGTGTTTATGCCCTTTATTAGTCAAGTAGAAGCTTTGTTAATTAAAGTTCTACGCTTTGTGCCTAAAAGTATTGAGCAACCTATTTATATCTACCCTGAAGTTTTAGAAACACCTTCAACAGTTGTTGTGGCAGTCCGTAAAGAGGTTCAGCACTTATTTGACAATGCTTTTGGCTTGCTTGCTAGAGGCTTAAGTTTAAAGCGAAGCACCTTAGAGTCTGAAGAATCTTTATCTACAGCGGTAAAGACAACAAAGCGAATCTTCCCTTTAGATGTGGAAGATGCTTATGAAGAAAAAATAAAAAGCCTGCACAGTGAAATAGTCGCCTTTATTAGCGAAGCTCAAATGCGTGAGTCTACACGTGAGGCAACAGAGGAACTTTACGTTTTGCGACAAGCTAGTCGCGACATTGTTAGTGCTGTAAAAGGTATGAAACATTTACACAATAACCTGTCTCGCTATGGTTTATCGGCTAACTTAGCGGTAAGGGATAGGTATGATCAAATACGTTTAGATTTAGCAAGGCTATTAAGAGAGCTTCAAGTTTTGCTAGCAGAAGAGCCCTCAAGCACAACAGCTTTATCGCTGGACTCACTTAGATTGGCTGTACAAAAAGCTAGCCGTACTATGACAGATGAACTAGATGAAATGATTCGTTATCGCCGTTTAACTGCCAGTATTGCCACTTCAATAATGAATGATGAGAATTACGTAACAGGTATAGCTAACAACCTGATTTCAGCAGTCAATGCTTTGCTAACCAGGGAAGTAGATGAAACAGCTGAAGCCTTTAATTTAGACGAGGCAGATATTCAGCAGCTAATGAATAAAGAAGTAGATTCTCCTCTTGAAAGCTTAAAAAGCTAGTTAAGGAAAGGCGTATTTTGGGGTATTTAAATGAAAGCTAAAAAACTTATGGAGCTAGTTAGTCAGTTTTTAGACGCTGACAGCAAAACTCAACAGGAAGAAATTAAATCGATTCGTAAGGTTTTAAAAGAGCTAAAGGGTAAAGAGCTAAAGCTGCGGGCTAAGTTGGCAGAAAAAACTCATAGTGACCCTGAAGATGCCGAAGCAATAAAGCTAAAACTAGACGTTATTTATGCACAAAGACGTAAAGGTGTAATGAAGGTTTTTACGTTAAAGCGTAAATCAGTCACTAATAAAAATACAGATAAGGTAGACGATTAGAATGTTAACAAGGAAAAGAAATGCCCAGTACATTTGATTTAAAAAGCCCTGGACTAGCTTGGCTAGTAGGCTTAGCTGCAGTCATAATTATTTTGGCTGGTTTAAAAACTGCAGAAGCCCTAGTCATACCTGTAATGCTGGCTCTTTTTGTTGGTATTATTTGTACGCCTCCCCTGCATTTTTTAACACGCCTTAAAGTGCCCCCTATTTTAGCAATTCTAATTATTGTCAGCTTTTTAGTTGTGTTTGGTGGTTTGTTAGGCATGATCGTCACTACTGCTATAGATAACTTTATTACTCGACTACCTGATTACCAGCAGCGCTTAGAAGCCGAAATGATAGGCTTGCTACCCTTGTTAGAGCGGTTTGGTGCACCGGTAACTAGTAAGCAGCTATTGACTCATTTTAACCCTTCTCAAGTGATGGATTGGGTTGCTAAGGCTCTGTCTAACCTAGGGTCATTATTAACCAACTTGTTTTTAATTATTTTTATTGTGGTTTTTTTGCTTTTAGAAGAGGCAACCTTTCCCTTAAAGCTACGTCAAGCCTTGCCTAATGCAGATAAGTCTTTGCGTAATGCTAGCCAATTTGTGGTGCAGGTTAATAAATACCTGGTTATTAAATCAACCGTTAGCCTAGTGACTGGCAGTGTTATTGCCGCATGGGTTTGGGCTTTAGGTTTAGATTTCCCACTTTTGTGGGGGCTAATTGCTCTGCTTATGAACTTTATACCTAACGTGGGTTCAATTTTAGCGGCCATTCCAGCTATTTTATTGGCCATTGTTCAACTGGGTTTTCCACAGGCAGGTTTAGTGGCTGCAGGCTATGTGGTTGTTAATCTAGTGATGGGTAATTTAGTTGAACCACGCTTTATGGGTAAGGGTTTGGGTTTGTCGCCCCTAGTGGTTTTCTTATCACTTATTTTATGGGGCTGGTTATTTGGTGCTGCGGGTATGTTTCTTTCTATACCACTAACCATGATTGCTAAAATAGCCTTAGAACAATCCTCTTCGACTCAATGGGTTGCGGTGATGCTAGGTAATGGCGCAGCAGAAACAGACAGCAACAGTGAAGATGAAAGTAAAGATCTAGAAGAGAGTAAGGCATTAGCTGCAGAGCAAAAATAGCTGGAATTAGAAATAAAAGCTGGTAGCAGAAAATAACTTCTGCTATCTTTGCCGCTTGATTGTTATGTTATAACATTTGGTGGCAAGTATGAAACTCTGGAATTTTTCTCTTTTACAGCTAGGCAGCTTAACGCGCTTATTGGTCGTTCTGCCTCTTATCGCTGTTTTATGGTTACTCACTGGCTGGGCTATTAGCTAATTTTATGATGAAAGTTAACCCGGCTAAACCTCTAATAGAGTTCAACAACCTAACTCTAGGTTATGAAATGCACCCAGCGGTTCACCATTTAGATGGCCAAATTTTGGCTGGTGACCTGCTTGCGGTAGTTGGTCCAAACGGTGGTGGTAAATCAACGCTTTTAAAAGGCTTAATGGAAGAAATACGTCCACTAGGTGGCAAAATCACCTGGCCACAAGGTCGGCCTCAGCTAGCTTACTTACCCCAAAGAGCTCGCCTAGATTTAGACTTTCCTTTACGCGTTGCAGACTTTGTAAGCCTAGGGCACTGGCCAAGACGAGGTGCTTTTTCGACTATTAGAGCAGTGGATAAACAAGCGGTGGATCAGGCTCTAAATGAGGTAGGTTTAGCTGGCTTTGGTAAACGATCATTAGATTCTTTGTCTGGTGGTCAGTTACAGAGGGTGCTTTTTGCACGTTTACTATTAGAAGATGCCCCGCTAATTTTACTTGATGAACCTTTTGCAGCGGTAGATGCGGCAACCACAGAAGACTTATTAAAGCTAATTAAACACTGGCAAAAAGAAGGCCGAACCTTGATTGCAGTTCTGCACGACCTGCATCAAGTACGCAATCATTTCCCTAAATGCCTGTTACTTGCAAGGGATGTATTAGGCATGGGAAAAACAGAGAGCGTCCTAACCTCTGCTAATTTAGCTAAAGCAAGAAAAGTGCAGGTTTTAGCTGACCCTTTAGCACCTATTTGTGATTTTGATGAAGCAGAGGAGCAAGCATGATTGATTGGGCTTATCAGGCTTTATTAGCTCCTTTTATAGATTTTGGCTTTATGCGAAGAGCTTTAGTGGGTTGCATAGCCTTAAGTGTTAGTGCTACGCCTGTGGGTGTTTTTTTAATGCTAAGGCGTATGAGCTTAACAGGTGATGCTATTGCGCATGCTCTTTTACCCGGTGCTGCTATAGGTTATATGGTTGCAGGCTTGTCTTTAGGAGCGATGACCTTGGGTGGCTTAATTGCTGGCTGGATAGTCGCTTTATTATCGGGTGGCCTTGCACGTATTACCGTGCTTAAAGAAGATGCCAACTTAGCCGTTTTCTATCTGCTTTCTTTGTCTTTGGGTGTGTTGTTGGTTTCTACACAAAGCCGCAATATCGACTTACTGCACCTCTTGTTTGGTAGCGTGCTGGCGCTCAATAACGAAGCTTTAATACTCTTGGCAGGCATAGCTACGATTACGTTAATTTTGTTGGCAGTGTTTTTGCGACCTCTAATTTTAGAATGCCTAGACCCTGATTTTTTACGTCGTCATAGCAAAGTAGGCACAACAACTCACTTGGTGTTCTTGGCTTTAGTGGTGCTTAATCTAGTGGCAGGTTTTCAGGCCTTAGGCACGCTAATGGCGGTAGGCATTATGATTTTACCAGCTACTGCGGCACGCTTTTGGGCAAGGCAGTTAGACCAGCTTTTGTTAGTGGCTTTAAGCCTGGCTTTACTTGGTTGCTGGCTAGGTTTGTTGATGTCTTGGCATTTAGACTTACCCACTGGCCCAGCCATTATTTTAGTGCTGGGTAGTTTGCATATCTTTTCACTTTTTGTAGGCCGCGATGGATTGCTAAAGCGCTGGCTGCATCCTAATAAACACCTTAAATCTTAATTTGGAGTTGTTAAAATGGCGTTAATTTCCAAAAAAATGGGCAGAGTTTGTTTAGTGCTTTTGCTTGGTCTAGGTGCATACCTGCTTCAGGTTAAAGATCTGCAAGCTAAAGATAAGCTGTTAGTAGTCACTAGTTTTAGTATTTTACAAGATATGACCCAGCAGCTAGCAGGTGATAAGGCAGAGGTGGTAAGCCTAGTGGGTGTTAATGAAGACTCTCATACCTATCAACCTAAACCTTCTGATTCTCGTAAGTTAACTAAGGCTGATTTAGTCATAGAAAATGGCTTAGAGTTTGAAGGGTGGATGGATAGGTTAGTTGCGGCAAGTGGATATAAAGGATTAAGGGTTATTGCTGCTCAGGGCATTGACCTTCATCAAAAAGAATCCAAAGCTAGCCACGACCACGACCACGACCACGACCACGACCACGACCACGACCACGACCACGACCACGACCACGACCAAGCTAGGCATCAGCATGGAAAATATGATCCCCATGCATGGCAAAGTTTGATTGCTGCACAACAGTATGTGAGCAATATTCGTGATGGCTTAGTTAAGGCAGATCCCAAAAATCAAGCCTATTATAAGGCTCAGGCAGCTGCTTACCTTGAGCGTTTGCAGGCCTTGCATCAGGCAATGCTAGTGCGTTTTGAGAAGCTACCAGCTGACCGGCGTACAGTTATGACTGCTCATGCTGCCTTTGGTTATTTAGCTGCCGATTATGGATTAAACTTTGTTTCACCCCAAGGCATCAGCACTGCATCTGAGCCTTCAGCCTCTGAAATGGCAAGACTAATAACGCAAATTCAAGATCAGCAGGTGAGTGCTATTTTTATTGAAAATATGGCAAACCCTCGTTTAGTTGAACAGCTAAGACGTGAAACTCAAATTAAGCTAGGTGGCACCCTCTACTCAGATGCCTTGTCTGATGCTTCAGGAAACGCAGCAAGCTATTTAAAAATGATGGAACATAACTTAGAAACCCTGTTAAGTGCTTTGGAGTAAGAATCAAAGTTTAAGGAGTCAGGAGGTAGAAAGCGTTGCTTAAATTTCTAAGGCAAAAAACAAGCCTGCTAACCACCTTGGTTTTACTAACTCTAGCAGGCCAACTCAATGCACACCCGCATGTATGGATAGACTTACGCACTAAGCCGGTCATAAATGATCGGGGTGAACTACTGGGTTTAGAGCAGGCTTGGCGCTTCGATCCTTTTTATAGTTTGGTGTTAATAGAAGAGCTTGAAAAAGGTGGTGCAGCTGAAGAATTAGAAGAACGCTATGACCAGCTTGCTTGGGAAATAGTTAAAAACTTAAATTCAGTCAACTTCTTTACGCAAGGGAAAGCAGAGTTAATGGCGAGTCAGTGGGCCGAGGTGACTGAATCTACCCTATTAAAAGTAGGTGCGCGTATTGAGCTAAGGTTTTTTTTACCCCTAGTGGAACCCTTACTAGTGAAGGAAGCCACGTTTAGCTACCAAGTTTATGATCCTAGTTACTACATTGAAATGCTGCATGCAAAAGAGGGTGGCCTAGACAGAACAGGCTTAAAGCCCACTTGTGAGCTAAGCCTTGAAGTTGCAACGCCCTCACCTGATTTAATTCAACAAGCCTTAGCTTTAGATAAAACTCAAGTGGCTGATGACCCACAGCTAGGAAAATACTTTGCCGAGCGGGTTAACTTGGATTGCTTAGAATGAAATACCTATTAATTACCCTAGTCTTTTATAGTGCTTTTTTAGCTGCTTCCCCTTTACCTGGTATTCCACCTACCGACTCCCAGCATGAGCCGGTTACTCAAAACTTATCTAACCCTAGTGCAAGTGAAAGCCAAAATACTTGGCAAAAATTAACCTTTTGGATAATGCAAAAGCAGCGTGAATATCATCGAAGCCTGTCTGCAAAAGTCGAAGCCTTAAGTGAAGAAAAAACTTGGCAAAACACTGGGTTGTTATTACTACTGAGTTTTTTGTACGGTGTATTTCACGCGGCTGGCCCAGGGCATGGTAAGGCAGTTTTAACTACTTATTTATTAACTCAGCCAAAAAAACTACGACAAGGTGTCCAGCTTTCTTTTTTAGCAGCAATGCTCCAAGGGGTAACGGCCATAACGCTAGTCGGTTTTTTAGTGCATGGGCTAGGTTGGTTAGCAAAAGAGGCCCTGACAAGTGTGTCTTATATAGAGGCTGCTAGTTTTTTACTGGTTGCTTTATTGGGTTTAGTGCTTATTTTTAGAGGTGTTCGGCAACTTTTACAGGCTAGAAAAAAACTAAAATTTACGCCTTTAAGTTCAGCCAGTAGCCCATTAGGTTTACAGCTTTCTTCAAGTGCTTTAGCTTCAAGTGCTTGCACTAGCTGTGGTAAAGCACATCACATTACACCAGAACAGTTAAGCGGTCGCAGTCGCTTACAAAATTTAAACCTGGTTTTATCTATAGGTTTGCGACCTTGTTCCGGTGCGGTACTAGTCTTGGTTGCAACTAATTTGCTAGGGCTTTGGTGGTTGGGTGTGCTAGCTACCCTAGCCATGGCATTAGGAACATCGTTAACCGTGGCCAGCTTAGCAATTTTGGCAGTAGAGGCTCGCAAACTAGCTCAGCGCTTAGTGCAACTACAAAGCAACGCTCTAAGCAAACTGAGTGGGCTGCTAGTTATTGCTGGGGGTGCTTTTATTTTAGTTTTAGGAACTAGCCTACTAATAGGTAACTTAACAACCACTGACTCTTTAAACCTTTTTTAACCCATCAAGCTGGTGAAACCCTTCTTGTCAGCTCATTTCTTCTGTTGAACTAACCTAGGGCGCATTCTCCTTCCAATCTTGATTGGTGGGAGTCAAGCCCCTTTTTGGCTTTCGATGTATTGCTTTACCATTGCTAGCGGTGCGCCGCCGCAGGTTACGATGCAGTACGACCTCGACCAGAACACTGGCTTCCTATAGTGTCGCTTTAGATCTTCTGCAAACTCCGCTCTAATCCTTCGGCTTGTGCCTGTTTTTAGCGCATTCACAAAATCTGCTACAGCATGCTTTGGTGGCAACTCAAAAAGAATGTGGATGTGGTCAGGTTTCCCGTTTATCTCTAACAAGCAGCCGCCCCATGCCTCTATACGCTCTTTTATCAGTTCTGATAGGCGCGAAAGGATTGCTGGGGTAATCGCCTTGTTTCGATATTTAGTTACCATAACCAAGTGGTAATTTATGTTGTAAACACAGTGATTGAGGGGTTTTAACGTTGTTTTATTCATAGTAACCAATTATAGTCAATAGTATGATTATGCGCAAATATACTTATAAGCTTTACCCTAAACCTAAGCAGGCCGAAGCCTTGCTTGGGCAATTGCGCTTACATCAGCAACTTTACAATGCCGCACTGCAAGAGCGCATAGAGGCTTATCAAAAGTGCGGGATTTCTATTACCTATAATAATCAGCAAGCCAGCCTGACTCAGATTCGAGCAGAGCACCCTGAGTACAAAGCGCTGTCATGCACATCAGAGCGTATGACACTGAGGCGCTTGGATAAAGCATTTAGCGCTTTCTTTGCACGCGTTAAACGTGGCCACACTGCCGGATTTCCTCGTTTTAAATCGTTAAGCCGTTTTCACAGTTTTGATCTGTTGGACACTAAATTTCAGCATGGCGAGCGTAAGCATGGCTGCTTGTTTATTAAAGGCGTGGGTCACATTCAGGCGCGGGGCAAGTCTCGACTCCTTGGCAAAATCAAAACCTCTCAGGTGCAGCACAAGCACGGCTCTTGGTGGCTATCACTGACTGTAGAAGCAGAGCCAGACCGCGAGTGTATAGAGAAAAAGGCTTGCGGTATCGACTGGGGTATAGAAAAGCTCATCACGTTAACTCAACCCGGTGGTGAGTATTTCTCTATCAAAAATCCTCGCTACTACAAAACTGGCGAAGCTCAGCAAACCGCTTTAGAACAAAGCATCACTAAAAAGAAACGTGGCTCAAATAACTGGAAGAGGGCTTGCAAAGCACTCTCTTGCTTCAAGAGAAAACAGGCAAATCAACGCAAAGACGCACAGCACAAACTTACCAGTGCAATAGCTAACCGCTATACACTGGTAGCAATGGAAGAACTAAGCATCAAAAACATGAGCCGTTCAGCCACAGGTACTTGTGAGCAGCACGGTAAAAACGTAAAACAAAAAGCAGGACTCAATCGGGAAATACTCGACACAGCGCCAGCCGCGCTCATGTCAATGATTCGCTACAAAGTGGAAGAAACTGGTGGCGAATTAGTAAGCACCCCAACTAGAAAAATAAAACCCTCGCAGCGTTGCCCACGCTGTCATCATACGCATAAAGGAAACCGCACAACACAGGCTAATTTCACCTGCACTGCTTGTGGCTTTCACCAAAATGCAGATGTGGTGTCAGCTTATAACAGTGCTGCTTGGGCATTAGGTTTGGGGCGGGAACACGTCCCAGAGGTATTTGCCTCGAAACCGCTTCTAAGCACAGCTTAGTGGCGGTAATTTCATTAGCTTAAATACTGAGCCTGTGAATATCTCTGTGTACAAATGGGGATAAGTCGTGTGTATAACTTGTGTGGCTAGGTTTTAGGCTTATTGATCTAAATTAAGCTTTCATTCGATTTTTAGGCATTCATGCTTGCGCTCCACTAGTATCCTAAAGAATCGATTGAGTTGGGAGTAAGCTAATGGATCGTGGGCGTGAAGTTAAGCTCAGTGAAAGCGACATAATAGTCAGTAAAACGGATCCTAAAGGTCGAATTACTTACGCTAACAGGCGGTTTATGCAAATAGCTGGTTATGCTGAACCAGAGCTATTAGGTAAGCCACATAACTTAATTCGTCATAAAGATATGCCAAGAGGTGTTTTCCGTCTTTTATGGTACACCCTGCAGCAAAAGCAGGAATTTTTTGGTTATGTAAAAAACCTCACCTCCGATGGCGGGTTTTATTGGGTTTTTGCCAATATAACCCCAGACTTGAGAGCCGACTCTAGTTTAGCTGGCTATTTTTCTGTGCGTCGCCGACCTAATTATGCAGCAGTAAAGCAGGTGAGCGAATGGTATAAAAAAATGCTTGAAATTGAATCTAAAGAGTCTGCCAGTCGTGCACCTGAGGCTTCTTACTTGTGGCTTAAAGAAAAAATAGTGCAGCAGGGGTGTAGCTACAATGACTTACTGACACGACTTGAAGCCCTAGAGGAGTAGCCTATGTTTCAAGCAGCTAAAAGCCCTCATGTTTCAAAAGGTATTCCCTTTTTAGGTAGTAAATTTTTAATTGTTTGTATTATTTTTAACTTTTTAACACTCGTTACAGCTTTGGCAGCTTACTTTAGCTCTAGCTGGGTTTGGATAGTGGTTCCTTCAGTGCTGGCTTTGTTGTTTACTGTCTATGTAGCGCGTTATTCCCATAAACCTTTAATGACCTTGTCACTTATTTATTCAGCCTTACAGAAAGCAAGAGTAGGTGAAATGCATCACCGAATAACGCGTACTAAAGGTTTAGGAGAAGTGGGGCAGGTTAGTTGGGATCTTAATGACTTTTTAGACCTAATTGAAACCTACTTTAAAGAAGTAAACTCTGCATTTGCTGCAGTAGCAGAAAAAAACTATTCACGCAAAGCTATGCCAAAGGGTTTACCAGGAGAGTTTGCTTTATCCCTAAAAAGTGTCAATCAATCTATACAGGCCATGCAAGAAAATGAAACTTTTACAGAGCAAAACCGCTTAGCGACTCAGTTACATAAATTAAATACGCATAATTTACGCGAAAACTTACAGCTAAGTCAGCAAGACTTAAAAGAAATTAGCGAACTAATGAATAGCATTGCTTGGTCTTCTGAAAAAAATACTGAAAATGCTTTAACCAGCCAGGCAAGCGCCGCAAAACTAGGTGGGTTACTACAAAAAATTACTGCCAGCGTTATTTTGGTGGGAAATACAGTTGAAGAGCTTAACCAACAAAGCGAGGCAGTAACTAGCACCCTGCAAGCAATCACAGATATTTCGGATCAAACCAGCTTGTTGGCGCTCAATGCATCCATTGAAGCTGCTAGGGCTGGTGAACAAGGCAGAGGTTTTGCTGTGGTGGCCGATGAGGTAAAGCAGCTTTCAAACAAAACAAAAGAGGCAGCTTTAAGTATTGGGGCAACATTACAGGGCTTTAATGAACAGGTTGGTACTTCTTTAGAAGGCGCTAGAGAAAGCAAAGAACTAGCTGAGCAAATTATGAGTGAAGTAGAAGGTTTTCAGCAGCGTTTTGCTGAAGTAGCAGAAGATGCTAGCCAAACTTTACTTCAGGTAGAATACATTAAAGATTTAAGCTTCGCTTCTTTGTTAAAAGTAGATCATGTTATTAACAAACAGCGCAACTACGCAACTTTTAACCAGTCTGAAAACTTAACTGCTCAAACAGCAGAGGCGGTGACTAGTCGTTTACACAAGTGGCTAAACCAGTCTTTAGAAAATAATAGCTCGAGTTTATATGGCTTAGAACAACTAAAAGAAAACCATAGCTTAATGCAGCAAAAGGTTGCAGAAGCTACAGCACTTTACCATCAATCTAGTGCTATAAAACACGAGCAACTAGTGGCAATCATGAGTGAAGCAGAAAACCTAAGCCAGGATCTACTCAAGGGTCTAAGTAACTTAGTTCACCAGCGTTACAATAAACAAAAGCTAACTAGCTAGCTTGTTGAGTTTTTAGTTTTCTTAGTCTAAGGCCAGTTTGCTCTGTATCCACAGGTCGACCATAAAAGTAGCCTTGAATAAAGTCACAACCTTCTTGGCGCAAGTAATCGGCTTGTTCTTTATTTTCCACACCTTCAGCAACTACGCTCATTTTTAAACCACGGCAAAGTGCCAAGGTAGATTCAACGATAGCTTTATCTGCTTGGTTTTTTGGTAAGCCTTTAACAAAAGCTCTATCAATTTTTAACTGGTTAACTGGCAGGTGCTTTAAATAAGCTAAAGAAGAGTAGCCGGTTCCAAAGTCATCAATAGCAAGGTTAACGCCTCTAGATGATAGTTCATTTAGCTTTTCTAGGTTGGCGGAGTTTTGTTCTACAAACACTCCTTCCGTCAGCTCTAGCTCTAAACAACTGGGTTCTATTTGATTGTCTTCCAAAGCCTTAAGAAGGTTACCTACAAAATACTCACTCTGAAATTCAATAGGCGATACGTTAATAGCTATACAGGCAGGAGCAACTCCTTCTTTTTGCCATTGAGCATATTGTTTTAATGCTTGCTGCATTACCCAATGGCCAAGAGACTCCATTAAGCCATGACGTTCTGCTAAGGGGATAAAGTGGTCGGGTGGAATAGTCCCTAAGGTTGGATGAATCCAGCGAAGCAAAACTTCTAATGCGTGAATTTCTTCAGTATTTGCGGCAATAAGAGGCTGATAAAAAAGACTCAACTCATTTTTACTTAAGGCTTCACGTAGCCCTTGTAAGTAAGCTAAAGGATTCTTTTCTGACCGTAAATCTTCACTAAAAAAGCGTGTTTTTCCTGCGCCTTTGCTTTTAGCTGCATGCAAGGCTAGTTCAGCTTCTTGTAAAACAGAACTACTTGTAAGGCTAGCATCTTCCCAAATTGTAACGCCTATAGAGATACTGAACTCCATTAGACGACCTAATATAGAAAAGGGTTTACTTAGGCACTTTCTTAACCCTGTAATTTCTGCCAGTTGATCGGCTTCACTGCTGTTAGCTATTGGTGCTGCAAGAATAAACACATCAGCTGAGTGGCGAGCGACCAAACCTTGACTGCTACATTTTTGTAAGCGCTTAGCGATGTTATTTAAAAGCTGGTCTCCAACAGTAAAGCCATAACTAGAGTTAACGAGTTTAAAATTATTTATATCAAGTAAAAGTACGCACCACTGCCTTTGAAGATTAGGCAGGTTCTTAGACAGTTTTCTTAAAAGGCTGGCAGTATTAGGTAAGCCAGTTAGGCGGTCGTTTTCTGTTGCTTGTGCTAGTCGCGCCTCTTGTCGGCGGTGCTCTGTAATGTCGCTAAAAATGGCAACAAAGTGGGTTATTTTACCTTGGTTGTTTTTTACAGCCTTGCAGGTTAACCATTCAAGGTAGACTTCACCGTCTTTACGACGATTCCATATTTCACCTTGCCAAATTCCTTTAGTGGTTAAGGCTTGCCAGTAGTCTTTATAGAAGTTTTTATCGTGATAGCCAGAGCTTAGAATACGTGGGTTTTCACCTAAGACTTCTTTTTCACTGTAGCCGGTTACCTGAGTAAATGTACGGTTAACAGCTATAATAGTGCCTGTAGTATCGGTAATGGTTACACCATCGTGGGTGTAGTCAAAAACCTCTGTCATTAAAGTTAGGGCTATCTTTTTTGAACGATTACGGTAGTTTTTAAACCACTGCCCTAGAAAAAAACTAAAAACCAGCAAAAAAACTAACAGAAGGAGCAAGCCACTTATTGAAACAGACAGGTTGCTCATCTAGCTATTTACTCGAAAAGGCTTTAGCTAAAGAGTGCATTTGCCTAATTTGCTCAGTTAAGTTGTCTGTACTTTGCGAAGTGGTAGCAGCCTGCGCGCGCGTACTTTCTGCAACTTCACGCAATTGTTGTAAGCTTTCTATAACACTACTGCTAGCCTGAGATTGTTGATGAACAGCTGTAGCAACACGCTGACTGGAATTAAGTACCTGGTCAGCAGCAGTAGTCATTTCACTGAGCACTTGTCCGGCTTTTACTATTTGTTCAACTGTGTTCTGGCTTTCTTGATGGCTTTCATCCATCTGTTTTACTGCTTGGCTGATATTTTGCTGAATAACTTTTATACGGTTAGTAATGGTTTCAGTTACGTCTTGCGTACTGCTAGCTAGTTGTCGAACTGCATCAGCTACTACCGCAAACCCACGCCCAGACTCGCCAGCTCTAGCCGCTTCAATGGCAGCATTTAAGGCAAGGAGGTTGGTTTGGTCTGCTATGTCTGTGATGGCACTAATGCTATCGCTAATGGAGTCAGCGTCTTCTCTTAGGTTTTCAATACTGCTTGTTGCTAAGTCATAACTATCTGCCATGCGTTGTACACTAGCTACACTAGCCTCAACACTTGTTTGACCTCTATGAGTTTCTTGGTCCATGTGTTGGCTGGCTTGGTTGATGCCCTCAATGCTTTGATCTATTTCTCTAATGCTAATGTCGAGTTGCTCTATCATGCTTGCTAGATCGTTTAAGTGAGCTTCTTGGTTGCCTACACTTTGTTCTGATTGTTGCATCGCTTTATCTGTGCTGGTGGCAACTTCATCTAAAGAGCTGGTAGCGTCTTGAACTCGGCCTATCACAGTTCTTAATTGTGCTTCTTGCATGCGTAGTGCTAAATCAAGTGCACCAAACTCATTCATGCTACCGCTATAAACTTGTTGGGCAACTGGGTTATCAACAAGGTTAAGGGCTTTCTGGTAGATGTTTTTAAGGGGGTTAAGAAACACTGCAGCAGAGCCCAAGATGATGAGCCCAAAAAAACCAACAGTTAAACCTGCCAAGCTTCGACTATCAACTAGGTAAAGTGTGGTTAGGGTAGAAAGAATTTGTAGTAAAATTAAACCTAAAAGCAAGCCATAAGCAGACCAGCGTTTGCGTGGTGCTTTTTGTTTTCCTGTGCGTATAGCTGTGTAGGTTTTTTCAGCACGCTCTACTAAGCTTTCTTCTGGTTTTACCCTGACAGATTGATAACCAACATGCTGGTTGTTTTCAAAAATGGGTGAAACGTAAGCATCTACCCAATAGGTATCACCATTTTTACAGCGGTTTTTTACTACGCCCATCCATGAATCGCCTGCCTTAATACGGGACCAGAGGTCAGCAAAAGCTAAAGGAGGCATGTCTGGGTGGCGTACGATATTGTGGTTTTTGCCTACTAGCTCTTCGCTAGAAAAGCCACTAATACGCTGAAAATCATCATTGGCGTAGGTGGTAGTGCCTTTGAGATTAGTAGTAGAAACCAATCGGTCTTGGTTGGTTAAATCGATTGCTTTGTCAGTAACTGGCAGGTTTATTTTCATGGTAACTTGGGTCGCTAGTGCTGCCGTATTTAATGGAATATTAGATTTGTATATTGTAACAGGTTAAGGGCTTGGATGTAGATTAAGTGTTATAACTTGATATCAATTAAGTGGGAGCGGATGCAAATTAGTAACTTTGTCAGTAAACTAAGCTCGTCAGTAAACTTAATTCTAATACCCCTAAACAAGAATCTAAAAACGGAAATATCTAGTGACCCAACAAAACTCTTATACTTACGAAGAACTTTTAGCTTGCGGCCGTGGTGAACTTTTTGGTCCTGGCAACGCCCAACTACCCATGCCTAACATGCTAATGCTAGACCGTATTCTTACTATTGATAAAGATGGCGGGTCTTATGGTAAAGGACAGATTATTGCAGAGTTAGATATCAAGCCTGATCTGTGGTTTTTTGATTGCCACTTTCCTGGTGACCCAGTTATGCCTGGCTGCTTAGGTTTAGATGCTATGTGGCAACTGGTTGGCTTTTATTTAGGCTGGCAGGGTAACCCAGGTCGTGGACGTGCCCTAGGTAGTGGAGAGGTTAAATTTACAGGCCAAGTATTACCCTCTGCCAAACTAGTTACCTACCGTATCGACATTAAACGCACCATGAGCCGCAGACTAATTTTAGGTATTGCTGATGGCGTAATGGAAGTGGACGGTCGTAAAATTTATGAAGCAAAGGATTTGCGTGTTGGTTTATTTTCCAGTACTAGTGGCTTCTAACGAGAGGATAAATTAATGAAACGAGTCGTCGTTACTGGGCTAGGTATTGTTTCATGCCTGGGGTCAGACAAAGCAAGTGTTCTTGATTCACTACGTCAGGGGCGCTCTGGTATTAAGTTTAAGCAAGAATATGCAGATATGGGCTTCCGTAGCCAGGTTGCAGGCAGTATAGATTTAAACTTAGATGAACTGATTGATCGTAAGCTAAAGCGCTTTATGGGTGATGCAGCTGCCTTTGCTTATTTGTCTATGCAGCAAGCAGTAGAAGATTCCGGTTTAACGGAAGACCAGGTGTCTAATGTGCGCACTGGGCTTATTGCTGGCTCGGGTGGTGCCTCTTCAGCTAACCAAGTTGAAGCAGCTGATGTATTGCGTGAAAAGGGTTTGCGTCGTGTAGGGCCTTATCGCGTTACTCGCACCATGGGCAGTACGGTTTCTGCTTGCTTAGCTACGCCTTTTAAAATTAAGGGTGTGAACTACTCTATTTCTTCTGCCTGTGCTACTTCGGCTCACTGTATTGGTAATGCAATGGAGATGATTCAGCTAGGTAAGCAAGACGTGGTATTTGCTGGTGGCGGTGAAGAAGAGCATTGGACCATGTCTTCTTTATTTGATGCCATGGGTGCTCTTTCAACCAGCTACAATGAAACGCCTGAAAAAGCATCGCGAGCTTACGATGCAGATCGTGATGGTTTTGTTATTGCTGGCGGTGGCGGCATGCTAGTGCTGGAAGAGTTAGAGCATGCTAAAGCCCGTGGAGCCAAAATTTATGGTGAGCTGGTTGGTTATGGTGCAACCTCTGATGGTTACGATATGGTCGCACCATCAGGCGAAGGCGCTGTACGCTGTATGCAACAAGCCATGGCTGGCTTAGAAGGCGAGAAGATTGACTATATTAATACTCACGGCACCTCTACACCTGTAGGTGATATGGCGGAATTAACCGCTATACGTGAAGTGTTTGGTGATGCTTGCCCAGCCTTGAGTTCTACTAAGTCTTTAACGGGTCACTCATTAGGTGCAACGAGTGTTCAAGAAGCTATTTACTCATTAATAATGATGGAAAATAACTTTATTGCAGCTTCTGCAAATGTAGACAAGCTAGATGAAGCCGCAGAAGGTTTAGACATTGTTATTGGTAAGGCGCGTGAAAATGTAACCTTGAACACTGTGCTTTCTAACAGTTTTGGGTTTGGCGGAACCAACGCTTGTTTAGTGTTTAAGCGTTATCAGTAGGTTAAGTTTTTAACTTATAGCATGAAAACCACCCCAACTTTTATAGGTTTGGGGTGGTTTTTTTATTGAGGCGGGCGAGGAATAGCGGATATTTCTACTAGCTGTTTTTCGACCCAAGCTTCAGCTTCTGCAATTACCTCGTCGGCTCTACGGTCAATCGTTGAGATGGGTTTGCCTATTCGCAGGGTTAATCTACCAGACATTTTAATCCAGCTTTTAGGGTTCCAATGCTCACCAGCATTATGTGCAACAGGCACTAAAGGTACTTTTGCTTTGCAAGCTATCATGGCTGCACTTTTACTAAATGGTTTGCGTTTACCCGGTGCAACACGCGTACCTTCAGGAAAAATAAGTACTGATAAACCCTCATCAAGCCTTTCACCACCTACCTTTAAAACTTTACGCAACATTTTAGCCGGCTGGCTTCTATCTAGCGGAATGGGCTTGATTAAACGTAGCCCCCAACCAAAAATAGGTATGTTTAGTAGCTCTTGCTTCAAAACGGTACAAAGTGGTGGCTTAAGTGTGTGAAGAATAATGGTTTCCCATTCACTTTGGTGGTTAGCAATCATTACATGGTTGCCGCTGGGTATATTTTCTAAACCTTCAAAGCGGTATTCAATACCACAAGTTATTCTAAGCCAAAAGAGTACAAAGCGATTGTAGATGTTGAGTAATGAGAAACGCTGCCTTAGAGGTAGAGGAATAGACAAAATAGCCATGGGTGCCCCGATCACCAGCAAGGCAACTAGGTAGCCAAAGTAGAATAAAATACTGCCTAAAGGGCGAGGTTTACGAGGTTTTGGCTGGCTCATTCAGCTGCTCCACTAATTTAGGTAGTTTTTCTCGCCATGCGCGAGGGTGCACACCAAAGGTATCTAACAAATGTTGGCTCGACATGCTTTTATGGCTGCTAGAGGATGCCTTTGGGTAGTCTTCAATATTTAGATAGCCAGCTAAGGTAGAACAAAGCTCGTCTTGAGTAACGGCTTCGTTACCTGCGTAATGATAAAGCCCCCAAGCTTTTGCTCCAGCATCTATTTGCAAAATAATGCCGAGTAGAACCCTGGCTAAATCATCTAATGGTTGCAAACCTCGGTAGGCAAGGGTTTCAGCAGGTTTGTAAGCTTTACATCTAGCAATGAGCTGGGCAAGGCCGCCTGTACAAGAAGCGCTAAGGCTGGGAGCTGTACGCAAAATAATAGATTTAGGCAGCTCTGCTACTTTGCTTTCTATATCTAAGAGGCTTTTTGCTAGTAAAGAGGTGTTGCTTGGTGAGTCTAGCTCACTAATATTTAACTGCTCAGGAGAGAAAACCAAGTCTGACGAAATAAGTATAATTTGTGCCTGTCTTAGACTACAAAGCTCAACCAGTGCAGAAACTTTTTCTTGCCATAAATCTAGTTGGTTAGAGGTGCAGCTTGGTGCGCCCGCCTCGGCAGTGGTGCCAAGAGGAGCTAGAAGCATAAATTGAAAGTCAGGAAGGGTTAATGCCTCAGTTTCTGGGTGTGCTTGAATGATCTCTAGCCCTGAGTAGCGACGAGACTCATTTTGTAATGCTTCTAACAAAGCTGGGTAATCTGAATAGAGCAGAATACGCATACAGCACCTATGGTTTATTTAACTAAAGATAAAAAAGCCCCAACCTATAAAGGTGGGGGCTAAAACAATTTAAGTTTTCTTAGTAGCGCTAGTGAGTAGTTTACTCTTTTTTTTAGTTGCTTGTCCAAACTGCCCTGTTTGGAGCTATTTGGAGCTAGTAGTGCATGCTGATACCTAAACTAAACTCTATGGATTTTTCCATACTGGTTTGCTTACTAGCTTGCAGCTTAACTGCTAGCTCTTTACTAACAGGAATATCTAACCCTGCCAAATACCTAACCACTAGTTTGTCACGACTAAATTCGCTGCTAGAGGCAAACTTATGTGTTTTAGTTTTAAGCTTTTCGTGGTAGCGCTCATGATAACCTAAACCTAGCTCAGCGCCTGCATAAGGTACAAAAGACCAACCATAAATGCTCAGTGGGTGACCACCAAATTCTGGCAACTGTAAGGCAGCCTGAGCATAAATTTCGTACTCCTGAGAATCTGTAGAGCTACCATACATAACACCCAAACCATAACGTATAGCACTAAAGTTTTTAATGGCTTCTAGTCTTAGGCGGTGAGTATTTTCATATTTACTAGCCACTGAGTAGCCATAAATTAATTGCAGTGCGTTTAAGTCTGTATAGGCATTAGTATAATTGGCAGTTCTTTCCTGCCTTGCTTTTAACTTGGCTTCTGCAGCTTCTTTACGCTGCTTTATTTTAGCCGCTTCCTGTTCAGTTAAAAGCCGCTGGTTAACTTCTTTACTTAGATTGGGCTTAAGCCTAATTTTATCTGTTTTAGAATCATAGTCATTGCTAATAGAATAAGTAATCATGCCATGACATTCTTCTAGCTCATGTACTTCACCTAAGGTGGCATCCTTACCATTCACTGTAAGGTAGGCATCTAAGTTTGGGCTTAAAAAGGTGATTTGCGGTGTTCTACCTAGCTTAGGATTGAAGCTTATTTCTTCACCTGCTTTAATAGTAAATGTTTCTTGGTGTTTACAGTAACCTTGATCCTGCCAAATAATGGTATGTTCACCACTGTTTACACGATGACTGCTACCATTACTAAAGGTTTTTCCATCTAGGCTATAACCAACTTCGGGTGTGCTAGCTATTACAACAAGTGCCTTATTGTACTCGTTATAAATGTTGGTTCTTAGCTCGCTAAGCTGGTTTATCTCAGATTTTTTACCTACCACCCTAGCCATACTAATGGCTGCATCTACATCTTGAACACACTGGGTTAGCACTTGGCGTCTTGGTTGCCAAGCTTCAGGGAGCTGGGTTTTACAGGCAGCAATGACTTTGTTTAAGGTTAAGGCTGCATCTTTTCTAAACTGGGCTTTATTTAAGGTAGCTAAATATTGGCCATCGTCTGTTTGCTTAACCTTAACGCCAGTTAAAATTACATTAGAAGATTGCTTGGAGGATTGACTAACATTTTTTGTAAAAGCACCTTCTTCAATTTGAATATCAGACTCAAACTGGCTTTTTACGGTGGTTAAAATTTGTTGAGCTAAATCTTCTCTGGCTTGTTCACGAGTAGAGCCCTGCCCTTGGTAGTTTTCTGCCCAAGCAAAACCAGAGCATAATAATGAAAAAACTAGAACCCAACTTATTCTACTTAATATAACCCTGATGCTTTGGATCATTAACAGCCCCCCCCTTAAAAATTTTATTGAGTATATAGAAAACATGATTCTTTACAAATAAATAGCTGTAAAAGTGGCTCTTCGCATTTAAGGGTGTAGAAAAGATCTGGCTCACTAGAAAAGGAGTCGGGTTTCTTAGAGAATGTAAGTTCCAACACAAACAAAACTAAGTCCCCCGACATGAGCAATCTTACCTTTTCTACCCCTGACCTTTCCACCTTTTGCCAATTAAATAAACTCGGCCTTGTTGCCACTGGACAGCATATTACTGAAAAACACGCTGTTATTGAGTGCCGTTTCGCTCAATCGCCAGAGCCTTGCCCTGAGTGCGCTGCTTGTGGCAATTCACGTGGCACTATTGATAGGCGTCTTGCCCACGTGCCTTATGGTCAGCGAACGACCACGTTACTGC